>DAOQKI010000030.1:0-37076 GCA_035334485.1 Opitutaceae bacterium
GTTCGGGTTGCGCTCGATGAAATCGGCGAGGCGCTGCACGGCGTCGGCGGCCTCGGCCAGCTGCTGCAGCGTGCGGTTCAGCTCGGGCCCCACGTCCTGCTGCGCGGCGATGAACCGCCGGGCGTCGTTCGCCGCGGCGTTGAAGGCCTCCAGCGTGGTCTTGGCCTGGGCCAGCGTCGCCCGCAGGTCCTGGCCGGCGGGCACCACCTGCGTGTCGAGCTTGGCGAGCAGCGTGCGGAGATCCGTGACGGCGGCGTTGAGGTTGACGAAGGTCTGCTTGATCTCCGGCGCGCTCGCGGCGGCCTCAACGGCCGCGCCGGTGGTCTTCCACTGGCTGACGACGCCCTTGAGGTCGAGACCGTCGACCTGCTTGTGGGTCGCGACGAGCACCGCCTTGAGCTCCGCCGAGATGCCGGCGAAGTCGACCTTCTGGAGGTTGGCGAGGATCTCGGACGCGCTGGCCTGGAACTCGGAGATGGCCGACGGCATGGCCGGGACGACGGTGTACTTGGCGTCGGCGGCGCGCGGCTCGGCCGGGTACTCCTTCGGGTCCATGAAATCGAGCTCCACGAACAGCAGGCCGGTCGCGAGGCCGAGCACGCCGAGCTGCGCGCGCAGGCCGCGGTCGACGAGGTTCTGCAGCTCGCCCCGGTCGGAGACATTGATGAGCGCGCCCTTCTGGTCGGTGAGCATGCTCTTGCTGAACTCGCACACCACGACGACGACCGAGTGGTTCTTCTTGTCGTCGTAGCGGATGTTCAGGTCGACCACGCGCCCGACGCGCACGCCGCGGAGCTTCACCGGCGAGCCGAGGTCGAGGCCGTGGATCGACTCGTCGAAGTACACCACGAAGCGCTGCGGCTTGGAGAAGAAGCTCACCCCGCCGAACGACAGGAGCCCGATGATCACGAGGGCAAACCCGCCCAGCACGAAGGCGCCGACGACGGTGGGACTGAACTTGGTTTTCACGCGCGAGGAGGGATAACGGCTCGGAATTGACGGGGGAAGCCTATTGCGGCGGGAGGTCGCCGCGGTTGAGGAACTCCACCACCCGCGGGTCGCGGTGGCCGCGGGCCAGCTCCTTCGGGTCGCCCGAGGCGATGATGCCCTTCTCGCCGCGGTCGAGCATGATCACGCGGTCGGCGATGCTGAAGATCGAGGCCAGCTCGTGCGACACGACCGCGATCGTCGTGCCGAACATCTCGCGGATCTGGAGCACCAGCTCGTCGAGCCGCCGCGACGTGATCGGGTCGAGGCCCGCCGACGGCTCGTCGAGGAACACGATCGCCGGGTCGAGCGCGAGCGCCCGCGCGAGGCCGGCGCGCTTCTTCATGCCGCCGCTGATCTCGGACGGGTAATAGTCCTCGAATCCCGTCAGCCCGACCTGGGCCAGCTTGAGGGCCACGATCTCCTGGATCTCGGTCTGGCTGAGGCTGGTGTACTCCTCGAGCGGCAGCGCCACGTTCTGCCGCAGCGTGAGCGAGCTCCACAGGGCGCCGCTCTGGTAGAGCACGCCGAAGGTCTTCAGCAGCGCGCGCCGCGCCGCGGCGTCGTGCTCCGCGGCCGGTCGGCCGAAGAACCGCACGTCACCCGCCAGCGGCGTCGAGATCCCGATCAGGTTCCGCAGCAGCGTGCTCTTGCCGCAACCCGAGCCGCCGATGATGAAGAAGATCTCGCCCGGGCGGACCGCGAAGGTGATGTCCTTCAGCACCACGCGCCCGTCGTAGCCGCAGCTCAGTCCGCGGACGTCGATCGCGGGGGTGGGTTCGGGCGGGTTCGCGGCCATGGCTCAGAGTCCGATTATGTTGAACATCACCGCGAAGATCGCGTCGGCCACGATGATGAACAGGATGGCGGTCACGACCGCCGAGGTCGCCGCGCGCCCGACGCCCACCGCGCTCCGGTCCGCCTGCAGGCCGCGCAGGCAGCCCGCGAGGCCGACGATCAGGCCGAAGCACACCGACTTGATCAGGCCGACCATGATGTCCGACAGGCTCACGATCGTCTGCATCTCGACGAAGTAGGCCGTCGGCGAGATCGAGAGCAGGCCCTTCGACACCGCCATGCCGCCGAGGATGCCGAGGGCGTTCGAATACAGCGCCAGCAGCGGCATCATGATGCCGAGCGCCAGCAGGCGCGGCAGCACCAGGAAGCTCACCGCCGGGATGCCGAGGGTCTCGAGCGCGTCGATCTCCTCGTTGGCCTTCATGTTGCCCAGCGTGGCGGCGAACGCGGCGCCCGTGCGGCCGGCCAGCACCACGCCCGTCATCATTGCCCCCATCTCGCGCACCATCGCGAGGCCGATCAAGTCCGCCACAAAGATGTCGCCGCCATACTGCCGCAGCACGATCGCGCCCGTGTAGGCCAGCGTCACGCCGACCAGGAAGCTGATGAGCCCCACGATCGGCAGCGCCATCGCCCCGCACTGCTGCATCTCCAGGAAGCAGTCGCGCCACCGGAAGCGATGCGGGACGCTCATGAACCGCACCGCGCTCAGGGTGCATTCGCCGACGAAGCGCGAGATTTCCCGCGCCTTGCGGAGCACGTCCATGGTCGCGAGCCCGACGGTCACGAGGAAGTTCTCGGTGCGGTCGAACGGCACGCTCGTCTCGTGTGAGACTGCCAACTGCGCGAGCAAGGTCCGGATCTTTTCGGGCAGGCTGTCGGCGTCGCAGTACGCCCCCGTGGCGCGGCACCACTGCTGCACGCCGAACAGGAATAGCAGCAGCGAGCTGTCCCACTTCTCCACCCCATCGACCGCGAGCTTCACCCGCGCCGGGTTGAGTGCGCCGCGGACCTCGTCCCAGGACGGCCGCGTCTCGGTGATGAGCCAGGTGCCGGACAACTCGACCTCCAGCACGTCCCCCTCGGCGAGCGCCGAGACCAGGGCGCGGGACGTGACGGGCGAGTCGGACATGGCCCCACAGTTCACGCACCTTCCGTCCCCGGGCCAACCCAATTTTGAGACCGCCACAAAGGCCACGAAGAACACGAAGCCGAAGCCCGTTGCTTCGCGGCCTCCGCGTGCTTGGCGGTAAACCACCCTCAGCAACCGATCCGGTTCACCGCCAAGCACGCGACGACCGCCAAGGTGATTGCCCTGATCTTCGTGCTCTTGGTGCTCTTCGTGGTTCAAGCACCTCCGCCGGGTGCGCGGTGTTGCCATGGCGGCGACGCCCGCGCATGCAGTGAGGTTCCATGGCCCGCTTTGCGACGATCCTGATCGACCTCGACGGCACCCTGGTGGACGCCTTCACCACGATCCACCGCGCCTACGTGCACACCCTGCCGCAGTTCGGGCGGCCGGCGCCCACGATGGAACAGGTGCGACGGGCGGTGGGAGGCGGACTGGAGAATGCGATGGGCCATTTCCTCCCGCCCGACCTGATCGCCGAGGCGATGAAGGTCCACGTCGCGTACACCCAGCAAATCCTGCTTGAAGACGTGACGCTGATGCCCGGCGGGATGGAGCTCCTGCGCAGCCTGCACGCCCGCGGCGTGAAGCTCGGCGTGCTCACCAACAAGCAGGCCGAGGCGTCGCGCCGGATCTGCGCGCACCTCGGCGTGACCCCGCTGCTGGGCGGCATCTTCGGCGCGGGCGACACCCCCTGGCTCAAACCCCAGGTGGAATTCACCGCGCACGCCCTGCAGGCGCTCGGCGCCGAAGCCACGTCGGCCATGCTGATCGGCGACTCACCCTTCGACGTGAAGACCGCCCGCAACGCCGGCTTCCCCTGCTGGGCCGTCACCACCGGCACCCACGACGAACCCCAGCTCCGCGCCGCCGGCGCCGATGAGGTCTTTCCGAGCCTAGCCGCGCTCGGAGCGCAGATCCGGTAGACAGTGGCCGGTAGACGGTGGACGGTCATCCGCAACTCGGCCCTTGGGTTGATCCAACCGCCCACTGGTCACCGGTCACGGTCCACCGGTCACCGTCCTCCGGCCGCAGAATATTCCGCGCGAATCCGCTTCACTCCGGGCGGGCATGCGGCAAGGTGGCGGGGCGGCTCACCCCTCTTGCCGCGTCCAGGTTCAACTTTCTCCCATGACGCTTGCCCTGATCGACTGGATCATCGTTGTCGTTTACGTCGTTGGCTGCCTCTCCGCCGGATTGTGGATGAGACGCTACATCCGGGGAGTCGAAGACTTCACCATCGCCGGCCGTGAGGTCCATGTGAACCTCGGCATCGCGTCGCTCGCGGCGACTGAGATGGGTCTCGTGACCGTGATGTACACGGCGCAGCTCGGCTTCGAGAAGGGCTTCTCCGGCGAGATCATCGGCGTGATCATGGCGGTCGCGTTCCTGTTCGTCGGCATGACCGGCTTCGTGATCAAGCCGCTGCGCGATGCCGGCGTGATGACGATCCCGGAGCTATTCGAGAAGCGCTTCGGCCACAAGGTCCGCTGGCTGGCCGGCGTGTTCGTCGCGCTGGGCGGCCTGCTCAACATGGGCATCTTCCTCCGCCTCGGCGGCGACTTCCTCGTCCACGCCACCGGCATGCCGGCGAGCTGGCTCGAGAGCGTGATGACCGTGCTGCTGGTCCTCGTGCTGCTCTACACCGTGCTCGGCGGCATGCTCTCCGTGCTCGTGACGGACTACCTGCAGTTCCTCCTCGTCGGCATCGGCATCGTGACCACCTCGGTGATGGTCCTCGCCAACATCGGCTGGTCGAACCTGATCACGACCCTCCAGAAAACATGGGAGGCGAGCGGCGGCACGGCGCCCCACCCGTTCAATCCCGCGCATCCCTCGAGCTTCGGCTGGGGCTACCTGATCTGGATGTTCATCTTCCAGCTGGCGGTCGTCACCACCTGGCAGACCACGATCAGCCGCGTGCTCGCGACCAAGGACGCGAAGACGGCCACCAAGATGTACCGCCGCGTCTCGTACTATTTCGTCGGCCGGTTCCTGCTGCCGGGCATGTGGGGCATCGCGGCGTTCGTCTATTTCCAGCAGCACGGCGGGCTGCCCGCGGGTCTGAACTCCATGACCGCGATGCCGCGCTACCTCAGCGTCGTGCTGCCGGTCGGCCTGATGGGCATCCTGGTCGCGGCGATGATCGCGGCGGAGATGTCCACGATCAGCGGCTACATGCTCACGTGGGCGACCGTGATCTACAACGACATCATCACGCCGGTCCTGAAGACTCCGCTGTCCAACTCGGGCCGAATCCTGCTCACGCGCGTGATCCTGCTCGGCATCGCGATCTTCCTCCTGTTCTTCGGCCTCTGGTACCAGCTGCCCGGCGACGCGTGGACCTTCCTCGCGGTCACGGGCAACATCTACCTTGCGAGCGTGTTCACGCTCCTGATCGCCGGACTCTACTGGCCGCGCGCAAACTCGGTCGGCGCGTACGCCGCGCTCGTGCTCGGCGCGATCGGGCCGCTCACCTTCCTCGTCGTGGCGCAGGTCTGGCCCGACCGGCAGATCCCGGCCGAGGTCGCGGGCGGCTCGTCGTTCGGCCTCGCCTTTCTCGGCATGATCGTCGGCTCCCTCCTCACGCCCGCGCCGTCCACCGTCGTCAAATCCCAACCCGCCTCCTGACATGAAAGACCCCTACGTTCTCGTCTGGGCCGTCCTCCTCTACACCTCGATCGCGTGGTACGGCTTCCTCGTCTTTTACGTCGGCACCAAGGCCGGCAAGGAGCTCAAGGCCCTCATCGCGACGCTGAAGACAGTCCACGAGGCGGAGGAACGGGCGGGCAAAGAGTAGTTGGTAGCTGGTAGTTAGTAGCTGGTAGGATTCTAGCGCGGGTTTAAGCCGCGCGGCGGCCCCGGTTCACACCGACTGTGCCTGCTATCTGCGGAACGCTACTGACACACGCAGCCGCCTGCTAACTACCAACTACTCGCTACCAACTACCGTCGTAGATAGTAGCCGGTAGTTAGCAGCTGGTAGGATTCCAGCTCCGCGGCGCGGATAGTTTCAGTTCACTGGTCCACGACCAGCTTGCCGATGCGCGCGGCCGGCTACTAACTACCAGCTACTAGCTTCCAACTGCTCGTTCCTAGCCCAGCGCCCGTGCCTCCCTCCTCGACTTCACTGACCGGCGTCCTCGAACGCATCATCTTCTTCAACGAGGAGAATCACTACACCATCGCGGAATTCCGGCCGGACTCGGCCAGCGCGAAGGACCCGGAGGCCAAGGTCACGATTGTCGGCCCGCTGCCGGGCGTGGAGTGCGGCGAGACGCTACACCTCGAGGGCGAGTGGACGCGTCACGCGCAGCACGGCGCACAGTTCAAGATCGCGACCTTCAAGTCCGAGCTGCCGTCGTCCGTCTACGGTATCCGCAAGTACCTCGGCAGCGGACTCGTGCCCGGCATCGGCAAGGTCTACGCGAACAAGATCGTCGACGCCTTCGGCACCGACACGTTCCGCGTGCTGAGCGAGGAGTCGGGCAAGCTCCGCGATGTCGAGGGCATCGGCCCGAAGCGCGCCACGTCGATCAAGCGGGCGTGGGACGAGAAGCGCACGGAGCGCGAGCTCTACATCTTCCTCCAGACCTACGGCGTGACGCCCTCGCAGTGCGTGAAGCTCGTCAACCACTTCGGGCCGCAGGCGAAGCAGATCCTGATGAACGAGCCGTACCGCGTCGCCCGCGAGATCGACGGCATCGGGTTCAAGACCGCGGACCGCATCGCCATCAATCTCGGCTTCGCGAACGACGCGCCGCCGCGGCTCGACGCCGGCATCATCTTCGCGCTCGAGACACTGCAGGAGGAAGGCCACACCGCGTTCCGCGAGGGCGACCTAATCGAGTACTCCGCCCAGCAGCTCGAAACCTCCACCGAACTCGTCACGGCGCGAATCCAAGCCCTGGTCGAATCCAAGGCCGTCATCCGCCAGGCTCCGGAAAATCCGCAACCCGCAGTCCGCGACCTGCAGTCGCTAATCCAGCTTCCAGTCAACGCCCGCGCCGAGCAGAAGATCGCGGAGGTCGTGGCGCGCCTGAACCGCGTGCCGAGCGGCCTGCCGCCGATCAAGGCGGACGCAGCGGTGCAGTGGGCCGAGCAGAAGGCGGGCTTCGAGTTCCACGACCTGCAGCGGACCGCGGTGCGGCTCGCGCTCACCCACAAGTTCTCGATCCTCACCGGCGGTCCGGGCACGGGCAAGACGACCATACTGCGCGCGCTGGTCGAGATCCTGAAGGCCAAGAAGGTCCGGGTGCACCTCGCCGCCCCGACCGGCCGTGCGGCACAACGGCTCGCCGAGACCACCGGCGGGTTCGCGTCGACCATCCACCGGCTGCTGAAATACGACCCGGCCAACGGCGGGTTCACGAGCAACGAGTCACACCCGCTCTCGACCGATTTCCTCGTCGTCGACGAGGCATCGATGCTCGACGCCCGCCTCGCCTCCGCGCTCCTGCAGGCCGTCCCGTCCAAGGCCCACCTCCTCCTCGTCGGCGACACCGACCAACTCCCCAGCGTCGGCGCGGGCAACGTGCTGAAAGACCTCATCGCGGCCAGCGGGGCGGCTGATTCGCAGCTCGCAGCTCGCAGTTCGCAGCTCGGTTCCGGTGGTGTTTCCGGATCGACGAACTCCGACCGTCGAACTGCGAGCTCCGATCTCCGAACTGCGAATGCTGGCGCCGTCGCGGCGTTAATCCCTGTGACGCGGTTGTCGGTTATCTACCGCCAGAAGGAGCAGAGCGGCATCGTGACGACCGCGCACGCCATCAACGCGGGCGATGCGGCGCTGCCGCCGGCGGTGAACGATCTCGCGGCGATCCAGGCGTGGAGCGACCTCACGTTCGTCGTCGCGAAGGACCCCGACGACTGCCTGCAGAAGGTGCTGGCACTGTGCACGGAGTTCGTCCCGCGGATGTGGAAATGGTTCCACCCGGTCGACGACGTGCAGGTGCTGGCGCCAATGCACAAGGGCATCGCGGGCGTCGCCAACCTCAACACCACGCTGCAGGCTGCGCTCAATCCCCACGGTCGCGGCCTGCGGGGCCCGGCGAGCGAGTTCAAGCCGGGCGACAAGGTCATCCAGCTCCGGAACAACTACGACAAGAACCTCTTCAACGGCGATATCGGCACGATGAAGTCGGTCGACGGCGTGGAGGGGACGCTCGATGCGGAATTCGACGGCGAGCGACACACGTTCCAGCGCGGCGAGTTCAACGACCTCGCGCTGGCGTACGCGATCAGCATCCACAAGAGCCAGGGCAGCGAGTACCCGGTGGTGATCATCCCGCTGCTGAAGGGCCATTTCATGATGCTGCAGCGCAACCTGCTCTACACCGCCATCACCCGCGGCCGGAAGAAGGTCATCGTGGTCGGCGAACCCGCCGCCTACGGCATGGCCGTCCGCAACAGCGAATCCAAGCAGCGCATCACCCACCTGCGGCAGGAAGTCCTCGCCCGCTGCGGGAAGTGAACGGTCGGGTTGGGCACAGGAGGCAACCGAGGGAACCGAGACTCCCTGCCATCTCACGACAGCGGCCACCCTTAATAGTCTCCCGCGGATGGCGCGAATGGACGCGGATGCCGAGCCGACGGGCTGTTTGTATTCATCCGCGTTCATTCGCGCTATCCGCGGGAAAATCGTGCGGGCTGCTGGCAGCGCCCTACCCGCCTGCTCTTGCGCCTCCTGCGCCTCTTAGCGGCCAACCGGGGCTCGGATTCTGAGCTGATCGCTGAAAGCTGACCGCTTACCGCCTATCGCTTACCGCCCCCTCCCCGCCGTTCATCCTGCCCTGTGGCCAAACGGCCTATTTTCGCGCCGCTCGCCGCAACAGGCTTGGCGACCGGCCCGGAAATGCGCAGCCTGCCCGCCAAATTACCCGCATGAAACTCCGTACCCTGTTCGTGTTCGCCCTCGCGGCGGTTCTGCCCCTGGCGCGTGCTGAGAATCCCGTCGAGGTCCCGCCCCGTCCCCAGGCGCCCAATGACGAGTCGTCCTACCGCCGGTTCACCTTGGACAACGGCATCAAGGTCATCCTCCTGTCCGACCCCAAGCTCAACAAGTCCGCCGCCTCCCTCGCCGTCGGCGTCGGTTCCTACAGCGACCCGGCCAACCGGCAGGGCCTCGCCCACTTCCTGGAACACATGCTGTTCCTCGGCACCGAGAAGTACCCGGACGAGTCGGACTACCGCCAGTATCTCGAGGGCAACGGCGGCTACTCCAACGCCTACACCGCGGGCGCCATCACCAACTACCACTTCGAGGTCCGCCACGAGGCGCTCGAGGGCGCGCTCGACCGTTTCTCACAGTTCTTCATCGCCCCGCTCTTCTCGGCGAAGTTCACCGAGCGCGAGATGAACGCCGTCAACTCGGAGTTCCAGTTCCGCCTCGAGAACGATCTCTGGCGCGAGTACCACCTCCACGGCACGTATTACCGCCAGGGTCACCCGGCCAACCACTTCAACATCGGCAGCCGCGAGACGCTCACGGGCACGACGCACGAGGAGCTGCTGAATTTCTACAAGACCCACTACAGCGCGGGCATCATGACGCTCGCCGTCACCGGCAAGGCCCCGCTCGATCAGCTCGAACGCTGGGCGCGCGAGTATTTCAGCCCGATCGAGAACCGTCACCTGGCTCCGATCAACCTGCCGGCCGACTTCCTGCCGCCGAAGCCCGCCCTGCGTATGATCCGCATGGAGCCGGTCAAGGACCTCCGCCAGCTCACGCTGGAGTTCGCGCTGCCCGGCATCCGCCAGTACTACGCGAGCAAGCCCGCCGAGCTCCTCAGCTACATCTTCGGCTACGAGGGCGAAGGCAGCCTGCTCTCACAACTCAAGGCCGAGGGCCTCGCCACCGGCATCAGCGGCGGCGCGGACTTTGACGCGAAGGAGTTCGGGTCGTTCATGCTGACGATCAAGCTGACCCCGGCGGGACTGAAGGACTACGCCCGGGTCCTCGACCTCGTGTTTGCCGCGATTCGCCAGGCGCGCGCCGCGGGCTACCCTTCGTACATCTTCAAGGAGCGCCAGGCCATGGCGCGGCTCGACGAGATGTTCAAGGACAAGGGCGAAGGCGCCGAGCGCGCCGTCGGGCTGGCCAACCAGGTCCAGGAGCTGCCCTTCGAGGTCGCCGAGCGCGGCCAGTACCTCTGGCTGCAGGAAGACCCCGCCGGTTACCAGCTGGTCCTCGACCACCTGCGTCCGGACAACATGCTCATTTCGCTCATCGCCAAGGGCCAGACGACCGACAAGGTCGAGCACTACTACGGCACGCACTACAGCTACTCCGAGGACACCGGCGAGGCCTACACGCGGCTCCTGAATCCGCCCGCCGTCGCCGGCATCCAGCTGCCGAAGGCGAATCCCTTCATCCCGACCAAGGCCGGGCAGCTGCCCATGCAGCCGCTCCAGCTCGTCAATGAGCCCGGCTTCAGCCTGTACTACGCGCAGGACACCGAGTTCCTCCGTCCGATGGTGTCCGAGGTCTACCGCTTCCGCCTGCCGCGCGCGCTCGGTTCGCTCGAGAACGCCGTGCGGCTGACCTTCTACCAAGCCTGCGTCAACGAGGTGCTCAACGAGACCGCCTACACCGCGGGCCAGGCCGGCCTCAACTTCAGCCTCACCTCCGACCTCGAGGGCGTGAAGATCACGCTCGAGGGCTACAACGAGTCGATGGCCGCCCTGCGCGACGTCGTCGCCGCCAACCTCGTCGACTTCAAGCTGTCGCCCGAGCGCTTCAATGCGATCAAGGACCGGATCGTGCGTGGCCTGACCAGCTTCCCGCGCTCCGACGCATACGAGGTCATCAACCAGACCCGGCGCGCCACGGTGCGCGAGTTCTACTACCGCCCGGAGGAGGCGCTGCCGGTCGCAACCGGCCTGACCCTCGCCGCGATCCAGGACTTCGCCCGCCAGCTCTACGCCCACGGGAAGATCGAGGCGCTCGTGTACGGCAACGTCACGGCCCCCGAGGCCACCGCGGCCGCCCGCCGCTTCGCCTCGGCCCTCAAGGTTGCGCCCGTGGCCGATGCCGACCTGCTCCGTCGCCGCCTGCTTACGCTGCCCGCCGGCGGCGCGGTCCGCACCAGCGAGACCCTCGCGGGCAACAATTCGTGCTATCGCGCCGAGTACATGCTGGGCCGCGACAGCGCCGAGATCCGGGCGGCCACGCTCGTCCTGAGCAATTTCGTCAGCCCGCCCTACTTCGGCGAGATGCGTACGCACCAGCAGCTCGGTTACGTCGTGTGGGGCGGCGCGGGCGACGAGGAGAAGTCGAACTTTGCCTACTTCATCATCCAGTCCGGCGACCATCCGGCTGACGAACTGGAGGCGCGTTCCAACGCCTTCCTCGCCACGCTGCCCGACCAGCTGGCCGCCCTGCCCGACCAGGCGTGGGCGACGATCGTCGCCGGCGTGCGCGCCAAGCTGCTCGAGAAGGACAAGACCATCGGTGAGCGCGGCGTCCGCCTGTTCGACCTCGCGTACAACCGCGACGCCGACTGGGGCCGCCAAGAAGAGACCGTGGCCGCGCTGGATCACCTGACCAAGGCGCGCGCCGCGGAGATCCTCCGCGCCAGCCTCACCCCGGCCACCGCCCAGTCCCGCACGTTCCTCGGCTTCGCCCGCCAGCACACGCCCAAGGCGCCGCCGGCGACGACGTTCACGGACCGCACCGCCTGGAAGAAGACCCAGAAGTTCGACTGAGCCGGGTTCTTGGGAAGCCACTAATCCACGCTGATCTTCGCTAATCCGGAATCCGGTCTCATCCGGACACCGTCCGATTAGCGGAGATTAGCGAGAATTAGCGGTTCCCCCGAACCCGAGGCGGGAGGCAGGCGTTACTTGGCCCCCGAGCTGGTTTCCATCTGCTCAATCGCGAGCTTCAGCTCCGCGTTGGCCTGCGCCAAGTACTGCAGCGCCTGCGTCGTATGGCCAGCACTGTCCAGCTCGTTGACGCGGATCGCTGCATTGATCTTGTCCACGCTCTGCTTCGTCAACTGCTGGGCCGCAGTCAGGTTTGGATGGCGTGCGCCGGTACCGGAACGCGCCGGCCGAGTGGCCGCGCCGACCGCCACGCCCACCACCAGTGCAGCCACGAGGATTGCGATTGTTTTTTTCATGAGGGAGCTCCTTCGGGCATTTTCCCACCGGCGCCCGCCAAGGTCAATGGCCCGCTCCCCCGGGCGCGATTCGGTGGGCTGGGTTTGGGAGGAACCGCTAATTCTCGCTAATCTTCGCTAAGGGGGCCTCATGCCGGGCGCTCCTGTCTGTCATTCTGAGCAACGCGAAGAATTCAGTTAGCTATCGCCACGGGCTTCGGCCACGTCCCACTGGATTCTTCACTCCGTTCAGAATGACAAACGGGGTTTGAAGCCACGCCCCGATCAATCCGGCGGACGAGGGCCCGGATTAGCGGAGATTAGCGAGAATTAGCGGTTCCCCACCCGGTCAGCGCTGGCGGTACTTGTTGTAGAGTTCCGTCTGCCGGCTCCGCAGGTCGATGCGGGCGCCGTCGATGTACGCCTGCTTGACCTGCGTCGGGATCTCCAGCGGGTCGCCGTCGGTCACGATCAGGGTCGCGCGCTTGCCGACCTCGATCGAACCAAGCTCGGTCGCCACGCCGAGGATTTCCGCGGGATAGAGCGTGATCGCCTTCAGCGCCTCGTCGGCCGGCAGGCCGAACGAGGCCGCCATCGCCGCTTCATACGGCAGGTTGCGCAGGTTGGTCGGACCGCCGGACTCGGAGGTGGACTCGGAGATGCAGAACCTGACTCCGGCCGCGTGGAGCTTGCCGGCGTCGGCATACCCGGCGTCGTAGCCGTCGTCGCGCCGCGCGGGCAACTGGGAGGAACCGTCAACAATCACCGGGATGTTCGCCGCCTTCAGACGGTCCGCGGCGCGCCAGGCGTCGCGTCCCCCGACCAGCACAAGCTTCAGCCCGGACTCCTCCCGCGCCCAGTCGAGCACGGCGGCAATCTGTTTGATGTCATCAGCGTGGACAAAAACCGGCTGCGTGCCGCGCAGCGCCGGCAGCATCGCCTCCCAGCGCAGGTCGGTCTCGGCGGGATGGCCGCCGGCCGCGTCTTTCACGCGCTGGTAGGCCCGGGCGTTCGCGAACGCCTGCCGGATAAGTTTCACCTGGTCGGCATAGCGCTTCCTCGCTTCCTCGATTGCCCCGGGTGCCGGGGCCGAGCCGCGTTGCGCAGCGACCGGCGAGGGCCAGTACAGCTGCAGGCCAACCGAGGCGCGCACGGTCATTTCCTCCCACGTCCAGCCGTCGAGCCTCATGAGCGACGACGTGCCAGCGAGCAGGCCGGGGACCGGTTGGCCATCATTGGCCGCGACCGGCGTCGAGCACACCGTGAGCACGCCGTTCGCGCGCGCCACCGGGATCATCTCGCTGTCCGGGTTGAACGCGGCCTGCGCCCGTACGTTCGGGTTGATTGCGCCGATTTCCGAGGAATCCAGCGAGGCACGGATCGCCCCGATCTCTTCAAGGCCGAGCGTGGTGTTCGCGGCGATAAGGCCGGGATAGACCCGCTGGCCGGTGACATCGACTACCTCGGCACCGGCCGGCGCGGTCAGCTTCGGCCCGATCTGCGCGATCTTGCCGTCAGCGAGCAGCACGTCGGTTTTCGGCAGCACGGCACCGGTCACGGTGTGGACCTCGCCGCCGCGCAGCAGCACGGGACCGGCGGGACGTTTCGCCGGCAACACCGTTGAAGCGGGCAGCGCGACAGCAGCCAGGAACCCGGCCAGGGAAAGTGCGATTCGGGTGTTCATTGGTGGCCTCCCTCTTCCTGCATGCAGGTGTGGGCATCGGCGCCGTTATGATAGATGGCGCGGTATTCGTCGTGGTCATCCGCCACCGCGCCGCCGGGCGGTCGCGGCCCTCCTCCACCGTCAGGAGCATCGCCGGACTCCGCCGCCGGACCCCGGGCGAGGGACTTCTGGCGGTCGGCGAGCGCCTTCTGCAGCAGCGCGGACCGCTCTGCCGCCGCGGCCACGCGCAGCGCGCGGTCGTCGGTAACGTCGAAGTACTTCCGGCCGTCGATCCACGTCTGCTCGGGATGCGCCATCGTGGAGAGCGGGCTGCCGTTCCAGATCACGAAGTCCGCGTCCTTGCCGGCCTCGAGCGAACCGACGCGGTTCTCGAGCCGCAGCTGGCGGGCGGGATTGATGGTCACGAAGTTCAGCGCCTCGACCGGCGACACGCCACCGTACTTCACGGCCTTGGCCGCCTCGGTGTTGAGGCGGCGCGAGAGATCGGCGCTGTCGGAGTTGTACGAGACCACCACCCCCGCGCGCTGCATCAGCGCGCCGTTGTACGGGATGCCGTCGTAGACCTCGAACTTGTAGGCCCACCAGTCGGCAAACGTCGAGCCACCGGCGCCGAGCTTGGCGATCTCGGGCGCCACCTTGTAACCCTCGAGGATGTGCTGGAACGTCGCCACCGTGAAGCCGAGCTGCTCGGACAGGCGGATGAAGGTCAGCACCTCGTCGGACCGGTAGGAATGGATGTGGACGACGCGCTCGCGGTTGAGGATTTCGAGCGCCGCCTCGAGCCGCAGGTCGCGGCGCGGCGGGAGCGCCAGCCGGCCGGCGCGGTAGTCGGCCCAGGTCCGCTCGTACTCCCGCGCGCGGTTGAACACGTCGTGCATGATCTCCCGCACACCCATGCGACTGACCGGGTAGCGCGTGCGGGTCGGCGCCGTGGTGTGGGCCCGGACGACGTTCTCGCCGAGCGCGAACTTCACGCCGGGCTTCGCGCCGGCGAACTTCAGCCCCTCGGCGTCCTCGCCCCAGCGGAGCTTGATGACTTGGTTCTGGCCGCCCATCGGGTTGGCCGAGCCGTGCAGGACGTTTAGCGTGGTCGTGCCGCCCGCCAAGTCGCGGTAGAGCGAGATGTCCGTCGGGTCGATCACGTCACCGATGCGGACCTCGAGGGTGATCGCGCTGCCGCCCTCGTTCACCCCGCGGCTGACCGCGATGTGGGAGTGGCAGTCAATGATGCCAGCCGTGACATGCTTGCCGGTCGCGTCGATGACGAGCGCGCCCGCCGGAGCTGTGAGCTTCCGGCCGACCTGGACGATCCGCCCACGCTCGACGAGCACGTCGCCGTCCTCGATCACGCCGGCCGGTCCGCTGGTCCAGACGGTGCCGTGCGTGATGAGCACATGCTCCGGCTGCGCCGGCGGCGCCTTCCGGCCAAACGCGCCGACTGGATAGGTGTCACTGGTCGCGATCGGCTCGTCCTTCGCCGCCGCCGGCGACTCCGGCTTGGCCTTGCCGGTGCGGTGGGCGGCCCAGCGGAAGCTCGCGCCGTCGGGCAGTTCACCAGTGCCGGTCAGATCCTCGCCCTGCCCTGTCGCAGCCAGTCGCACGGTCCCGGCGGTGGAGGAAAAAAGTTCGGCCGGCAGCTGCGCCAGCATGGCCGTGCGATCCGGCTGGGAAGCCGAGCCGTTCTTGTCGCCGGCCTTCACACGGAGCCGCCCGCCGCGGCCGGTGACGACAAACTCGGCCGGGCCCTTGGCACCGTCCCACGTCGCCTGCCACGTGCCCCGCAGGTCGAGCTTCTGCCAGGCATCCTGCTCGTACGGGTCGCCGTCGACCCACACGAGCTCGATCGCAGCATCGTCCGCCTTGAACAGGTCACCGCGCGCCACCACCACGTTGCCGGCACGCCCGGGCTCGAGGGTGCCGTGGGTGGCGGACACGCCGAACATCGCCGCGGGGGCGGTCGTGAGCGCGGCCAGCGCCTGGTCCTCCGACAGCCCGCGGCGCACCGCGCGGCGCAGCCGCGGCCAGAACTCGGACTCGGGCCTCCGCAGGCGCGCGCTGGTGATGGCGAAAGTCACGCCGGCCTCGGCGAGTCGGGCGGCATTGGACGGGGCGAGATCCCAGTGCTGCAGCTCGTGCAGCTGGACGTCGACCGCCTTGTCGGGCGACTCGACCTCGGGCGCCTCGGGAAAATCGAGCGGGATCACGACGGGCACGCCGGCCTGGGCCAGTTCCTGCCGCACGCGGTACTCGGTGCCGACGCCGCCCAGCGCGACCTTGAGCTTGAATTCGCGGGCGATCTTCAGCGCGCGAGCCACGTCGAGCTCGTCGCCGAGCTGGAACATCGCGAGCTGGCTGCCGCCCACCACGGGGCCGAGCGCCGCCAGCGACTCGTTCACCTCCGGCCGCTCCACCCCCTGGCCCGCCTTCGCGGCGTAGGCCGCCTGCGTCGCTGCGTACCATTGCGCGTCCAGCAGCGTCTGACGGGTCAGGGCGATCGCGCCCATCAGCGAAGTCGGATAGGCGGCTGAATCGTAGCTCCCAAATTCGAAGGCAATCTCCTGGTCCGCGCCCTCGCGCACGACGCCACTGTTGAGGCTCAGGCTCCCCAGACTCACCAGCGCGCTTGCGCCCCGGAAGACACCGCGCTCCGGCGCGATATTTGCCACGGTGAAGCCCAGCGCCCGGGCCTTCTCCACGCCCTTCGGGTCCGGCGTCAGCTGGCGCAGCGCGCTCTGCTCCGGCGCGACGCGCGGATTCGCCGAATGCACGCCGACCACCGGCATCGAGGGCGACGCGGGCCGTTGACGTTCACCGGACTCGTCGCGTGGCGCCGGCACCGCCGGGCGCAGCGCCTCGGACAGCAGCAGCGTGGAATGGCTCTCGATGAAACCGGGATACAGCGTGCAGCCCGTCACGTCCCACACGCGGGCGTCGGCCGGCACGGCGACGTCGGCGCCGACCGCCGCCACGACGCCGTCGCGCAGCACGAGCGTGCCGTGCTCGATGACCTTGCCCGGCGCGACGACGATGCGCGCACCGACTAGCGCGTGCACGCGCGGGCTGGCGTCGCGCAGGCCGACCACGGGCGTGCTGACGGTGCGCGAGGCACCCGACAGGGACGGGGCCAGCAGAGCAACCAGGGACAGGGCGGCAACAAGACCGCGGACCAACTCAAGGGGACGGCGGAGATTCATGGCTTTCGAAGACTGGGACGCGCAGCCTGCGCCGCCCACGATTCCGGCGCAATGGGAAAGCCCAGAGGACTCAAGATCCGTTCGTCCCGGCCAGAAGATTTCGTTTCAGGAACTCGGGCCAGCGTGCATGCAGCACCATCAGCAATCCCTCACCGAAGTTGGCGAAGGGCAGCACGGCCACGGACACTTAGTCCGTCCCGGCCCCGCCGGCTTTCCGCAGCTCGGCGAGCTGGGCCTCGCCGCGGGCGACGATGGCCTGGAAGCGCGGGTCCTTGCGCAGCGGGTCAAAGATTGGATCGAAGCGCATTTCGTTGACACGGATCGGCCAGCGCGAGCGGGAACGGTCGACGCCGCGTTCGCACACCGCAATCGCCTCGTCCGTCGAGCCCAGCAGCAGCGTCAGCTCCGGGCGATTGGCGACGGCGGTGTTGGCCCCGGCAAGCTCTTGCAGGACGCGGCGCGTCTGTTCCGCCTCCGCCCGCTGACCCAGCCGCGTCAGGAGCCGGGTCTTCTCGTGGAGGTACCTCAGATTGCTGGGCTCCTGGGTCAGACGATCATTGATGGCCTTCAGTCCCGCCGAGAATTCAACTTTCGCGGCCTCGGGCCGCCCGGCGAGCAGCTGTGCGCAACCGGCCAGGTAATTCGTGGAGACGAACAGCGACCCTTGCTCGATGAACGGCCGCGGATACCCACGCAGGATCTCGAGCGCCTGCTCGGGCTGCCGCGACCAATACCGGGCGAGAAACGCCAGATTGGCGATACGGTCCTCCTGCAGGAGCGAGGCCGGCATTTTCTCGACCCACTCGCGGCCCGCGGCCAGGTCGCCCCAACCCCACACGAGCAGCATGAGCTTGAGGTGGCAGGCGAGGGACGTGGGCCGCTGCGCCAGCGACTGTTCGAGGGTCGCCGCCATCTGGGGGTAATCGTTCCGCGTCCACAGGATTTCGGCGCGTCGGTTCAGGGACTCCGGATCGCCGCCGGGCAGCGCCACGGCGCGGTCAATCCAACGCTGGGCCTCATCAAGATGGTCCTGCCCCAGCGCCGCCAGCTGCAGGAGGCGCAGCACGCGGCGCTCGTCGGGCCAGGTATCCAGCAAGGCGGCGAGCGACTTCTCCACCTCCGCCGGCCGGTTCCCGCTGAGGAGATTGACCGAGGCCAGGGCCAGCGCGGCTTCCAGTGAATTCGGCGCGAGCCGGATCGCGCTCTCGGCCCGGCTGCGCGCGGTTGCCAGGCTGGCCGGCAGGCTGTCCTGATAATCGCGGATCAACTGGGCGCCGGCCCGGGCCGCCACCGCGTACGCGTCCGCATCGCCCGGATCGAGTTCGAGGGCGCGCTCGCCTAGCCGCTTCGCAGTCAGGAAATTCTCCCGCGTCACCATCGGGTCATCGTCCATCAGGGCGCGCGCCTGCTTCACGAGCTTGTGGGCTTCGGATGAAGCGGCTCCGGCCGAGGCGGTCTCACCCGGGCGATTCATCGGTCGCCAGAGCGGCCGCAGGCCATAGACCACCGCAAAGATGAGACCCACGGTGATCCACGCAGTCCTGACCCAAGTGGGCCTTCGCTTACGTCCGCTCGGTGTTCGGGTGGGAGTCGGCGACGCTGAATCGGAGGTACGCGCAGCGGCACGGGACCCGGGCGCGGCCCCGCCGCCCAGCACCTTCGCGACGCGCGCCGCCAGTTCGCCGGGCGTCTCGTCCAGCCGCAGCCTCGTCCACTGCACATCACGAAATCGGTCCGGCACCCGCGCGGTGGATTCCGGCGTGTCGGAGATGACCACGGGAAACAGGAAATGGGCGTCATCCGCCATCAGGTGCGACCGGTCCACCGCGAGTTTCCACTCGAGCCGGAAATAACCCTCGGCCCGCGCCTGGGTGGCGTCGGAGATGATCGGCATGAACAGCGCGCACTCCTTGATCTGCCGGCGGATCTTCGCGTCCCACGCGTCACCCCCACGCAGCTCGCTCTGGTCAAACCACACCTCCACCCCGGCCGCCCGCAGCGCCTCCGCGATGCGACGCGCCGCCTCCGCGTCCTGCGACGCGTACGAGAGGAAGACGGCTTTGCCGGGTTCGCTCATCTCAGGGCTTCGCCACGGGCGTGCACTCGAGGACGACCACCTCGAACGGCTGAAGCGTGAGGGTCACGGGCTCGCCAGCGCGAAGCGTGGTCAGCGGCGCCGGGCTGTCGGCGTACGGGCTCGCGACAGAGAACTGCCGCGCCGCTTCAGCCGGCAGTTCGAAGGCCGCGCCGGCTTCCAGCGTGAAGCGGGCGGGACGGTCGGATGGATTGCGGACGGTCACGATGCCCTTGGCCGGCGACCAGGCCGCCCAGCCGTAGGGTTCGAGCTTTCCCGGATTGCCCCCGACCCAGTGGACGTCGCGCAGCGTGGCGGTATTGGCCCGCGCCCATTTCGCGGCCGCAGCGAGGTCGTCCCAGTTCGACGCGTTCAACAGCTCCGGCGAGAGATAGAGCTCCTGCAGCTGCGTGCCGTTGCCAAAGTACGAGCGCACCTCGCGACGAAATTCACCGTTCGCGTCCGCGCTGAGCTCCGCCGGTTTGGCGGCAAACAGGATGCCGTGCACCATGAGCGAGTTCAGCGGGAAGAGTGGACCGCGGCCGACGACGTTGAGGTAAGTCTGCTCGTCGCGGTAGGTCATCCACTGCTCGCGCTTGCTGCCGACGCCGGCGAAGCCGAAGTCGTAGCCGTCACGCCAGATGTTATCCACGTGGAAGAGCCACCACGGCGACGGCCACGTGCCGGTGGTCTGGCTGATGTAGATGCCGGGCCGCAACGCCCGCAGATCGTGCACGAGCCGCAGCATCGCGTCGAAGTCACGCCCAGCCTCGGGATCAATGCGGCCCGTAGCCTCGATCGAGCCGATGCCGTCGAACTTGAAGTACACCACCCCGTCGTCGCGCACCACGCCGGTGCAGAGTTCGCGGAAGCGCGCGTAGTAGCGCGGGCCGGCGAGGGAGAAATTCTTCCCGCGCAGCTCGAAACCCTGCGGCGCGGCCGCCGCGATGCGCGCGTCGTGCGCCTTGCTGTACCCGCCCCAGGGCGAGAGCCAGAGACCGGGAGCCGCGCCGATGCGGGCGGCGGCGGCCGTGACGTTTTTCAATCCCTCGGGCCAGCCGGCGTGGAAGCGCCAGAGCGAGTTCACGTCGTCCCAGCCGTCGTCGAGCACGATGCCGTCGAGCTTCACCCCGCGCCGGGTCACGAGCTCGCGGCCGAGCGTGGTGATGTCCTCCAGCACCTCGGCCTCGGTGAATTTTTTCCCGCAGCCCCGGTTGTACCAGTTGTTGTGATGAAGGAACGGCGCATAGGGCCGGGCCCGCTCCCGTTCGACGTAGGCGAGGAACCAGCGGCGCAGCTGGCCCGGCGGGTACGTGCCCCGGACAAACGAGACCGTCGTCGACTCGCCCGGACGCAACGGCTGCATGAGCGCCAGGGCGCACGTGACGCGCCCGTCGGCGACGCGGTTTTCCGCCAGCGGATGCTCGACGCCGAGGAACTCGCGATCGGTGACAATGGGCGAACCGCTGAACTCGCCGACGACCCGGGCGGTACCGCCGTCGAGGTCGGCCACGGGCGAGTCGAGGAGCACCACGCGCCGCAGCCCGAGGTCGGCGGTCCCGGTGTTGGTGACGGTGACCTCGGTGCGCCGGTACCAGACGCCGGTCTCCGCCTGAACGCGGGTTGAGACCGTGTAGCCGTCGCTCGCGCGGACCTGCGTCTCGTGATCGGAGTGAAGCGGGAGGGCGCCGAAATGGAACACGCCGCCGCCGGCGAATTCCAAGCGGAACTGAGCCGCCATGACCCCGGCCCGGGCGGCGACGCCCACGGTCAGGGCCAGCAGAGCCAACCGGAGGATCTTCATGCCGTGATCACCACCCGATCCGCGCGCGATTTCAAGACGGGGTCGCTTCGCGCGCGGCGTTGATGTCGCTGATCAACTCGCGGGCCTCCTGCAGCTGCTGGGCCTCGAAGGTCAGGCGGCGCAGGCAGGCGAGCGCCTCGTCGAGATCCGCCCGGCGGCGAGACTGGCCCGAGGCGTCCGCCGGCTCGGCGAGCGCCTTGAGATAGAACAAGCGGGCCTGGCCGGTGATGAAGGCGTATTCGTTGGCGCCGTCGTCCGCTTGGCGACGATAGTAGCGCTCCGCTTCGGCCAGCACGGGCCGGGCATCGGCGACGCGACCGAGCTTGATCAACGCCTGCGCCAGCCTGGCCTGGTGGCTCGCGCGGAGCCGCTGCCGGTCAGCTTCGCTCATGTTTCGGCCAAACTCCTTGTTTTCGACGAGCCGCTGGGCCGCCGTGGCCGCCTCCTCGTAATTGCCGAGCTTCAGCGCCGCGTCCACCTGCATCCGCTGGGCGATCCGGAGTCCATTGGTGCGGAAGTCTCGGTTACCCTCCTTGGTGATCTTGAAGGCCTCGAGCTTGGCCAGGATGGTCACCGCTTGGTCGTGTACCTCCCGGTAATTACCCTCGGCGGCTGGGATGGCCAAGGCCGCCAGCGCGAGGTTGAGGTCACTCACCGCCTCCAATTCCTGGTCCAGATTACTGTCCTTCATCAGCTGCCGGCGGGTGCGATCCACCTCGGCAAACGTGGCCCGGGCCGCGGGGACGTCCCCGCGCTGCGCCTGCAGATTATAGAGTTCCAACCAGGCCCAGAACACGGGCGCGGCCATGCCCGCGTGGTTGTTCGGGTCCTGCTCGATGGCCGTGGTCTCCTGCAGGTCCTTCATTGCGTCCGTCACCCGCCCCTGATCCGTCCGCACCGCGGCGAGATTGAAGCGGGCCTGACCCAGCTGCATCCAGGAGGCATTGTCAGCCGGATTGAAACGCGCGTAATAGCGACCGGCCTCCACCGCCCGCAAGTAGAGCGTCTCGGCCCGGGCCAGGTCATGACGATCCCACGCCACCCGCGCCTGCATGTCCGTCGCGAAGTACCGGTCGCGCATCGCCCGGAGGTCACCCGGCCGCTGGGCCAGCACCTTCTCCGCGAGGTCACCCACGATGCGGGAAAGGCGCTCGGCATCATCGCGGCGACCCATCCGCTGGTACAGGCGGGACTCCGTGTCCGTCACGTCGCCGTAAATCGAGGCCGCGGTCAGGTCGCTGAGGTCGAGCGCGCCCACCGCAGCGAGAATCTGGCGCGACTCCTCGCAGTGGCTGATGCCGTCCTCGGACTTCGGCTCGGCATGCGCGAGATACTGCAGCATGTCGCTGAGGCCGAGCTTGGCGCTGCGCGAGGCGCGCCCGGCGGCCACGATGGGCCGTAGCAGCCCGACGGCACGCTCAAGCCGCGCCTTGGTGTCGCCGAACCCGCCGACCGTGATCGTCGCAAACTCGGCCAGCGCCAGCCCCGTCGCCAAGTCGTCGCTGCCCGGGTCCGCCGCCCGCAGTTCGGTGAAAATCGCGATCGCCATCTTGCTGGTCGCCTCGGCCTCCGCGGCCCGGCCGGCATCGGCCAGCGCGCTCGCCTTCCGCACCAGCGCCATGCCGCGATAGAACTTGGTCTGCGGCGTCTGCAGCTCCGGCGGGAGGTTGTCGTAGTACGCGACCGCCTTCTCCGCGAGCTTGCCCACGACCTCGACACGGCCGGTCGGCATAAGCTCCTGGTAGAAATCCTCGAGCAGGAAGCCGATCAGCTTCTCCGACTCGCCGCGCGCTTGCTCGGCCAGCTGGCGCGCCGCCTGGGTCTGCGCCTCGGCGGCCCGCGCCCGCCGCAGGCTGATCCAGCCGAAGACCGCGCCGGCGAGGGCCACCAGCATCAGGACGCTCGCGACCGCGGCCACCAGGCGCGCCCGGACCAGGGCCCGACGCGTCGCGCGCTCGCGCTCCTGCTGGGCGGCCAATTCGCGCTTCGACTCCTCCAGCGCCTCACGCTCGTGACGCACTGAGCGGCTTGCGCTCACCACGCTGCACAGCACGTCGTGGGTGATCTCCACCCGGCGCAGGTCGAGGCGGTCCTCGACACGCAGCAGCCGCCGGTCGACGAGCTTCGCCAGCGCGTCCGCCGGCGCGCCCGCCGCCGCGAAGGCCTTGCGCACGCGCTCCTCGGCCACGCTCTCGCGGTAGCCGGATTCCGTCAGCATCTCGTCCTCGATGAAGACCCGGACGCCGGTGGGCTGGTCGGTCAGCGCACGTTCATAGAATTCCGTGAGAATGGTGTCGCGCGAACCCGCCAGCAGGTCGGCCGAGATCTCGGCGTGGCCCCGCGTAAGCCGGGTGTTGTTCAGCTCGCGGCAGATCAGGCTGAGGAGCGACGGCTCGACCTCCGCGCGCTCCAGCTCGGTGCCACCGGCCACGAAGCGCACGATCGACTCGGCCACGGTCTCGCTCACGAGGTGCGGCGCCGGCGAGCGCACCGCCGCCACCGCCTGCGCGCCCGTCATGCGCGCGAGGCGCATGCGGTTCTGCGTCACGGACGGCATCTGCGCCTTCAGACCCTCGAGGTGCGCGAGGTAGTCCTCGCGGAGCGAGATGAGGATCCGGTAGTCGGCGCGGGCGAAGTCGAACTTGGCCGCGTCCGCCTCGTCGCGGTCGATGCGGGCCTCGAGCGCGCGCGGCGGGCGGTTCTCCACCAGGTCCGCGAGGTCGGCGAGGAACTCCTGGGCCCGGCGCCGGCCGGCATCGTCGGACTGTGCCAGCGTGAAGATCTCCTCGAACTGGTCGAAGATCAGGATCGGGATCAGGGTCCGGCCGCCCGCGTCCTTCAGGACGTCGTCGCGGTGGTGCAGGAATTCCCAAAGCGTCTCGCCCGCGACGGCCGAGCCGGTCTTGGTCCAGGTGCCGGCGGCCTCGGTGGCGCGGAAGACGGCGCGCTTGATCTGGTCCGCGGGCGACGGCGAGTGCGGGTCGTAGTCGAGGCGGACATAGACCGGGCAGAAGCCCTCGGGCCGCAGCCGCGGCACGAGGCCGGCCTGGAGGATCGAGGTCTTGCCGAGGCCGGATTGGCCGAAGAGCACCGTGAGGAGCTTGCGCTGGACGCGCCGGCTGAGCTCGGCGGCCTCCTCCTCGCGGCCGTGGAAGAAGGCGCGGGTCTCCTCGGTGAAGGAGACGAGACCGAGCCAGGGATGCTGGGCGTCGACGGTGGGGACGGGGGCGGGCGCGGCGGGGGTCATGCGCGGCGGGCGTTGAAGAGATCCTGAAGGCGGCGGGTGAACTCGGGGGTGACGGCGCCGCCCGGCAGCCGCGCGAAATGCATCGCCTTGAACTTCTCGGGCGCAACCGCGTCGGCCTCGCCCGTGTCGTCGATGCAGACGGGCAGGATGAACACGGCGCCGTCAGCCATCGCCCGCGTGCGGTCGACGGCGTAGCTCCACTCGCGGCGGAAGTAGGCCTCGAGCCGGCGCTGGGTGGTGGCCGAGACGATCGGCACGAAGTACGAGCAGCGGGCGATGTTCTGCCGGATCTTCCGGTCGTAGTCGTCGCCGCTCTCCAGCCGGTCCTGGTCGAACCACGTCACGATGCCCGCGGCGTCGAGCCCCGCCTTGAGCTGCTGCACGGCGGGCAGGTCCTCGCGGGCGTACGAGATGAACACCGCGTGCTCGGGCATCTCGCGGGCCGGCGGCAGGAACCGCATCGGCGCGTTCGAGCCCGCGGTGGCGGGGGCCGCCTTCGCGTGGCGGGCCATCCAGCGCCGGTGCAGTTCGGCGACGAATTCCTCGGCGCCGGCGAACATGCGGGTGCGGACGCTGACCTGCTGAAGGAAGGACACGAGCCGGACGTCGGTCAGGCTGTGATTGTCGGCGAGGATCTCGCCGACATCGCGCGGGTCGGACAGCCGCCGGCGCTTCGTCATGCGCAGGAACAGCCGCGCGAGCCAGTTCGAGAAATCCGAGCCGATCACGAGCAGGTGGTTGTGCTCGAGGGCGTGGAAGAGCTTCTCAGGCGTGAGGTGCTCGCTCTGCAGCGCGCAGACGAACTCGAGCATGTCCTCGTCGGAGATGACGTACGTCGGCGAGGCCGAGAGGCGGCCAAGGAGATGGTACACGACCGGCCGCTGCAGATCGTCGCGCTCGACGGGCAGGTCGGCGACGCGGTTGGGCGCGTAGGCGATGACCTCGGTGTTGGCGTTGCCGCCGAAGCGCACCTGGTTGACCGCCTGCTCGAGCAGCGGGTCGAACGTCGTGGACACGTAGAGATTGAAGTCGGTGATCTCCGCGAGCTGGCGCAGCGGGAGCGGCGGGGCGAACGCGGCCTCGCGCATGATCGTGCGCAGGCGCGTGTAGGCCTCCTCGCGGCGGCCGTGGTTGGTGAGGTAGCTGCAGACGACGTCGTTGAGCGTGAGCGGACGCGGGAGCGGGGTCGCGTCGACGTTGAGGCGCGCGGCGAGCTTCTCGGCAAGCCACTCCAGCAGGAGGCGCGGGCCGGACTCGGTGTCCACCTTGAGAAGCTCGGGCCCGATGATGGGGATGACGCGCTTCTCCTCGATGTAGTTGAGGAGGTCCTCCCAGACATCATCGCTGAAGGGCGGTGCCGAGGGAGTCGAACTGCGGGTGGAGGTGGAGTTCATCGGAGCACCTGGGGTCTAGAGGAGCGGGGCGTTGTTCGCGGGGTCGGCCAGCAGGGCCTCGAAAGCCGGGTCACCGAAGAGCGGGTGCCAGAGGGGATTGCCCCGCGCATCGTGGACATTCTCGCCGTAGGGTGTGCGCAGCAGGCGGGCGAGCTCCTTGAGCGCGCCCGCCTTGTCGCCGCTCCATGCCAGCGCCTGGGCGTAGGCGATGCTGAACGGGGGTCCACCCGCCGTATCCTTGGACTCCGGAGACAGGTCCTTGGCCGCCTGGGCACAGCGCAGGGCCTCGGCGTACCGGCCCTGCACAATGCAGACCGTCGTCATGGCGGACCACGCCCCCGACGACGGTTTCTGCGCCAGTTCCGCCCGGCCCGCCAACTCGGCGGACGCCGCCCATGCGCGGGCCTCGTCCGTGTCACCGTGCAGCAGCAGGACCAGGGCGCCGGTCGCGTCCTGCGACCAATGCGGCTCGTTGAATCTGTCGAAGTAGCGCTGCTCCCGGTTCAGCCGCACCGCCGTGTCGTAATCGCCCTCCAATCGGGCTACGATCATCCTCCAATAGGTGAGCTTTGGCGCCAGTTCCGGTGTCGGCTGGAGCGAATCCATCCAGGCCTTGATCTCGCGCCGGGACCCGGTGGCCGAATGGTGCAGGAGCAACACCAGACCCTGGTCATCCAGGCTTTCCGGATAGAGCTCCACGATCTTCCTTTGGACCGCCATCGCTTCGTCGTACCGATGCAGCCCGGTATAGAGCTGCGCCAGCGTGCGGGTGTAGCGAAGATTGCGCGGCTCGAGCTCCACGGCCCGGGAGAGCTCTGCGACCGACTCGCGCCAAAGACCCTGCCGCCGGTGGATCAGGCCCATGGAACCCTGGACCACGGCATCATTGGGCCGCAGCACCGCGAGTCGCCGGTATTGCTCGGCGGCGCGGGTGTAGTCGCGGTAGCCGTAATAGTAGAAGTCGCCGAGTTTCTCGATGGTCTCGGGCGCGTCCGGCGCCAACTGCACCGCCCGGTCGATCGCCGCCTTGGCATCCGCGAGGCGCGTCGCCGAATGATCGATGTCCCCAAAGTACATCTGGGCGTGCAGCGAGCCGAGTTCCGCCCAGGCCTGGGCGAACTGCGGATCGAGCGTGACCGCGGTCTTCAGCAGCGGCTCCGCTTCGGGCATCAACACCTGCTGCCGCAGCTGGCGCGCCTTCACGTACGCGTCATACGCGGCAAGGTTCTGGGTCGGCCGGCGCTCCAGGAGCTGGGTCTCCTGCGGCGAGAGCGCGGCCTGGAGGGCCTGGGCGATTTGCTGCGAGAGTTCCGCCTGGATGCCGAAGATGTCGGTTAGGTCGCGGTCGTAGGCCTTGGCCCAGACATGCTCGTCGGTCGCGGCGTGGATCAGCTGGCCCGTCACCCGCACCTTGTTGCCCGCGCGGCGCACGCTGCCCTCCAGCACGTAGGCCACGCCGAGCTCGGCGGCGATCTGCTTGATGGACTTGGTCGTGCTGCGGTACTGCATGACGGACGTCCGCGAGACGACCCGCAGCTGCCGCACGAGCGCCAGGTTGGTCAGGATGTCCTCGTGAATGCCGTCGGTGAAGAACGAGCTGTCCTTTTCCTCGCTCATGTTCGTGAACGGGAGCACGGCGATGGACTTGTCGTTGGCGACCGGCGCCGAAGCCGGGGCCTTGGCCGCCGGGACAGGGGCCGGCGGCGGCAGCGCCACCGGCTCAGGCCGCGCGGAGCGCTGCCAATAGAGGACGCCGGCCACCACCACCACGACGGATGCGGCAATCCCGATGGCCGCTTTCGATCCGCGTTTCGGCGCGGATGGGACCGGAGCCGCACTCTCACGCTGGGCCTGAGTCGAGGCTGGTTTCGTTGGCGCGCCCAAGAGCCGGCGCAGCTGCTCGACAAACTGCGGCGTGGGCAGGGCGCCAGGGAGGCGGGTCCACTGGACGCGCATGAACTCGGGCGGAACCACCGAACCGCTTTCCGGCGTGTCGTCCACGACCACCGGCGCGAGGAACACCATGCCGTCGGCCATCAGGTGCGTCTGCTCGACCGCGAGTTTCCACTCGAGGCGGAAGTAGCCTTTCCCGCGCTCCTGGGTGTGGCGCGAGATGATGGGCACGAACAGCGTGCAGTCGGCGATCTGCCGGCGGATCTTCGCATCCCAGGCGTCACCGCCGCGGAGCTCGTTCTCGTCGAACCACACCTCCAGGCCCTGGCTGCGGAGGGCGTCGGCAATCCGGCGCGCCGCGTCGGCATCCTCGCGCGCATAGCTCAGGAAAATCGCCTTGGACGATTCGGCCATGGGTCAGGCGGCCACCGTCGGGACGGCAGGGAGGCAGGGGTGGAAAGGTTCGAAGTGCATCAGCTGGAGCGGGACCGGAGCGCTGTTGTGGGAGCGCGTCAGCCGCCGCCGGGGCGGCGGCGGGGCGGCGAGGCAGCGGTTTCGGCGGCGAGCCGAGGGTCGGACTCCCCCACCCTAGCCGATGATTTCGTCTGCTCAGGCATAAAACGCCGCCTTATATGGTGGTTAAGGTTCGGCCTTGCCAGCCCAAATCCCCGCTGCCAGCGGTTTTACACCACACCGCCGGAGACATGTCACCCCACGCCAGCCCTGTCAGCCAGCTGCCCCTGTTCCATGTCGTGGGGTTTTCCGGTCACCGGCAGCTCTCCGATCCGGAGAAGGCGGCCCCGGCTATCCGGGCGGCGCTGGAGATGCTGCAGCGGGAGGCACCCGGCGAGTGGATCGCGCTTTCATCAATCGCGATCGGGAGCGACCAGCTCTTTGTCCGCGAATCCCTCGCGCTGGGTTTGTCGTGGCACGCCATCCTGCCCCTGCCGCGCGCGGAGTTCGCCAAGGATTTCACCCCGGCGGAGTGGGAGTCGGTCGAGGCGACCCTGGAGCGCGCCGAGGAAGTCCGGGTGATCACCGAGAACGGGGAGCGGGAGGACGCCTACCTCGACTGCGGGATGGAAACGATCAACGGCGCGGATGTGCTGCTGGCGATCTGGGACGGACAGCCGGCGCGCGGCAAGGGCGGCACGGCGGATGTCGTGGAATACGCCAAGGCGATCGGCCGGCCGGTGGTCGTGATCGACGCGCACACGTTTGAACTCCGGCGGGAGAACTGGGAGCGGCTCGAGCGAAGCGACGCAAGCCTCGTCAACCTCAACCAGCTGCCGGGAGCCACGAATGCGTGGGCGCAAAATCCGTTCAAGGCGCCGGACGCGATCTTCCAGTTCCAGCAGAAGTGCGACCATGCGGCGAGTCACGGCGCGCCGCAGTTCCGTCGGCTGATCGTGTCGACCGTGCTGCTGCATGTGATCGCGACCGTGCTCGCGGCAGCGGGCCTGGCGTACGGCCTGCATTTCACGGCCCTGCCGTGGGGCAAGCTGGCGTGCCTCGCGGGTGCGCTGGGCGTGGCGATGGTGCTGCGTCACCACACGCACTCGCACCACAGCTGGGTGCGCTGCCGGCTCGCGGCGGAGTTCTGCCGCTCAGCGCTCGCGACGTGGGGGCTGCCGCGGGCGGCGCCGCTGTTCCAGGACCTCGGGCTCCCGGGCGTGCGCGGCCTGACGCGCTCGCTGCACATCCTGCACAGCCGGTCGGCAGCGGCGCGGCCGGTGACGATGGAGGAGTTCAAGCGGATCTACCTCGAGAAACGCATCGACGACCAGCTGGCGTACTATCGACGCCAGGAGGGACGGGCCCTGCCGCAGTTCACGCGGCTGAAACTCGGGTTCTGGATCGCCACGCTGCTCGCGCTGGCGAGCACTGCGGCGTACGCGATCACGCACACGTTCGAAATCGAGGCGCCGGCGTGGGTCGTGAAGACCGTGTTCTATTTCCTGCCGATTACCCTGCCCGTGCTGGCCGCGGCGCTGATCTCGCTGATCTCGATCAACGACCTCCAGCGGCGCGTCGCGCGCTACCGCGAGATGCGCGCGATGCTCGAGGACAGCCGGAAGCAGGTGAGCTTCTGCCAGACTTGGAACAGCCTTGAGCGGATCGTGCTGCGCACCGAGCGGGCGCTGCTGCAGGAAGTGCTCGAGTGGCACTCGATCACCAGCTTCGCGGAATCGCATTAAGCCGTGCCGCGGAGCGGCACGGCGGAGTTCGGAGATCGCAGTTCGGAGATCGAATACCGCGGTCACGGTCAATACTGGCGAGGGGGTGCGAAGCGCGGGCACAAAAAAACCGGGGCGGAGGATTTCTCCCCCGCCCCGGCGTAGTTTGCTACTTTAGGCCGAAGCGATCGGCTTGGAGGCCGGGCGCCACAGCGGATTTTGGACGAGACGCTTCCACACCTTGGGCAGGTGCTTAAACGCCTGCGTCCAGTTGCGTCGCAGGCTCTCACGCTCCTCGACCGGCTGATCGTCCTCCGGGTAATAGTCGTTGGCGCGCTGGTACGGGTCTTCACCCGCGTCCCAGCCCACAAACGCCATGCCCGAGGAGAAACCCGGACTGATCACGTAGAGCTGTCTTGTCCTTTTTTTCATGGTCAGATGGAGGCGTCACGGCGACTCGCCGCGACAACTCCTGGCTGACCAGGACTGCAAAGAACGGCCGCAACCTGTGGACCCCGGCCCAACCGTCAAGAAAACGATCTTCCGCTGACCGTCAGATCGCAGCCTAATCCCTGTCCCAAGCTTACTTGGCCAATTTTTTAAGTGCCTTGTTCAGCTTCTCCGGATCGCAGGTTTCAGGGTCGTAATCCGGCCCCAACCACTCGAGCCATTCCCGGCCCAAATCGGTGTCCGGCTCCTTGATGCAGGCCAGCATGTCGTGAAAGGCCTCGAGTCCGCCGCAGTCCTCGGGCGGCCCCGCCCGCTCGCCGCCGATGCAGCTGGGGTACGCCGTGCCCTTTTCGAGGGCCACGACCTTCTCGACCTTGATCTCAACCTGCCACCCCTCGCCGAAGTGGTAGCCGTAGGTGAACTGGGCCCGGTGCTCGAGGTCGAGGTCGGCCAGGCTGACGTCGCGGTCATCCTCGATCGTGAGCTCGTCGCGCCGCAGCGGGTTCCCGTAGCGCAGGTCGTCGAAATTGAAGGCGTGGGTCTGGTAATCGTACCAGTCGAAGATGACCTGGATGCTGTCGTGGAGCCGCGAGAGCCACATGGACTCGCGGACGAGGAGGCGCCGCCAGACCCGCGGCTGGCAGCCGACGACGGTGAGGCGAAGGATGAAACAGCGCTCGGGCGGTTTCTTGGCCGGGGTCCCCTTGCCTTCGAGCAATCCAATCATGCCGCTAGCCAATGCGCGGGAACCGGCCGGCGAAAGCACGAAATCCGGGGGAAAGACGGGAAGGGTTCAAAGGCGGATTGCACAGGAGGTAACGGAGGGAACGGAGGATTGCGGTGACGTAGACTGAGATTGGGGTACTGCCTTTTTACCGCGGATCACACGGATTTTGCGGATGAGACGGAGGAGTCCTCACGGACCGTCGCGTCGCGCTGCGCGCAACGCTAGGTCCGTTCGGGCCTGGGATACGATCCGGTGTAGCCGGGTCCCCTCTAACCCGCTCCGCGGACTGCGCGGCGACGCCAGTCGGTGCGCAGTCCGCAGAGCCTCGTCTGTCTCATCCGCCAAATCCGCGAAATCCGCGGTAAAAGCCCCCCTCAGTCAAACCAGCAGGCCCATCAGCACCCCCGACCCCGCCAAACCTCCGTTCCCTCCGTTACCTCCTGTGAACCCACTTTCGTGCTTTAAAACCTGATCTTGAAATAGCCTTCCATCCGGAACGGCAGCTCGGGGAAGATCAGCTCGCTCGCGGTGTAGGCGTCGCCGTTGTGGATCCAGTTGTGCTGGTTCGTCACGTTCAGGAAGTCGACGTTCACCGACCAGCGCTTCGCCTCATAAAAGACCGAGGCATTCAGCGTGTACTGCGCGGGAATGTGCCACTGGTCGTCGAGGTTGCCACGCTGGCGGCTCGCCCACTCGACGTTGCCGCCCACGCCAAAGCCGTTGTCCCAGCGGTAGCGCACGCTGCCGTTGAGCATCGTGTTCGAGAATCCCAGCAGCGGCCAGTCGCCCGCCGAAACCTGGTTCGCGAACGGATCATAGAATCCCGTCGACGAACCCAGTCCGCCCGGCCCGCGGCCGAGCGCGTAGGCCGTGTAGATGTCACGCCCGCCCGCCTGGTACGGCGCCGCGTTCACGTAGTGGCCGCTCTGGAAGGTCGCGTTTGCCGTGAGACTCAGCCGCGTCGCCGGCTGGTAGGTCGTCTCCAGCTCAAGGCCGTGCAGCGTGATGTTGTTCTTCTTGCCCTTCAGCGAAACCCGCGAGCGGTCCTGCTGGAACGCAGTCGCGGCGGCGAAGAGCGTGTTGTCGAGCAGCGCGGTCTTCACGCCCGCCTCGACGAGCTCGCTGAGGTTGCGGAAGTCCTCGCGGTTGATCTGGCCGTCCGGGAGATTGAGGATGACGCCGCCTCCCGTGACATTGCCGTTGGCTGCGCGGATGCGGTCGTGCGTGAGGTAGAACGAGACGGTCTTCGACGGCCGGTACACGAGGCTGTACGCCTGCGAGAGCGAGCTCACCTTCTCGGCGTCGCGCCACGGCACGACCGCCGCGTCGCCGAGCGGGTCCTTGGCCCGCGCGTAGAACGCATCCATCCGGAGGCCGACGATGGCCGACACCTCGCGGCTGAGCGCGATCTCCTGCTGCCAGAACGCCGCGGGATTCCAGGTCTCGCTGCGCACGGTCTCGGGACTGTCGTAGCTCGCCGGGAAAAACTCGCGTCCGCCGGGACCGATGAAACCGGGAAAGGTGCTGTTGGGGTACTCGTCGCGGAAATTGAACACGCGCGAAGGATCCGTGAGGTCGAAGTTGTAGAAGTACTCGTTGAAGTAATTCGTGAAGCTCTCGCGCCCCTCGTAGCGCGCCGTGAACCCTACGATCACCGACTGCGGCAGGTCCGCGGTGGTAAACTTCAGGTGCGCCTCGGTGCGGTTCTCGGCGGTATCCTGCGTGACGTACTCAGCGTACTCGAACTGGTGCGCGCGGCGCCGGTCGACGTGCTCGTAGAGCGAGCGATTCACCAGCTGGATCTCGGGTGAGAAATCGTGCGTCACGATCACCTGGCCGCGTGCGATGTTGGCATTGGAGAAATCACCCTTCGAAAACAGCGTCGCATCCCACGGCAGCTTCACGGCCATCGTGGCCGGGATGGGTCCGGGCAGGCCAAGATCGGCCGAGGCGCCGGTGTAATAGGTGTCGTGCCAGATGAGCTGCTGGTTGACGCGATTGACGCCGAGAATCTCGGGCGAGGCCTGCCAGATGTACTGGAGATTCGTGTCGACGCGGGTTGCAGCGTTCGGGCGCCAGCTCAGGGCGAGGAAGACATCGGCGCGATCGTCGCGGACCTCGTTCTTCTTCCAGAACGTGTCGCCGCCTTTGGTCTCGAAACTGACGCGCCAGGCGAGCCGGTCCGAGATCGGCGCGGTGGCGTCGACCTGCACGGAGCCGTTGAGATAGCTGGACTCCCCGGGGACCCAGGTACCGACGCGGGTCGTGACGACCGTGCTGGCGGCGGAGAAACTGGGCTGCTTCGTGACATAGTTCACGTAGCCGCCGGTGAAATAGCCGGCGCCGAACACGGCGGAACCCGGCCCGCGCACGAGATCGATCGCCTCGACCCCGTTGAACGACGGGAAGTACCCGTAGAGATTGTAGCTGAGCCGCTGGCCGTTGAGGTAGGTCTCGGCGATGTCGCCGCGGAGATTGGGCACGGTGGTCTTGCCGTAACTCGCGCCGGCATAGGCGGACGGCGAATAGAGCAGGATCTCACGCACGCCATGAATCTGGCGCTCGTTGAAGAGCGCGGTCGTGAGCGAGCTGACAGCGCGGGGCGTCGACAGCAGGTCGCGATCGTCACCGAGGACGGACGACGGCTCGCGCGTGAGCGGATTGACGGAAGCCTCGGCGGGCAGGCCCGTGACGACGAAAGGCGAGAGCCGGGTCACATCGGCGTTGTCGTCGGCGCGGACAGCGGCCGGAAACAAGGAAGAGGCCAGCACGAGGGCGGCGGCGAGAGGCGGGAAGGAAGGTTTCATGGTGGCGTTGAATGCCCATCCTGAAACCGACTCCCGGCGGAGGGAGCGGCGCTGTTGGCCGGGGGGCGCTGACAGCGCCTGCTGTTTCCTTCGTCGGCATGATCCGTTCAGGTTCGAAGGGTCGAGCGGCCGAGCGCGCCGCAATCTCAGCCCTCCGCGGAGGGCACCCCTACAGGCAACGCGCAGCAAATGGCCGTCCGTCGGCAGTGCAAGCGAAACTTGGAACGGTGACGCGGTTCGAACGGCGGATAGAGCGCCCCGGGGCCCACGCGCCCCACCCCAAAACATAAAAGCCGCCTCTCACGAGGCGGCTTTCATGACCTAACACCAAGCAAACCGTAAGAACTACAAACATTCATCGTCTTACCAGGACGATGCTGACTACGCGGAGATAGATGCAGTCGGTTTGAAAACGTTCAAAAGAGTCAGAAAAATTTCTCGCACCCTGAAAACACAAGGGCCGCCTCTTTCGAGGCGGCCCGAGTGACCTAACACCAAGCAAACCGTAAGAACTACAAACAATGCTGACTACAATGGGATAGACGGAGCTCCGGCCAAAACGCTCAAAAATACCTGCCGCGGTTCGGCATGAGTTCTACGCCTGCAACCAACTATTTATCAGTGAGTAAAGAAATGTGAATGACTTCGGTTGGACTTTTATGACACGCGGAAAGAGGTCTGGGTGAACCCTTTCGGTCATGGAAACACCCTCTTCCCGCCCCCATCTCTTCGGCCTGCTCGCCGGCCTCTTTCTCGCGGCCGGCCTTTGTTTTGCCTCGATCGTATTCACGCGCACCTGGACCCACCTGCATGAGTCGCAGGTCATCGACGTCACCGGCTCGGCCCGGAAAAACGTGCAGTCGGACCTCGTGATCTGGCGCGCCGGATTCAGTATCGAGGACGAATCGCTGAGTGCGGCGCATGAGAAACTGCGCACCGGCCTGGAAAAGGTCGCCGTGTTTCTGCGCGCGCAGGGAGTCGCGGAGTTCACGATCCTGCCGGTGCAGGTGCGCGAGATCACGGAGCGCAAGCACGGCGACGACGAAGAGACGGTCGCGCGTCGCGTTGGCTATCGGCTCACGCAACGCATCGAGGTTCGCTCGAGCGACATTCCTACAGCGACGCGACTCGGCACGGAGGCGGCCGCGTTGCTCGCGCAGGGCGTGGCGCTCGTTTCCGAGGGCATCGAGTTCATCTACACGAAGGCCAACGAGGCGAAGGTCGAGATGATGGCCGAGGCCACCAAGGACGCGCGGGCCCGGGCCGAGCAGATCGCGGCCCAGGGCGGCCGCCGGATCAAGGAACTGCGGAACGCGCGCATGGGCGTGGTGCAGATCAACCCGCTCTACTCCACGGCTACGAGCTGGGAGGGAAACAATGACACGTCTTCGCTCGAGAAAACCATCACGACCACGGTGAGCGCCACGTTCGCGCTCGAGTGAAGCGGCCGCGGGGCGGCGAGGCCGCGGTTGAAAGGTGTCAGTTGACGGTTGAAAGCCGGAGCTTCGGGCGAGAGCCCGCCGTTCAAGGGCTGCATTCCGTAGCAAGACCAACGCTTGCCGTTGCGATGCTCGGCGTCCGGCGCCCTTCAACTTTCAACCCTCAACCTTCAACCCCAACCTAAGAATGCGCCACCGGATGTGAGTGCGGGTGCGGGATGTCCGCCGGGGTCTTGTCCGGCACCGGGGTGCTCTTCAGCGGATAGGTGAAGCGCTGGCCCTCGTAGTTCCGGAAGGTGACGGCCTCGTCGGTGATCTGCTCGACGTACTCGGGATTGATCGGGACCTTGCCGCCGCCGCCGGGGGCGTCGATGACGTACTGTGGCACGGCGTAGCCGGTGGTGTGACCCCGGAGCGCGCGGATGATCTCGATGCCCTTGCGGACATCGACCTTGAAGTGCGCGCCTCCCGTGATGAGGTCCATCTGGTAGAGGTAATACGGCCGCACCCGCATCCGGAGCAGCCGGTGGACAAGCGCCTTCATCACGTCCGCGTCGTCATTCACCCCGCGCAAGAGCACGCTCTGGTTGCCCAGCGGAACGCCGGCGAACGCCAGCCGCTCGCACGCGTCCTTCAGCTCCTGCGTGGCCTCCTTCGGGTGGTTCACGTGGATGCTCATCCAGATCGGGCCGTACTTCTTGAAGACCTCGCACAGCTCCGGCGTGATGCGCTGCGGCAGGAACACCGGGATCCGCGAGCCGATGCGGATGAACTCGACGTGCTTGATCGCCCGCAGCCGCGCCAGCAGATGCTCGATCTTCTTGTCCGAGAGGAGCAGCGGGTCGCCGCCCGACAGGAGCACGTCGCGCACCTCGGGGTGCGACTCGATATAGCGCAGCCCCTGCTCGAACTCCGGGTGGAAGTTGTAGTCCTGAGCGTTGGAAACCAGGCGGCTCCGCGTGCAGTACCGGCAGTACGCGGCACAGCGGTCCGTCACGAGAAACAGCACGCGATCCGGATAACGGTGAACCAGCCCAGGCACCGGCGAATGCTCATCCTCACCCAATGAATCGAGCTGTTCCTCGGCGGAGAGCTGCATCTCGCCCGCTCGCGGAATCACCTGCTTGCGGATCGGGCAGTTCGGGTCGTTCCGGTCGATCAGGTTGAAGAAATACGGGGTGATCGCCAGCGAGAGCTTCTTGTCGGCAAAATAACACCCGGCCTTCTCCTCCGCCGTCAGCGTCATGAACTGCTCCAGCTGGGCCACCGAGGTGATCCGGTTCTGCAGCTGCCAGGTCCAGCTGCTCCAGTCGCCAGGCGCCACGTGCTGCCAATGGCCCTGACCCTGAAACCAGGCGTTGCGGTCTTCGGTGTAGGGCATCGGTTTGTCGGAAAAGTGGTATGGCCCCTAACCACACCTGTCAAATGGAGGGACCAAAACTCGTTTTCGTCCTGAAAAAACAGATTCCGGGATTCTCCGTAACTTCCTGCGGAATCGCCTCATTGTGAGTCGGCCCGCCGGCGCCATAGTTTTTTCCGCGGCAAGTGACGTTTGCCCTTGGCACCTGCGGAGTGACTCCTTTTCGTCAGGCTTTAATGTCCACGTCCAAGCCCGCAATCCTTGCCCTTGAAGATGGTTCGATTTTCCGGGGCTTGGCGTTTGGGGCGGATGCCACGATTGCCGGCGAGTGCGTTTTCAACACGTCGATGACGGGGTACCAGGAGATCCTCACGGATCCGTCGTACTTCGGCCAGATCGTGACGATGACCGCGGTGCAAATCGGCAACTACGGGGTGAATGACGCCGACACCGAGGCGGCCACGCCGAAGTGCTCGGGCTTCGTGGTCCGCGAACTTTCCCCGGTGGTGAGCAACTGGCGCAGCCAGATGTCACTCGGCGATTATCTCCGCAAGTACGGCATCCCGGGCATCAGCGAAGTCGACACCCGCGCCCTCACCAAGAAGCTGCGAGTCGACGGCGCCATGAAGTGCTGCCTCAGCACGCTGCCGATCAGCGACGCCGAGGCCGTGAAGCGCGCGCGTTCGTGGCGTGACATGGCCGGAGCCGACTACGTGAAGGATGTCACGTGCCGCGAGCCGTTCATCTGGCGCGCCGACGATCCCGCGCACCACAACCCGCCCTATCTGCCCGTCGGCACGACGATGAACGC
>DAOQKI010000031.1:0-9253 GCA_035334485.1 Opitutaceae bacterium
TGATGCGCATCGTCGACATCATGTACGCGCTGCCCTTCACGATCTTCGTGATCCTCCTCATGGTGTTCATGAAGGAGCCGTCGGAGCAACTCGACGCCTGGCTGCGCAACACCGCGCACCTCGAAGGCTTCCAGGGCTTCGGCAACATGCTCCTGCTATTCGCGGCCATCGGCGCCGTCGAGTGGCTGACGATGGCGCGGATCGTCCGCGGGCAGGTCCTCACGATCAAGCGCATGGAGTACATCGAGGCCGCCCGCGCCCTTGGGTTCGGCAATCGCCGCATCATTTTCCGCCACATCCTCCCGAACGTGCTCGGGCCGGTGATCGTTTACGCCACGCTGACCGTCCCGGCCGTCATGCTGCTCGAGGCGTTCCTGAGCTTCCTCGGCCTCGGCGTGCAGCCCCCGATGAGCTCGTGGGGCTCGCTGATCAAGGACGGAGCCGAGAAGATGGAGGAGTACTGGTGGCTGCTCGTGTTCCCCGGCGGCGTGTTCTCCCTCACGCTCTTCTCGCTCAACTTCCTCGGCGACGGCCTGCGGGACGCGCTGGATGTGCGGGCGGCGAAAGACTGAGGCGCACTGAAATTCCAAACGGCAAATCGCCAAACGCCAAACGTCTAGCGGTCGATCCGACGGCGTAGATCTTTGGAGCCTTTGCCCAAGACCGAACCTTTTTTGGCGTTTGGAGGTTTGGCATTTGGAAATTTGCCCAGCGGCTTGATCCCCACAACCCAGCCTTGCCCTCAAATCCCGATCCCGCGACGCTACCAAGCGTGTTTTCCCGTGTCCAAGCGTGGTCCCGTCCCGGCGTGAACCGCCCCCGCCGTTCATGAAACGCTTCCTGCCCTACCTGCACTACCTCCGCGGCCACCGCACCTACCTGGTGTTTGCCCTGCTCTGCGGCGCGATCAGCGGCCTGGTGTTCGGCCGGGGCCTGCCGGTGGTGATCAACGACGTCTTCCCGCGCATCTTCACGGCGGGCGCCCGGAGCCTGCCCACGCTCCAGGTGGTCGGCTACGCGATGCTGATCCCCGCGGTGTTCTTCATCCGCGCGCTCTGCGGCTTCCTCAACAACTACTTCATGAGCCGCTGCGGCATCGGCGTGCTCGAGGCGCTGCGGGTCGAGCTCTATGCGAAGCTGCAGCATCTCCCGCTGAGCTATTTCGGGAAGAACCGCACCGGCGACCTGCTGTCGCGCCTCACCGCCGACACGCTCGTCGTGCAGCAGACCATCACCTCGAGCGCGAGCGACCTTGTGATCCAGCCCCTGACGCTCGTCGGCGCCATCAGCTTCCTCGCCACCATCGCGCTGCAGCACGAGGGCGTCCTGATCTTCCTCGGCTCCCTAGCCATCATCCCCGTCTGCGTCCTGCCCGTCCGCTACGTCGGCAAGCAGCTGCTCAAGCGCGCCGACGAGAACCAGCGGCTCCTCGGCGACATCTCCGACCTCGCCAGCCAGAACCTCATCGCCGCGCGCGAGGTGCGGGCGTTCGGGCTCGAGGCCAAGGAGGTCGACCTCTTCCGGTCCACGACCCGCCGCCTCTTCCACGTCCAGATGAAGGTCGTGAAGTATTCGCAAGTACTCTCGCCCACCATCGAGGTCATCGCCTCGCTGGGCATCGCCTTCTCGCTCTACTACGCCTACCACGCCGGCATCACGCTCGCGGTCTTCACCTCGATTCTCACCGCGCTGTTCGCCTGCTACGAGCCGGTCAAGAAGCTCGGCGCCCTCCACGGCCAGTTCACCCGCGGCTCGGCCTCCCTCAACCGCATCGAGGAGATCCTCCACGAGCCGGTCACGATCACCGATCCTGCCAATCCCGTGACCGTGCCGTCGCGCCTGCGCGGCGACCTCGCCTTCGACGGCGTCGACTTCGCCTACGCGCCGGGCGAGCCGGTGCTGCGCCGCGTCAGCGTGAAGATCCCGGCGGGCACGGTCTGCGCGCTGGTGGGACCGAGCGGCGCCGGCAAGACGACCTTCGCCAACCTGGTGCCGCGGTTCTACGAGGTCACAGCCGGGCGCGTGACGGTCGACGGCCACGATGTCCGCTCGCTCCGCCTCGCCGACCTGCGCCGCAACATCGCGGTCGTGTCGCAGGACCCGGTCCTCTTCAACGACACGATCTACCAGAACCTCCTGCTCGGCCGGGCCGGCGCGACGCGCGAGGAAGTGCTGGCGGCCGCGGTCGACGCCCACGCCGACGATTTCATCCGCACCCTCCCGAACGGCTACGAGACGGTCGTCGGCGAGCGCGGCTCGCTCCTGTCCGGCGGCCAGAAGCAGCGCCTGGCGCTGGCCCGCGCGTTCCTGCGCAACGCCCCGTTCCTGATCCTCGACGAGGCCACCTCGGCGCTCGACTCGCAGAGCGAGCAGCTGATCCAGGAGGCGCTCCGCAAGCTCGTCGTCGGCAAGACCGTCCTCATCATCGCCCACCGCTTCAGCACGATCCGCGACGCCTCGCGCATCCTGGTCTTCGACCGCGGCGAGATCGTCGCCACCGGCAACCACGCCGAGCTCTACGCGTCCAATCCGCTCTACAAGGGACTGTACGATCGGCAGACGGGATAGGCTGAATACCCGGGCGGACGTCGAACATCGGACGTCGAACGCCCAACGCCGAAGAACCGGAGCCGATCCGAGCCCTTCGATGTTCGGCGTCGTCTTGATAATCATTGCGGCTCCGCGCGCTTTGCCGCTTGTTCGGATTCCTCCGCATGCCCGCCGCTTCCGTCCACGCGCTCGTCATCCGCCGCCGTTACCTGGGCGACGTCGTGCTGCTGGGGAGCGTCCTCCGCAATCTCCGGCTCCACTGGCCCGACGCCACGCTGTCGGTGCTGACCGAGGCCGCCTACGCGGATGTCCTGGCGCTCAATCCCGACGTCAACCGCGCCCTCACGTTTCCGCGTGGTCTCGGCGAGTGGCCGGGGTTCATCCGCGCGCTGCGCGCGGCCGGAATCACCCACGTCCTCGACTTCGACAACACCGACAAGACCGCCCTCGTGTCCCGGCTCACGGGCGCCGCGGTGCGCGTGACGTTCGACCGCGAGACCAACCCGTTCCGCCACCGCTGGGCCTACACCGGCGCCGCGAAGGTCACGAACGCCTTCTACACTTCCGAGCACATCACCGAGACCTACCTCTCGCTGCTCGCCCCCGCCAGCGTGCCCGTCGCCACGCGTGAGGTCCGCCTGGTGACCCGCCCCGCCGACCTGGCGGCCGTGCAGCCCTTCGTCGGCCTACCCAAAAGCGAGATCAAGAACTCCCGGTTCCGTCGCGTGCTCGTGCACCCCGGCAGCCGCAGCGCCTTCCGGCTCTGGCCCGCGGAACGGTTCGCCGCAGTCTGCGACCAGCTGCAGGACGGGCTGGGCGCCCAGGTGTTCATCGTGTCAGGTCCCGGCGAGCAGGCGCTCGTGAAGGAAATCCGCGGACTAGCCCAGACTCACCTGGTGGCGCTCGAGCAGCGGTTCACGGTGGGACAGTTCGCGGCGCTGCTCACGCAGTTCGACGTGCTGCTGTGCCACGACAGCGGGCCGATGCACGTGGCCGCCGCCGTCGGCACCCCGGTGGTCGCCCTCTTTGGGTCGCAGAACGTCGCGATCTGGCACCCGCTCGGCGAGCGGCACGTCGTGCTCCAGACCCCGCTCCCCTGCCAATGCCTCGGTGCGGCGGCGCCCGGGCCGTGCGTGCCGACCGATTCGTACCGCAGCTACTGCGTCCGCAAGCTCGAGGTGCCGCAGGTGTTCGAGGCGGTGAAGGCGACCCTCGCGCTCGGCGGCGGCGCCAGTGCCGGACGTTGAAGGTTGAGGGTTGAACGTTGAGGGCCGGACCCGGCGATTTCTGGGCTTTCAACTTTCAACCGACAGCCTTCAACTCAGGCCGAATCATGTCCGAGCCCACCCTGACCGTCACGGTCGCGATCCCGACCTACAAGCGGGGCGAGATGCTGCGCCAGACGCTCGCCGGGCTGGTGCACCAGGACTATCCGCGGGCGCTGTTCGAGATCCTGGTTGTCGACAACAACTCGGGCGACGACACGCCGGATATCGTGGCGAGCTTCGCAGGGGCCCCGCATCCGCCGCGCTACCTGCTTGAGACGCAGCAGGGCGCGAACCATGCGCGCAACCGCGCCATCCGGGAGGCGCGGGGCGAGATCATCATCTTCGGCGACGACGACATCCTGATCGATCCCAACTGGGCGCGCGAGATGGCGCGGCCGTTCCAGGACAATCCGCCCGGGCGCGTCGGCGCCGTCGGCGGCGAGGTGATCCCGGTGTTCCCGCACAGCTGTCCGCCCTGGGTCGCCGGCTTCCATGGTCCGCAGGCCTTGCGCGTGGACACGGGGCCGCTGCGTCCCGGCCAGGTGCCGATGAGCGCCAGCCTCGCGTTTCTCCGCCGGACGTTCGACGAGGTCGGGTATTTCGACACGGAACTCGGCCGCAAGGGCGGCGTCGTGTTCGGCGGCGATGAGAACCGCGCCATCAAGCGCCTGCACAAGGCCGGCTACGAGGTGTGGTTCGCACCAGCCGCCCGGGCGCTGCACCAGATGCCCGCGAGCCGGACGAGTTTCGCGTACGTGCGGAAACACGCGTTCGACTCGGCGCGCTCCCGCGTCGTGGGCCGGATTCGCGATGACCAGGAGGAAGGTCGGTCGTCACTCGGCTACCTGCTCTCGCGCCTTGTCGGGAACCTGGTGAAGGCCCCGGCATTCGGCCTGCTCGGCGGGCTGCTCTATGTCGTCGGACGGAGGGGCCTCGCGAAAAAGGCGTTCGTCCGCGCCTGGCGCTCCTGCGGCTACGTGTACCAGATCTCGCGCTCGCTGTTCGGGAAGATCTAGGCGCCCTTCACCGCGTCGAGTCAGCGGCGAGGAGAAGCTTAAGGCCGAGCAGGCCCAAGACCGTGCCGGCGAAACGGTCGATCACGACCTTGCTGCGCAGGTAGGCCTGTCGCGGCGCCGTCGCCGAGAGCGCGAGAGCAACAAGAGCGTACCAGCCCATCTCAATCGCGAAGACGAGCGCGAGCAGCGTCCATGCGGCCGACGTCGGCAGGTCGCGCGGCAGCAGCGCGGCGAAGATGCTGCCATAGACCACGAGGGTCTTGGGATTGCTGAGCTGTGTGAACAGGGCCTGCACGAAGGCCCGTGAAACCGTATTCGGCACCGCATCCGTGGCGGTCTCCACGAGCGGCTTCCGCGCGGCGCGCCAAAGCCCAATGCCGAGGTAGATCAGGTAAAGCGAGCCCGCGATCTTCAACCCGAGAAACAGCCAACCGACCCGCGTCAGCACCGCCTGAAGGCCGAGGAGCACAAGACCGCCGTAGATCATGCCGCCAATGCCCATGCCAACCGCCGCCGCCACTCCCTCGGACCGCGAGCCCGCGACCGAGGTCCGCGCGACGTAAATGAAACTCGGGCCGGGGCTCATGGCACCGACCGTCAGGGCGCCCAGCACAGGCGCGAGCATCAGCAGCGTGGTCAATGGGGGTATGGGACAACCTGAAAGGCGCGTTCACTCCACCCGCGAGGCCGGCGAATTCAACGACGAAATGGCCGTGCGGCCGCGACCCGGCGGCGCGCAAACCGAGTCGCCATTCGGGCGGGTAACGCGTTCGGGACAACGCGCCCCTCCGAGATCGGACCTGCGACCTTCGACCTGTCGCCTTCGACCGGCCGTGCCACCAACTCCGGGATTGTGAACCCGGGACGCAGGCCTTGGGATGGCGGCGTGGCTGAGCCGCTCCCTCTTTCCGTCGTCGTCATCGCCCGCAACGAGTCCCGGAATCTTCCGCGGTGCCTCGGCAGCGTGCGGGACTGGGTGGCGGAAATGGTCGTGGTGCTCAACAACACCACCGACGACAGCGAGGCGGTGAGCCGTGGGCTCGGGGCCGTCGTGCACCACGTGCCATGGCAGGGTTACCGCGACACGAAGAACGCGGCGCTGGCCCTGGCGTCGCAGCGGTGGGTGCTCTCGCTCGACGCCGACGAGGAGGTGTCGCCGGCGCTGCGCGACGCGCTCGCGGCCTTTCTCGCGCGGCCGGACCGCGACCAGTTCGCCGGCGCCCGTTTTCCGCGCAAGGTCTGGTTCATCGACCGGTGGATTACGCACGGCGATTGGTATCCCGACCTGAGCCTGCGGCTCGTGCAGCAGGGGCGCGGCCGCTGGGGCGGCGACGCGTTCGTGCACGAGAAGGTCGAGTGCGACGGCCCGGTGGCGACGCTGGCCGGCGACCTGCACCACTATTCGTTCCCGGACCTCGCGAGTCACGTCGCGAAGATCAACCCGTTCGCCGACCTGTTCGTGCAGCAGCAGCAGGCAAAAGGCGGACGCTTTTCGGCCTTCGCCGCGGTGTTCCGTCCGGGCTGGCGGTTCTTTCGTGCCTACGTGCTGAAGCTGGGATTCCTCGACGGCTTCCCGGGATTCTACATCGCGTGGGCGACGGCCTTCGGCGCGTTCGTGCGCTACAGCCGACTGTACGAAGCCGAGCACCGGCGTCCGCCCCATGCCTGACCAGCCGTCCACGTTCAGCAAGATTGCCGAGGAACTCGTCGGCGACCTGCGCGGCGTGCCGTTCGAAGAGCCGAAGCGTCAGGTGAAACGCCCCACCCGCGTGCTGGCGGACCTCGTCGAGGAGACGATGGCCAAGTACCACGTCGGCCGGCCCTCGGCGGAGCAGACGATCCGGGATCACTGGCCCGCGGTCGTCGGCGCGGCCAACGCGGCGTATTCCCATGCGGTCCACATCGAGGGCAAGCGGCTGACCGTGATCGCCAGCCACTCGGTGGTCCGGAACGAGCTGAACCTGCACAAGGAGGGCATCCTCGAACGCATCCAGAAGCTGCCAGGCTGCGCCGGGGTCAAGACCCTCAGCATCCGGGCCGGGTAGGTCTGCGGTTTTGAGGGGGCCACGAAGGGCACCAAGGGCACGAAGGCAAGATTGAGCGCTTCGTGGTCCGGGCAGCCAGACGGTCCCGGTTTCCGATCTGGTTTACCGCCAAGACCGCCATGATCGCGAAGGTCGGCCTTGGCTTCGCGCGCCTAGCGGCCTTAGCGGTTAAACTACGACTTTGCAGCGGGTTAATTGTGGTCCTGACGAGCGTGCCCGGGGCGCTCAAATTTTCGCTTGCGCCGTGGGGGCGGGTTTCGGAGTGTGGCTCCTTGCGTTAGTGGAAATCCGTCGGTTGCGGATTCCCACCATGACTGGTCCGGCATCCCGCCGGATTGGAACGGTGGTGCCGGCTCCACCCTGGCTTCGGCTGGGAGGGGGCGGGTGCCACGGAGCCCGCGAGGGTTCCCTACAGTCGTGAAACCCTCAGCCCAAAACCATGCCTACAGTCGCTAAGCCCGCTATCATCGCCGAATACAAAACCCACGACAAGGACACCGGTTCGTCCGAAGTCCAGGTTGCCCTGCTGACCGCCCGGATCAATCACCTGACCGAGCACCTCCGCACGCACCGCAAGGACTTCCACTCGCGCCGCGGCCTCCTCCAGATGGCCAGCCGTCGTCGCAAGCTCCTTGATTACCTCAAGAAGCACGATCTGCCGAAATACAGCGATCTCCTGCAGAAACTGAATCTCCGCAAGTAACCCTCTTAGTCACACGGGCGACCCGATCCGCGGGTCGCCCGTTGTCTTTCCGACACTCGCGCAGGACCGGGACATTTCCGCTTGCCGCCACGGCGATCCGCCAGGGCGGCGGCAAACGGAAATCTCTCGGGTCCCCAACGAGGAGATTAGGTGGGTGCCAGTCACCACCACCGCGGCCCATCGGCCGCACCGGCGCGCTAGCCCAACCGGCCGGCCTCCGTTTACCAACCCCGCCGGCCCTCCGCCGGCTTGTCCGTCATCCGCTACCGTCCGTCATCCGAACATCCGTCCGATCATGAATCAGAAACATAATGTCACCGTTCCCGGCCTCGGGATCACGTTCTCCACCGGCTCCATCGCCCAGCTCGCCAACGGCGCCGTCAACGTGAACATCGGCGAGACCAACGTCTTCGTCTCCGCGTGCGTCGCCCAGACCATGCGCCCCGGCCAGGACTTCTTCCCGCTCACCGTCGACTACCGCGACAAGTACGCCGCCGCCGGCCGCTTCCCCGGCGGTTACTTCAAGCGCGAGGGCCGTCCGACCGAGCGCGAGATCCTCATCTCGCGCCTCTGCGACCGCCCCTGCCGCCCGCTCTTCCCCGAGGGTTTCCTCAATGAGGTCCAGATCATCGGCCAGCTCATGTCGGCCGACCTCATCCACGACTCCGACATCGCGATGGTGAACGGCGCCAGCGCCGCGCTCGCGATCTCCGACATCCCGTGGGGCGGCCCGATCGCCGCCGTCCGCGTCGGCCTCATCAACGACCAGTTCGTCGCCAACCCGACGATCGAGCAGATGTACTCGTCGACGCTCGACCTCATCTACGTCGGCAACGCGAAGGACATGCTGATGATCGAGGGCTCCGCCGACCAGATCGCGGAGGAGAAGTTCATCGAGGCGCTCGCGTTCGGCCACCAGGCCATCCAGCCCATCATCACCGCGATCAAGGAACTCGTCGCCGTCGCCGGCAAGCCGAAGGCCACCTTCGCCCTCGTCGGCGCCACGCCCGAGGCCCGCGCCATCATCGAGCGCGTCGTGCCCGCCGAGCGCGTCTCCGCCGCCATCTTCGGCTTCGAAAAGAATGTCCGCTCCGCCAACGTGAAGAAGCTCAAGGAGGAGGCCAAGGCCGCCCTCCTCGCCGAGCTCGGCGAGGGCAAGTTCACGGACGTCGACCTCAACGTCGTGTTCGAGGAGCTCCAGTACAAGGCCTACCGCGCCACCGTGCTGGCCCGCGGCGTCCGCTCGGACCACCGCGACTCGAAGACCATCCGCCCGCTCAGCGCGAAGGTGAACGTGCTCCCGCGCGTCCACGGTTCCGCCATGTTCCAGCGCGGCGACACCCAGAACATCGCCCTCGTCACCCTCGGGCCGACGAAGGAAGCCCAGGAGATGGACGGCCTCACCGGCGGCGCCACCTCGAAGAGCTTCATCCTCCACTACAACTTCCCGCCCTTCTCGGTCGGCGAGACCGGCCGCTTCACCGGCCCGGGCCGCCGCGAGATCGGCCACGGCGCGCTCGCCGAGCGCTCGCTCGTGCCCGTCCTCCCCTCCGAGGACGTCTTCCCCTACTCCATCCGCGTCGTCTCCGAGATCATGGCCTCCAACGGCTCGACCTCGATGGCCTCGATCTGCGGCGGCTGCCTCGCCCTCATGGACGCCGGCGTGCCGAT
>DAOQKI010000031.1:9353-37066 GCA_035334485.1 Opitutaceae bacterium
CGATGGCCTCGATCTGCGGCGGCTGCCTCGCCCTCATGGACGCCGGCGTGCCGATCATCGCCCCGGTGGCCGGCATCTCCTGCGGCCTCATGACCGAGAACGCGGCCGACGGCTCCATCTCGAAGTGGGTCACGATCACCGACATCCTCGGTGAGGAAGACCACTTCGGCGACATGGACTTCAAGCTCGCCGGCACGACCAAGGGCATCACGGGCTTCCAGCTCGACCTGAAGATCAACGGCCTGCCGTTTGAGATCGCCCAGGCCGCGATCCTCCAGGCCCGCGACGCGCGCATCGAGATTCTCCGCACGATGCTCGCCGCGCTGCCCGCCCCGCGCGCCGACCTGTCCAAGTTCGCCCCGCGCATCCAGACGATCCAGATCGATCCCGAGAAGATCGGCCTGCTCATCGGGCCCGGCGGCAAGACCATCCGCCGCATCACCGAGACGACCGGCGCGCAGATCGACATCGCCGAGGACGACTCCGGCAAGGTCTTCGTCTACTCGAACAACGCCGAGGCCATGGCCCGCGCCATCCAGGAGATCGACAGTCTCTGCGGCGGCGCCGGCGGCGGCGGCGGTGGCGCCCAGATCGAGATGGGCAAGATCTACACCGGCCGCGTCACCGGCATCAAGGAGTTCGGCTGCTTCGTCGAGTGCCTGCCCGGCAAGGAAGGCCTCTGCCACATCAGCGAGCTGGCTGACTTCCGCGTCCGCCGCACCGAGGATGTCGTGAAGATGGGCGAGTCCATCACCGTGAAGTGCATCGGCATCGACGAGCGCTCCGGCAAGGTCCGCCTGTCGCGCAAGGCCGCGATGAAGGAGCTCGAGGCCCAGAAGCAGGCCGGCGGCGAGGCCGCCCCCGCCCCCGAGGCCCCGGCCCAGTAATCCCCCGGGCGGTTCCCGCCCGTTCCCTTCCGGCCGCGCCTCTCACCGGGCGCGGCCTTTTTTTGTCCTGCCGCTGGCGGTTTCGTGCTAGTGGATGGTCATTCAGGTCAGCATGAGTTCGTGCTTCCGACGTCTCCTCTTCTGGACCGCCGCCGGGTTCGCCGGCTTGGGCGCCACGCTGGGTTTTGCTGCGACCGATCTTTACATCGCGCTCGCCACGCCCGCCGTCCCATCGCTGCCGCGCACCTTCGCGCCCGGCTCCACCGTCGGCATCGCCCTCGGCACCAGCGCCTCGGTCCCCGGCACGCCGCGCTGGTACCATGACGGCCAGCTCGTCCCCGGGGCCAACGCGTTCGGCCTCACGCTGACCAACGTGTCCGCCGCCGACAGCGGCAACTACGTGCTCACGGTCACCGACGGCACCACGGTGCGCACCAGCAATGACGTCACGATCAATGTCCTCCCGCTCCCGCCCAGCCCGGTGGACCAGAGTTTCTCCGCCCAGCTCTCGGCCAGCGCCTACGGCCAGTCCATCGTGGCCCTCTTCGCGGACGGCAGCCTCGTCATGACCGAGACCTTCGGCATCGGCAGCACCCGGACGGTTCGGCTCACCCCTTCCGGGGCGGTCGATCCCGCGTTTTCCTTCACGGTCGGCGCCGGCACCGTGCTGACCGCGCATCGGGACGGCCGGATGATTGTGTCCAACGCTCCCTACCGCCTGAAGGCGGACGGCAGCCCGCTAACGCTCGCGCTGCCCGCTGGATTCAACACCACCCAGCCCCTCACCGGCGCGGCCTACCAGGCGGACGGCAAACTGCTGATCGCGCAGGGACGGCAGGTGGTGCGCCTGAATGCCGACGACTCGGTCGACGGGACCTTCACCTACGCCAGCATGCTGAGTGCGTTGCACTCGGTGACCGCCTTCAAACTCGACGCGGGCGGCCGCATCTACGTCACCGCGACCGAGCGGGACAGCGATCCGTCCCACTTCCCGACGTACTGGACGGTCGTGATCCGGCTTTCCCCGGCCGGCGCGCAGGATGCCGGTTTTGTTCCGCAGGAGCCGCCGCTGCGCCGCGGCGGGATCGCGCTGTTCCCGTTCGCCGACGGCCGCCTCCTGCGGTTCGCGAGTTACGAGGGCATCGCCTACTGGGCCATGCTGCACGACGACGGCACCCCGGATACCGCCTGGAATCCGGGAGCCTCGTTCATCCTCGGCAGCTTCGGGGTGGATCAGGCGCACAATCGGCTCTTCTACGTCAACTCCAGCCAAGTGATCCAGCGGATGAAAATCACCGCGACCGGCCTGCAGGCCGATCCGACCTTCTATCCCGGCGATGGCCAACCCAGTACCCTCTACCTCGGCCCGACCGGCATGCTGTATGTCACGGGCTATTTTGCGAAATGGGATGGATTCCCCACGGCCCTGATCGCCCGCCTGCGGCCCGACGATGTCGTCACGAGTTTTCCCCCGACCGCCAGCATCGGGCCCGTTGACGTGACACCCACCCGGGGTTCAACGGTCACCTTCACGAGCAATGTCTCTGGCACCGGCCCGTTCACTTACCAGTGGCTCGCGCTGGACGGCCAGCCGCTGCCCGCCGTCACGACCTCGCCCACCCTCACCATTTCCAACTTTGGCGCCGAACACCTCGGGCGTTACCAACTGCGGGTCACGACCTCCGTCGGTACCGCGTTGAGCAACGTCACACGCGCGATCCTGAATTCGAGCACGCTGCCGTACCTCGCCAACCTCTCCGGCCGGGTACAGGTCGGCCAAGGCGAGAATCTGGCCATCGCCGGCGTCGCGGTGAATATCCGCTCCGGCGCCCTCGGGCTGCCTCTCCTGATCCGGGGCGCGGGGCCGGCCCTCCAGCCCTACGGCGTCGCGGGCTTCCTGCCCAATCCGCTGCTCAATGTGTTCAACTCGGCCAGCACCCTGATCGCGAACAACGACACCTGGGGTGGCGCCGCCACGCTGGTCGACGCGTTCAACGCCTGCGGCGCGTTTCCATTCCGGGCCGACAGCAATGACGCCGCCCTCCTCCCGTATTACGGCACCGGCACCTACACGATCCACCTGAAGGACCAATCCAGCGGCTCCGGCGTCGGCTTGCTCGAGGTCTATCGTCTTCCCAGCAGCAATGTGCCCGGGGACCTCACCAATCTTTCGCTCCGCGCCCGGACCGGACCCGGCGAGCAGGTCGCCATCGCGGGCTTCGTGCTCGTCGACCCGCAAAATTTCGATCGTTCCACTCGAATCCTCGTCCGCGCCATCGGTCCGACGCTCGCCTCCTACGGCATCAGTTCACCCCTGGCCGATCCGATTCTCACGGTCTACAACGCCAGCGGCCAGGTCGTCGCCCAGAACGACAACTGGTCGGACGTGTTCGGCGTCTCGGATCTCACCGCCGCAGCCCAATCGGTCGGCGCCTTTGCACTCTCGGCCGGCAGCAAGGACTCCGCCCTGCTCCTCGACCTTCCTCCGGGCAGCTACACGGCCCAGGTCACCAGCCCGAACAACGCGAGCGGCGTCACGCTGATCGAGGTGTATCTCGTAAGGTAGGGGGATTTTGGATTTTCGATTCACGAGTCACGATTGGGGACCCGGACGGCCGGAGAGCTCGGGAGGATCGGGAACCGGATTCGAGATCGTCATTCGTAAATCGTAGATCGTAAATCCCGAGCCCGTTCGCCAACGTGGCGGCATGAGGTTACTGATCACGAACGACGACGGCATCGACAGCCTGTTCCTGCACGAGCTGATCCACGCCCTGCGCGCCGCCGGTCACCAGCTCTACGTCGTCGCCCCCAAGCACGAGCAGAGCTGGGTAGGCGCCGCCAAGTCGCGCAACCGCGCCGTCCACGCCACCCGCGCCGACCGCGGGCTTGGCTGCCCGACGTGGATCGTCGACGGCACGCCGAGCGACGCCGTGAACATCGCGCTCGACCACCTCCTGCCGCCCGACGCCTGTCCCGAGGCCGTCGTCTCCGGCATCAATGTGGGTCTTAATGCGAGCCTCGGCTTCATTATCGCCAGCGGCACCATCGCCGGCGCCTGGGAAGGCGCGCTGCACGGGCTCCCGGCCATCGCGTTTTCGCAGGATCTCACCGAAGAGGCCTACAACCGGCTCAAGGACCAGGCCGGGCGCCCCGACGACCAGATGCTCGGCTCGCTCGCACAGTCGGCCGGCCGCGCCGCCCAGCTCACGCCGGAGCTCATCGCCTCGACCCCGCCGCGCAGTTTCAAGGTGCACAATGTGAACTTCCCGTTTCCCCACCGCCCCGGCGCCGTCCTGAAGGCCACGGTGCCCGCCCAGGTGATCGTACCCCGGCTGTTCAGTCCCGCGGCCGACGACGGCACCCACCGGCTCATCTTCCGGCTCGGCGAGGATCTCTCGCCCACCACGCCGCTCACCGACCGCGCCGCCCTTGCCGCCGGCCAGATCAGCCACACGGTTCTCGACTACGCGCGGTTGGGACACGCCTAGGGCGGGCCTGCAGGCTGGTGTCCACGCCGTCGCAGCTGGAGGACTCCTGCACCACCCGTTGTCATCCTGAGCGCAGCGAAGGATCCAGTTGAGCGCCGTCGCAGGTTCGGCCGTGTCCCACTGGATCCTTCGCTGCGCTCAGGATGACAATGGGGAGAGCGGGAATCGTCCGGCCGAAGCGGCGGGACGGCCCTTGAGCCTTGAGGCTGTCTCCGGGCAATCCCCGCCGGGCAGTCGGCCGAAGGAATAAGGGTTCCGTCCGGGCATTTTGGAGTCATGATTGTCCGCTCATGAATCTCGTGATGTTCGACATGGACGGCACGCTCACCGACACGTTCTCGCTCGACGAGAACTGCTACGTCCTCGCCATCGAGCAGGCGCTCGGGCTGGAGGCGGTCGTGACCGACTGGGAGTCCTATCCCCACGCCAGTTCGTCCTACTGTCTGGAGGCCATCGTCACCCGGGCGCGGGGACATGCGCCGACGGCCGACGAGTCACGGGCGGTGCAGCGGCGAATGATCCAGCTGATGGACGAACTCTACGCCGCGAAGGGCCGCGAGACCCGCGAGATCCCCGGTGCCGCATCCTGCGTGCGGGCGCTGCAGGCGGCGGGTCACGCCGTGGCCATCGCCTCGGGCGACTGGGAATCGACGGCGCGGCACAAGCTCACCACCGCGCGCATTCCGTTCGAGCAGCTGCCCGCGGCGTTCTGCGACGCCTCCCATGTCCGCACCGAGATCATGCGGACCGCGCTCGAGCGCGCCGCGACGCATTACGGACAGTCGCGTTTCGAACGGGTGACGTACATCGGCGACGGCGCGTGGGATGTCCGCGCCTGCCGCGAGCTGGGCTGGCCGCTGGTCGGCGTCGGCCGCGACGGCCACGGCACTCGCCTGCGCCGCCTCGGCGTCACGCAAGTCGTCCCGGACTACACCCACTACGACAACTTCCTCACCGCCCTCGCCCAAGCGAGCGTTCCGGGCGCAGCCCAGTGAACCTGCACAGGAGACAACAGAGGATTGGAGAACCGCTAATCTACGCTAATCCGCACTAAACCGAGCCACGACCATTAGCGTGGATTAGCGCAGATTAGCGGTTTCCCAATCCTCTGTTCCCTCCGTTTCCTCCTGTGAAAAATGGTTCCTCAGGTTCGCTTTGCGTCCGGCGTGGATTGTGTTTCTGTCCGTCCTTCCATGATTGAAGTCCGCAACCTCACCCGCGTCTTCCGCACCTACAAGAAGCAGCCCGGCTTCTGGGGCGGCGTGAAGGGACTCTTCCGGCGCGAGTTCGAGGAGACGGCGGCGGCGAAGGACGTGTCGTTCGACATCGCCGAGGGAGAGTTTGTCGGTTTTCTCGGGCCGAACGGCGCCGGCAAGACCACCACCCTGAAGATGCTCTCCGGACTGATCTTCCCGACCAGCGGATCGGCGCGGGTGGCCGGCTTCGATCCGACCCGCCGCGAGAATGCCTACCGCCGCCTCTTCGCGCTCGTGCTCGGTCAGAAGAACCAGCTCTGGTGGGACCTGCCGGCCATGGAGTCGTTTCAGCTGCTGCGCGCAATCTACGGCCTGCCGGCGGACGAGTACCAGAAGACGCTCGACGAGCTCCTCGACCTCCTCGACGTCCGGGGCAAGCTGAACGTGATGGTTCGCGAGCTCTCGCTCGGCGAACGGATGAAGATGGAGCTCATCGCCGCGCTCCTCCATCGCCCGAAGGTGCTGTTCCTCGACGAGCCGACCATCGGCCTCGACGTCGTCTCGCAGAAGGCGGTCCGCCAGTTCCTGCGCGATTACAACCGCCGGTACCGCGTCACCATCCTCCTCACGAGCCACTACATGGCCGACATCAAGGAACTCTGCGACCGCGTGATCGTGATCCACAAGGGCACCAAGATCTACGACGGCGCGCTCGACCGCCTGGAGCACGCCGGCGGCGCGAGAAAGAAGATCATCAGTTTCCTGCCCGCCCTGAGCAGCGTCGAAGGGGCGACCGCCAATCGCACCGCGGAATTCCCGGACACCTGGCAGTCGCGTCACGGGACCACCACCCGCTCCGACGACGGCAAGTTCACCCTCGCTGTGCCGGCGGACAAAGTCGTCGAAGTCTCCCAGGAAATCCTCAGCACGGGTCCCGTCGCGGACATCACGATTGAGGACGTGCCCCTCGAGGACGTAATTGCCGAGCTCTTCCAGTCCCGCGCCTGATTCGGGATGAAAATGTGTGGCCGCGTGTGACCCTTACAGCCGTTGACCCATGAGCCCGGCCCGAAAGATTCGGCGCATGACGACCACTCAGGCAGAGCCTGCACCCAGACCGCATTCGTCCAAGGCCTGCGTCAGGACTCCCTCCGCCCCGGACCATGGAGGCGAGACCCAAGAGGACGTCGCTGATCGCAAGGCGGTCGCGGAGGCCCGCAGGGACCGTCGTCCCGCCGCTCCCTGGGCCATCGTCAAGCAGCGTCACGGGCTGGCTTGAACGAGTACACAATCAGCCTGCACGCATCGCCCATCGCAGCCAGGCGTACCGTTGACGTCCTCCTAGCGCAGCTCAGGCCAGATCGGGGCGCGGCCGGTCAGGTCGGTAATCAGCTTCCGGGTGCCGGCCACCGCGCGGAGGATGGCGGCGCGCAGTGATTCGGCATTGAGGTCGGTCTCGAACCGGACGAGTTCCAGCTCGCCCGGCGGGAGCAGCTGCTCGACGCGACGGCCGTCGGGATACGACACCTGGCCGCGACGGTAACGGAGCTCGTGGAGCAGGCGGAGATTGGCCTCGACCATCGAGCGGTGCAGCCAGCGCTGCGCCGCCACGAACTCGCCGCGTTCCAGCTTGGCGAGCATCGCCGCGCCATCGACGTACGAGCCCTCGGCGAGGGCGATCGCATCCTCGTCCGTCAGGTGCGCGAGCGGCACCTCCTTCACGGCGCGCGTGTAGAATTCCTGCCATTTCGGTCCGCCCTTGAGCACCACCTGGCCGAAGCTCATCACGAGCGCGAACTCCCCGAGGCCTTTCTCGATGGATTTCACGCGCCGGTGTAGCCCGAGGTTGAACGCGGCGCGCCCGAGCCAGAGCCGCCGATAGGGCACGATCACGAAGTCGGCCTCGCCGCCGGAAAACAGCGCGGTCACCTTGCGCACGCCGCCGAAGACCGGCCGCACGGCGTAGGCGTGCAGCGTCTGGTCGCGCAGCCGACTCGTCCAGTCGCTGGAAAGGTAAAGGTCCGGCCGCGTGGTCACGAGCTGGAGATCCACGTCGGACCACGGGTCGGCCGGCTGGCCCTCGCCCGAGAGCGCCCGCGCGTGGGAGCCGAACACCGCGGCCACGCGGACGTCCGCCTGGTCCCGCATCCACTCGCGGAGGGAGTCCAGCAGCGTCACCATTTGCGCAGCGACAGCAGGATCTCGGTGCCCTCCATGCCCGGGCCGGCGTGAATCTCCCCGCGGTGCAGCCGCAGGATCTCCTTCGCGAGGAACACGCCCAGCCGGCCCTGGTTGGGCACCGCGCCTTCCACCGGCTCGGGGATGATGCCCTCGAGCTCCAGCTGCCGGCCCTTGATCGAGAAGAGCGCCGTGAGGTCCGCGCCCTCGCCGGTGGACCGGACCTGGAGCGACAGCTCGCGGGCGCCGAGCTCGCCGCGGTTCTCCGTGATGGTGGAGATGAGCGAGCGCAGGGCAAAATCCAGCAGGCGGCGGCTCACCTCGAGCACGACCGGCTCGGGGCCGACCTCGACGCGCAGCCCGAGGGCGTACCCGATCGACTGGGCCAGCTCGCGCATGTCGATCGCCGCGACCTCGGCCTCCTGCAGCGCGTGCATCATGCCGACGTGCTTGTTCAGGGCCTCGAGCTTGGCGATGTCGCTCTTCACGGTCTCGAGCAGCGGCGCGGTGAGCGGCTGCTCGGGCGTGCTGTGTCGGAAGGTGGCGAGGGAAACGAGCGCGTTGCCCAGCTCGTGGTTGAGCGTGAGCGCGAGCTCGCGGAGCAGGTGGTGGCGGCTGGCGCGGTCCCGCACCGCGGCGTCGTGGACTTCGCCGCTCGCCTCTTCCCAGAACGCCCAGATGCCGCCGGTTTCGGCGACCACGCCGGCGCTCGCGCGGAAGGGCTGGGCCTCGGTCGGGGCGGCGCGGCAAACTTGGCGGGTCCGGCGGGCCTGGCCGATGAGGTCGCGCACGATGAGCGGCACGGTGCGCGGCGCCGCCTCGTCCGCGGCCAGCACCAGCGTGCTCGGCAGGTACTTGCTGCCCAGGCGCGCCTGCTCGGCGAGCTGGGTCAGCCGGGCCAGCTGCGCGGCGCGGGACAGGAAATGGCGCAGCAGCCGCGCGAAGAACACGGCGCGGGAGCGATCCGCCTCGTCGTAGTGCTCGCCGTCGTCCCGGACGCCGAGCGCGATCAGGCCCAGCAGCCGGCCGTTGTCGTGGATCGGCACGAGCAGCCGGGCACCCCAGAGCGCGAGGCGGTTCCGCACCGCGAGTTCGGCAACCGGGTCGGCCGGGCCCTCCCAGTTCGCGCCGTCAATCACCGCCGGCCGGGTCTCGAGCAACGCCACCAGCGGATCGTCGGCCGGGAAGAAGGAGGTGCCCCGGTCAGCGCGGAAGCCGTCGGCCTCCCGCAGGAAGAACACCGCGTGGGACGCCCGCAGCACGTGGCGCGAGGCCCGGCGGAACTCGGCGATCAGCCGGTCGCGGGTGTCAAGGTTCTCCACCGCGCCCTCGAGGAAATCCCACAGGTCGGCCGCGTCCGCCGCCGCGGCGGCGCGAGAGGCGGGCCGCGAGGGCTCGAGGCGCCGGGTCTTCTCGGTCAGGAGCTCGACCATCGACTGCTTCTCCGCGACCTCCTCGACCAGCGGCAACAGCTCCCGGAGGCGCTCGGTGCTCTCCTCGTACGACAGGTACAGCCGCGCGCGCCCCGCCAGCCGCGCCTGCTCGAACGGCAGGCTGCGCGGTTCGCCGACGTAGATCGTCGGGCAGCGCACCAGCGCCGTCGGCACCATCGCCTCGGCCGCCGCATCCAGGACCACCACCGCCGCAAAGCCCGGCGCCGTCCCCGCCGAGAACGTCTGGGGCGTCAGCCGCAGCGCCGACCGCCCCGCGGGCAGCTGGCGCTCCCACGCGTCGGCCAGTGCGGCGTCGGCGGTGGCAAGGATGACTAGGCTTGGCATGGGAAAACGATGCGGAAGGTCGCGCCGCGTCCCGGCTGGGACGGGTCAACCGAAATGGTTGCGTCGAGGCCTGCCAGAATGTCGCTGCAGATGGCAAGTCCAAGTCCAAACCCCGACGACTTCGTGGATTGGAAAGGCTGGAACAGGCGCGGCCGGATCTCGGGCGCGATGCCCGGGCCGCTGTCCTCGAGGCACACCTCCACGCCCTTCTCGACATTGCGGGTGGAGATCTTCACCCAGCGCTCGCCCGGGTGGGCCTCGACCGCCTGGATGGCGTTGAAGCAGAGGTTGAGGAGCACCTGGCGGGCCGCCGCCGCGTCGGTGTGCACCCGGTCGGGCGCCGCCTGGAAATCCGTCAGGAAGGGAATGTGCTTGTCCACCGCCTTGGCCGCGACGAGCTCGAGGCTCGAGCGCAGCACCGGGTGCAGCTCGACCATCTGCGCCGAGTACACGCGCGGTGACGCCAGGTCGAGGAGCTGCTCGGTCAGCCGGTCAATGCGGGTCACCTCGTCGCCGATCAGGCGGAAGAACTTCTCGCGGAACGCCGGGTCCTGGTAGTGCTGCGGGAGGAGCTGGACGAAGGCCTTGATCGACACGAGCGGGTTGCGGATCTCATGGGCGAGGCTGGCGCCGAGGAGGCCGACGGTCGCGAGCTGCTCCGCGCGCTGCGCCTTCACCGAGAAGTGCGCGCGCTCGAGGGCGTTCTCGATGATGGACGCGAGCTCCATCAGCTGCGTCACCTGCGGGTAGGTGAACGGCTGCCGCGACGCGGACACGCCGACGCCGACGATCACGGTGAGGGTCGGGCCCTCGCCGATCACCACCACGCCGAGGTTGTGGTCGGCGAGGAACTGCGCGAGTTCGCCGCGCTCCGGCGTGCGCTTCTCGCGCGCGAGGCGCTCGGGGGTGGCCCAGCGGATCTGGCGCAGCGTCCGGATGATCGAGCAGCCCTCGGGCAGCTCGATGCCGCCGCCCCGGAGCGAGCCGGTGCCGCCCGAGATCATCACCGCGGTGTCGGTGTGGCCCCAGCCCTTGAGCACGGTCAGGAACGAGCTCTCGAGGCTGTCCACGCGCACCTCGCGGCGGGCCACCGCGTACGCCGCCTGGCGCACCGCGGAGTCCTGCGGGTAGAACTGGAAGATCCGGTTGAGCCAGCCGTTGAGCAGCGCGGCGAACCACAGCGCCAGCGCGGTCGTCGCCACGAAGGCGAACGGCTCCGGCAGGATGGTCTGGAAGATGAGGTCCGCGACATAGGCGAGCGCCGCCACCATCGCGATGAGCGTCACCTTCTGCAGCCCCACCTTCAGGATCTGCCGCGCGTCGAAGATGCGGTGCGTGGTGATCGCGATCACCAGGCCGGTGTAGAACGCGAGGATCACGAGCGGCTGCACCAGCTTCACGAGCAGCGGCAGGCCGAGCACCGCGCGCAGCACCATCAGCAGCAGGACCGCGGCGACCGTCGAGCTGCCGCCGAGCAGCACGATCTGGAGCTCGAGCCGCCCGACGCCGCGGATCCGGCGCATCTGGATCACGGCCTCGCGGCTGAGCGCGGCGTACATCACGACGATGCCGACCGTGTACGCGTAGTAGCCCCAGCCGTAGACCTGCTTCTCGGCGATCTGGTGGGTGACCCGGCCCGGGATGAACCAGTCGGTGAAGGTGAGGATGGCGAGCACGGTGCCGGCCAGCAGATACCAGCGGCTGCGGCCCAGGACGTGGGCCGGACGCTCGTCGCCGCTGACGATGCTCTCCTTCATCAGCCACAGGTGCAGCGGGAGGAAGGCACCCACCGCGGTGGTGACGCGCAGCCACGTGAGGCCGTGGGTCGGGTCGTTGACCGCGAGGTGAAGGAACCACAGCCAGGTCGCGACGTGCAGCGAGGCGCTGAAGAAGATCCGGTTGATCCGGCGCCCGGGGTTGGACCAGAGCGCGGCAGTGCCCACGATCACCGCGGCCAGCGCGGCGACGACGGTCGGATTGAAGACTATCGACTGAGCACCAGGCATGCGTTGGTTCCGGAAAGACCGTGCGCGTTGACGATCGTGGTCGAGTGCGGCACCGCCCGGGGTTGGGCGCTGAGATTGAGCGGGCAGGCCGGGTCAGGGAACTGCCAGTTGACCGTCGGGGGCACAATGCCGCGCCCGAGGCTGAGCGCGGCGCAGCCCGCCTGGATCGCGCCGCCCGCGCCGAGCGGGTTGCCGATCGCGCCCTTCAGCGACACCGCCGGCACCTCGGCCAGCGCCGCACCGAACACGCGGGACAGCGCCCGGGACTCGGCCTCGTCGATGATCTTGTGCCCGGGGCCCCAGGCATTCACGCAGTCGATCTGCTCGATGCGCATCCCGGCGTTTGCCACCGCGAGCCGGATCGCATCGTACAGGCCGGAGCCGGGAGCTTCCAGCGGGTCGGACGCGAAGGCGTAGCCGCGCACGTACGCGTAGGCCGGCCGCGGGCTCTCCTCGGGCTCGAGCAGCAGGACGCACGACCCCTCCCCGATCACACCCGTCGTGCGCCAGAGGTCGAACGGCCGCGACTGGCGTTCTGGGTTCTCGGGATTGCCCGGCGCCAGGCCCGCCATCCTCAGCTCCAGCATCGGGTGGAAAAACAGCGGCGCCTCGGTCCCGCCGGCGAGCGCCAGGTCGATTTCACCGCGGGCCACCATCTCGGCCGCGTGGCCGATCGCGTCGGTGCCGGCGCAGCACGCGCTCTGCAGCGACAGCGTGCGGGTGACCCCGCCGATCAGCTCGCCGAGCGTGCCGCTGATCGAGCTCACCGAGGCGGAGAAGACCGAGCTCGGCAGGCCGTTGACGGGCCCCTTGCGGACAATGATCTCGACGCCCTTGTTGATCGACCCGAAGTCCATCAGCGACGCACCGATCATCACGAGCGGCGAGCGCCCGCGGAGCGCGGCCAGGCTCAGGCCCGCGTCCTCGAGTGCCATCGCGGCCGCGGCCACGGCGAACTGCGTATGGCGCGGCATGCGCTTCGCGTTCACGCCCGGCACGAAATGCTCGAGCTTAAAGCCCTTCACCTCCGCCGCCACGAACGGGCCCGCCTCGTCGGGGAACTTCCGCACCGCCGTCACGCGACTCACCGGCTCCAGGATGCCGGACCAGAAACCCTCCTTGCCGATGCCGGCCGGAGTCACGAATCCGAGGCCCGTGATCTTGACGCGACGGCGTTTCATGGCGCGGTCAATCGGCCGCGGGAAAGACCATGCGCAGGATCGAGCCCTTGCCCGGGGTGGATTCGAGCGCGAGGGTGGCCCCGTGCGCGCCCAGCAGGTGGCGGCAGATGCTCAGGCCGAGGCCCGTGCCGTTTTTCTTGCTGCTGAAGCCGCCCTTCAGCGCCTTCCGGACCGCCTCGGCATCCATGCCGGCGCCGTTGTCCGCGATCGTCAGCTCGATCTTGTCCCCGGCGCGCGCGACATCGACGTTGATGCGGTCGGCGCCGGCCTCGAGCGAGTTCTTGAACACGTTCTGGAAGATCCGCATCAGCTCGAACTTCGAGCCGCGGATCATGGCGCGAGGGAGCCCGCCGAACTTGATCGCGACCGAGCTGAAGAACACGACCTGCTGCACGTCGCGCGCGATCTCGACGATGTCCACCTGGGTGAACACCTCGGTCTGCTTCGACGTGAGCCGCCAGTTCTCGGAGAGGTGGTGACAGTACTCGGCGGCGCGCTCGACGACGCTGGCATAGTCCAGCAGCCGGCGGCCGCGCTCGGGATCCGTGGAGCTCACGATGCGCGCCTCCTCGACGAGCAGCGTGGCGTAGCCGATGACGACGGTGAGGGGATTGTTGAGGTCGTGGACCAGCTCGACGGACGCGCGACCCTGCCAGATCTGCGGCTCCTTCTGCTCGATCTCGCGCTTCAGCGCCGAGTTCATCTCGTGCGCCTCGCTGTTCATCTTCGCCTGGTGACGCCGCACGCGGGTCGCCTCGGTCTGCTTCCGGGCCGCCTCGATCAGCTCGACGATGTCCGGCGGCTTGCGCAGGTACTGGTTCGCGCCCGCCACCATGGCCTGCTGGGCCGTGTTGAGCGTGCCGTACCCGGTGAGCATGATCACCGAAACATGGGGATCGATCTTGCGCAGCTCCTCGAGCGCGCGGATGCCGTCCATTTCCGGCATGCGGATGTCCAGCACCACCAGGTGGTACGGCTTCTCCTTGAGCTTGGCCAGGGCCTCAGCCGCACGCTCGGCGGTATCGACGGAAAATTCAGACGAAAGCGTGAAGGCGATGGACTCGCGGGGACCGTATTCGTCATCCACCACCAGGACCAAGGGTTTTTCCCCCAAGACGGGGCCGGTCGGCGATGAGCTCGTCAGCATGCCACAGAGGCCGGCGCGGAGTCTCGCCGAATGCCGGTTAAATAACTCACAGAGAGCATGACACGTACTCTCAGAAGGGGTCACGCCTGTCAAGAAACCCATGGCTCCCAACGGCATCCCCAAAACGATGCGTTCCGGGCCCGTTTTTCAGCCCCTTTTCCGGCCTCCGCGACCCCAGATTCACCCCCCTCCAAGAGCCCTGGTTTCTTGGGCACAGATTCCGACCCGAAATCACCCCAGCCACATCGTCCTTCCCGTACCCCTGCGTCCATCCCAGTTCAACCTGCCATGGGTTCAGCCAATCGCTGGCGTTTCCGGACCTGATGGCGCGGGTGGTCTCCAGCGCGTGACGCTTTCCTGCGCGCCTCCCGGAACCCGGGCGAACGGCGGGCAAGCTCTGGGATTGATTTAACCCGTCGGCCCCAAAGAATTGCCGGGTGGATTTTCTCCTGATCGTCCTCGGGGCCGCCGCCGCCGGTATCGTCACTTGGCTCTATTTCCGCGGCCAGCAGGCCGCGCTGCACGAGCGACTCCGCCTGACCACCGATGAAAACGCCCGGCTGACGGCCGAAGTGACGGGCCTGCGCGCCGAGACCACCCGCCTCACCAGCGCCAACGCCCAGCTCACCACCCAGCTCGCCGCGGAAAAGGAGGCGCAGGACCGGCTCGCCAACCAGTTCAAGGCGCTCTCCGCCGACGCGCTGAAGGCCAACTCCACGTCGTTCCTCGAACTTGCCCGCACCGCTTTCGCGCAGCTGCAGCAGCAGTCCTCGGGCGACCTGGAGAAACGCCAGCAGGCGATCGACGCGCTGGTCAAGCCGCTCAAGGAATCCCTCCAGCAGGTCGATGCCAAGGTCGCGGCGATCGAGAACGCGCGCAAGGAGGCCTACGGCGCGCTGTCCGAGCAGCTCAAGACCCTCGCGACCGCGCAGAACTCGCTCCAGACCGAGACCACCAAGCTCTCCCGCTCGCTCCGCTCCACCAGCACCGCCGGACGCTGGGGCGAACTGCAGCTGCAGCGCGTCGTCGAGCTCGCGGGCATGGTCGAGAACGTCGATTTCATCCAGCAGGAGGCCGCGGGCGACGGCCGTCCCGACATGGTCATTCGCCTGCCGGGCGGAAAGACGATCGCAGTCGACGCGAAGGCGCCGATGCAGGCCTACCTCGAGGCGCTCGAAGCCACCGACGAGACGGTGCGCCGGGCGAAATTCGCGGACCACGCGCGCGCGGTCCGCAGCCACATCGATTCCCTCGGCAGCAAGTCGTACTGGAAAAACCTCCAGCCGTCGCCCGAGTTCGTCGTGCTCTTCATCCCCGGCGAGTCGTTCTACGCCGCCGCGCTCCGTTCCGAGCCGGACCTCTTCGAACGCGGCACCAGCGTCGGCGTCATCCTCGCCTCCCCTGCCACGCTCATCGCCCTGCTCAAGGCCGCGGCCTACGGCTGGAAGCAGGAGGCGCTCTCGCGCAACGCTGACGACATTCGGAAGCTCGGGCTTGAGCTGCACGAGCGCGTCGCCGCCGTGGGCAAGAACCTCGACGACCTCGGCCAACGCCTCCGCCAGGCGGTCGAGGCTTACAACAGCATGGTTTACCAGACGGAGAGTCAGGTGCTCGTGACCGGCCGCCGGCTCGAGAAGCTCGGCGCCGGCAGCGAGAAGAAGATCGGCGAGCCCCGCCCGATCGACGAGACCCCACGCGCCCTGACCGCGCCCGAGTTCAAGGCGGAAAAGGGGGAATGATTTTGGATTTACGATTTACGACCTACGATTTCCCGAAATGCGCGGCCCGACGGGCCCGGCGCCCGGCCAGATCGTAAGCTCCAAGTCCCATGCCTCTATCCGGCACCTGGAAGATCGTGAAGGCCGAGCTGTCCGGCGAGGAGATGCCGGCGTTCGTGGCGGAGAAGATCGAGGTCGAGCTCGGCGACGACGCCTACGCGATGCGGTTCGCGGGCCAGGTCGCGGACCGGGGCACGTTCACGCTCACGACCGTGGGCGACTTTCACGTGATCCAGCTCGTGGGCGTCGAGGGCACGAATGCTGGGCGGACCATCCCGGCGATCTACCAACTCGTCGGCGACCGCCTGCGCGTCTGCTACGGCCTCGACGGAATTCGTCCCGGCGCGTTCGCCACGGCGCCGGGCCAGAACCTGTTTCTCGCCACCTACCGCCGGTGCCCATAACGGGCTTGTCTGGGTGACGCGTCCGCGCCAGAGTGACGGCGTGAAATCGCCCACCCGCCTCGTGGTTCTGTTCGCGTCGGCGCTCGTCGCCCCGCTCGTCTCCTCCGCCTTCGAACCCGCCGAGCCCGGTGCTCGTCAGCGCCTGGGCAACCTGATGGACCCGTCGCGCGTGAACCTCGTCGAGAATTTTCACCAAAACCGCGCGGTGGTGCCGGTTAAACTGCACTTCACCGTGACGGCCAAGGGCGTGCCGCGGGGCATCGACGTCGTGACCAGCAGCGGCCACAACGAGATCGACCGCCAATGCGTGATCGCGCTGAAGCAGATGCGGTTCGAGCCGCTCATCCGTGATGGCGTCGCGGTCGCCCGCGAAGAGACCATCGTGATGGTGCCGCGCACCTGAAGTGGGCCGTCTGGTCGGGTAGCGAGGCGGGTCGCTGGGACGACTCGGGGACTTGATTTGCCACGAAGCGCACCAAGGTCACCAAGGGATTCTGGCTCCGCTGCTATTGCTTTCTTGGCGGCGAACACGATCAGAGCCGATCGGGTTTAACCGCTAAGTCCGCCGCGGCCGCTAGTCCGATCTTCCGGTGCTTGGTGCCCTTCGTGCGCTTCGTGGCAAGCGACAGTCCACCGCCCCGTCCGACGCACTTGGGTGTTGAGCGTTGAACGTCGAGCGTTGAGCGTTGCCCGCCCGTCGCGCCCTTCCCCGTCATGCATGTTTCCGCCATTTTCATCTATCCGGTGAAATCGCTCCGCGGTTTCGCGGTCGACTCCGCCGACGTGGACGCGCTGGGCTTCGTCGGCGACCGCCGCTTCCTCGTGGTCGACGAACGCGGCCAGTTCCTCACGCAGCGCGCGCTGCCGCGGATGGCGCTCGTCGAGACGGCCCTGACGGAACGCGACCTCGTGCTGCGGGCGCCGCACATGGGGGCCTGCTCGGTGCCGCGCCAGGCGACCGGGCCCGTGGAGGAAGTCGCGGTGCGCATCTGGAAAAGCGATGGCCTGCGCGCCGAGGACTGCGGCGTCGAAGCGGCGGTGTGGTTGTCGGAATTCCTGCGCACGCCCTGCCGTCTCGTGCGGATTGGGCCGGCGTTCCAACGCCCCGTGGCCAAGCCCGGCAAGTCACTCCCGGACGACGTGCTGGCATTTCCCGACGGCTATCCGTTCATGGCGCTGAGCGAGGCGACGCTCAGCGATCTAAACGATCGCCTCGACGAGCCGCTGCCGGTGAACCGTTTCCGGCCGAGCTTCGTGATCAGCGGCGCGATGCCGTTTGCCGAGGATACGTGGCCCCGGATCCGCGCCGGGAGCGTGACCTTCCGCGCCGGCGGCCGGTGCGCCCGGTGCATCATCCCCACGATCGACCAGCTCACCGCCGAGCGCGGCAAGGAGCCGCTGCGCACCCTGGCGATGTATCGGCGGGGCGAAGGAAATTCGACCGACGTCTATTTCGGACAGAACCTAATCCACGAGACCAAGACCGGCACCCTCCGCGTCGGCGACCCCGTGGAAGCCCTGAGCGCATAGCGCTGGAAGGGAGCGGTCAGCGATCAGCAGTCAGCTATCAGCTATCGGCTTTCAGCTTTCAGCAGTCAGCCATCGGCAGATGGCAGATGGTGCCCATCTTCTCCGACGGATCGGCCGCAGCGACAGCACCTCGCCAAGATCAAGCCTACCGCCTAGAGCCTACAGCCTAAAGCTGACAGCTGACAGCCTCCCGCCCTAGCGATACCGTCCGTAACGGCGGGCGGTTTCGTACATCGCCACGACGTTTTCAGTCGGGGAATTGTCCTGGAGCTGGTGGGTCGGCGAGAAGCAGTAGCCGCCGCCGGGCATCATGATCTCGAGGGTGCGGCGGCAGTCGGCGATGGTGGCGTCGGTGGTGCCATAAGCGACGGGGCCGGCAGTGCTGATGCAGCCGTGAAAGGCCAGGCGGCCGCCGAAGCGCTGCTTGAGGTAGGCCGGCGCCATGTTCTTCGCCTCCGGCTGCAGCGTGTCGACGGCGTCGATGCCCATCTCGATGAAGTCGTCGAACGCCCAGCTGCTGGAGCCGCAGGAGTGGATCATGACGGGCAGGTTGTAGGCCTTGGCCACGTCGACCATCTGCTGGTGAAACGGGCGCAGCTGTCGGCGATACAGGGGCTCGCTGATGGTCGGTCCGATCTGCGTGCCGAGGTCCTCGCCCAGCCACACGAAATCAATGCCGCCGCGCGCGGCCTCGAGCGAGCGGGACAGGATCTCGAGGAGAATCTCGCTCCGGCGCTGCGCGAGGAGCATGCCGGCGGGATCGTCGGAAATCAGGTCGACGAGGGTCTGCTCCATGGTGCGAAGCATGCCGTTGCCATTGATGATGTCGGGCAGGCCGGCGTTGCCGGTGTAGACCGCGTGGTCGCCGAACTTCCAGCTCTGCTCGCGCACGACGTTGTAGTCGAAGTCATCGGGCGACGGCAGCGGCCACTCGGCGACCTGCTCCTCGGTCGCCTCCTGCAGCGGGAAATCGCAGAAGTCCCAATAGCCACCCGAATCGTGTTCGATCCAGCGCCGATGGATGCCCCAGTCGTCGACCATCACGCCGCGCTCGGGCTCGTCGGCGTGGAGCCGCGGTCCGATGTACGGCGCCTGCACGCCGCGGAAGTCCACGTGCAGGGTCTGGAGGAGCCCTTCGTGATCGTCGGCGGCGAGGCCGAAATGCTGTTTCAGGCGCTGGTCGATGCCCGGATTGGCAAAATAATCGATCGGCACCCGGTCGGGTTCCTGGCGGGCAAGCGCGAGCAGGACGCGTTCCTTGGAGGTCATGGGGGGCGGCAGTTGACTAGCGCCCGGATTCAAGCGGGTTCGCGGACGAAATGCGCTCGAATTCGCGCGCGGCCGGACGATTTCGCCCTCGCCCGCTCGCGGCCTTTGCCTATTTTTCCCGCCTTCGGCCCGCGCCGACTTTCTTTCCCATCCGCCATGGACCGCCCGCCCTCGCCCGCCTCGCCTGCCCCGGATCCCAACCTCGACGCGCCCCTGCGCGTGGAGCCCTACGCCGGCACGCCGGAGCAGATTGAGCAGCAATGGTACCGCGAGGTGTACCTCGGGCGCGGCGACCGCGTGCCGCAGCTCACCTGGCGCGCGCTGCTCATGGGCACGGCGCTCGGCGGGATCCTGTCGCTGACCAACCTCTACATCGGGCTCAAGTCCGGCTGGGGCTTCGGCGTCGCGATCACCGCATGCATCATCTCGTACGCCTCGTGGTCGGTGTTCCTGCGGCTCGGCTGGGCGCGGACGCCGATGACGATCCTCGAGAACAACTGCATGCAGTCCACCGCGAGCTCGGCCGGCTACTCGACCGGCTCGACCCTCGTCTCGGCCTTCGCGGCGTACTTCATGATCAACAACCGGTCGCTGCCGCTCGGCCTGATGCTCGCGTGGGTGTTCTTCCTCGCGGTGCTGGGCGTCACGATGGCGATCCCGATGAAGCGCCAGATGCTCAACCTCGAGCAGCTCCGCTTCCCGACCGGCATCGCCACCGCCGAGACCCTCCGCGCGCTGTACTCCAAGGGCCAGCGCGCAGCGCAGTCGGCGCGCGCCCTCACGATCGGCGCGGTGGCGGCGGCGATCAGCCAGTTCTGGAACGACGGGCTCACGCTCATCAGCGCCCGCCTCGCGCCGTTCGCCCTCGGCAGCCTGTTCGACCGCGTCAACAATGTCGTCTTCGGCCCGGCCTGGATCGGCCGCACCGTCACGTTCGTCTGGGACCCGATCTTCATCGCGGCCGGCGTGCTGATGGGCCTGCGCCCCGCCGCGAGCATCTTCCTCGGTGGCACGCTGTGCTGGGCCGTGTTCGTGCCGATCCTGCAGGCCAAGGGGATCATCACCGGCTCGGGCTACCGCGAGGTCGTGCCCTGGACGCTCTGGGCCGGCGTGTCATGCATGGTCGCCTCCGGCCTGCTCGCGTTCGCGCTGGAGTGGCGGGCGGTCGCCCGCGCGTTCCGCGGCCTCGGCGCGATGTTCGGGCAGAAGGGCGCGGGCGACGAGCTCGACGCCATCGAGACCCCGATGTCCTGGTTCGTCGTCGCCCAGCTCGCCTCGCTCGTGGCCCTCGCGTGGCTCGCCAAGGTCAGCTTCAACATGCCGTACTGGCAGAGCACCCTCGCGGTGTTCATGTCGTTCTTCCTCGCGCTCGTCGCCTGCCGCGTCACGGGCGAGACCGACACCACGCCGACCGGCGCCATGGGCAAGGTCACCCAGCTCATCTTCGGCGCGCTCAGCCCCGGCAACATGAACATCAACCTGATGAGCGCCAACATCACCTCGAGCGCCGCCATCTCCTCGGCCGACCTGCTGACCGACCTCAAGAGCGGCTACCTGCTCGGCGCCCACCCGCGGAAGCAGTTCATCGCCCAGTTCGCCGGCATCTTCATCGGCACCGTCGCCACCGTGCTCGCGTTCATGGTCATGGTGCCCACCGCCGACGTCCTCGGCTCCGACAAGTTCCCGGCCCCCGCCGCCCAGTCGTGGCGCGCCGTCGCACTCGCGCTGAGCAAGGGCTTCGAGTCCCTCGAACCCATCAAGGTCTGGTGCATCGTCATCGGCGCCATCGTCGGCGTCACCCTCACCCTTCTGCCCCGCTGGTTCCCCCGCCAGGCCAAGTGGATTCCGTCCGCCTCCGGCATCGGCCTGTCGTGGACCTTCCATTGGTACTACGGCCTCCTCTTCTTCATCGGCGGCGTCCTCGGCTGGGCCATCGAGCGGAAGCGCCCGGCCTTCGCCGAGCTCTACAACTACCCGGTCGCCTCCGGCGTCATCGCCGGCGGCTCGCTGATGGGCGTGCTCCTGATCTTCTGGGAAAACCTGCCCGTCGTCCTGCACCAGCTCCTCGGCGGCCACTGACGGCCGCCCCCGGCTCAGTCGTCGAGCGGTCGCCCGCGCCGCGACTTGATGGAGGCGCGGTGCCGCTTGGCGGCGACCATGTGTGATTTCTGCGTGCGGCTCTTCTGTCGCGTCTGCCGCAACTCCCGCTGGCGCTCGTCCTGTCGGGCCGCCGCCGCCGCGCGCCGGTGTTCCTCGATCCTCGCGCAGAGTTCGGCCCACGCGAGCTCGCGGTTCGCCGCCTGCGAGCGCTCGCGCTGGCAGCGCACCTCGATGCCGGTCGGACGGTGACGGAGCCAGACCGTGGAGCTGGTCTTGTTGATCTTCTGGCCGCCGGGACCGGAGCCGCGGACAAAGCGCTCCTCGACGTCCGAGAGATGGACCCCGATCGCCGCCAGCCGCGCCGCCAGTTCGCCGTTCATGGCAGGGAGAGTGTCGGCTCGCGCAACGGATTCAAGAGCGGGACCGGTTTCCCGAGAGCTGACAGAGTCCTTGGCTTTTCGACCAGGGCGGGTTCACCGCAAAGGCCGCGAAGCACGCGAAGGTCGGTCGGTTAGCTGTTTCGTCGCATTCGGTCCGCGGCCAAGACCTCCGCTAAGCCCCCAACCGGTCACCCCAAACCAATCGAGGGCCGGCCAAAGGCCGCGGACGATTTTGGCGTTTGGCGCGTTGGCGTTTGGGCCTTCAAACGACAGAGCCCGCTCGCCCCACGCGCTCTGCCTTCTTTGGTGTGGTAAAGCCCTAGCCGGGGCCCTTTTCTCTTGGAAACTTTCACCCCGGTTGGGAGTCCAATGATCCCCTTCCCGACCTGTCGTTTTTACCCATGATCTCCGGTCCCGCTTGGTCTGAAAAACTCCGCTCGGAAATTGGCAAGGCCGTGATCGGCCAGGACGCCGCCATCGAGCGTCTCCTGGTCGCCCTGCTGGCCAACGGCCACGTGCTGCTCGAGGGCATGCCCGGGCTCGCTAAAACCCTGCTCGTGAAGTCGCTCGGCGCCGCCCTCGGCGTGCAGTTCGAGCGCATCCAGTTCACGCCCGACCTGCTGCCGAGCGACGTGGTCGGCACGATGATCTTCCAGCCGAAGACCGGCGAGTTCAGCGCCCACCGCGGCCCGATCTTCGCCAACCTGGTGCTGGCCGACGAGATCAACCGCGCCCCCGCCAAGGTCCAGAGCGCCCTGCTCGAGGCCATGCAGGAGCGACAGGTCACGATCGGCGGTCAGACGCACCCGCTGCCGAAGCCGTTCTTCGTGATGGCCACCCAGAATCCAGTCGAGCAGGAGGGCACCTATCCGCTGCCCGAGGCGCAGACCGACCGGTTCCTGTTCAAGCTGATCGTCGACTACCCGAGCGCCGCCGAGGAATCGACCATGATGCAGCGCTGGGGCCAGGTCACGAAGCAGCCCGCGGTGTCCGCCGCGTCGAGCGGCGAGGAACTGCTCGCGCTGCGCGGGGCGGTCGACGCCATCCATGTCTCGCCCGCGGTGCAGGGGTACATCCTCGCGCTCGTGCGCGCCACCCGTGCGCTGGCCGACTCCGGCAGCGGCGGCAAGCGCTACCTCAACTTCGGCGCCTCGCCGCGCGCCTCGCTCGCCCTCTATCAGGCGAGCCGCGCGCTCGCCTGGCTTCGCGGGATCGACTACGTCACGCCCGCCCTCGTGCAGGAACTCGCCCCCGAGGTCATGCGCCACCGGCTCGGCCTCACCTACGAGGCGGAGGCCGAGGAGGTTTCCCCCGACAAGATCATCGCCCAGGTCGTCACCCAGACCCCCGTGCCCGCAAACTGACCGTGGCGGTCGAACCGACAACGTCCCCCAGCCCGCTGGCGATGCTCCGCCAGCTCGAATGGCGCGTGCGCCATGCGGTCGAGAACGTGCTCAGCGGCGAGTACCGCTCCACCTTCCGCGGCCGCGGCATGGAGTTCGACCAGGTCGTGAAGTACGAGTTCGGCGACGATGTCCGCGACATCGACTGGAACGTCACCGCGCGCCTCGGCGAGCCATACCGGAAGAAATTCGTCGAGGAGCGCGAGGTCACCGTGCTCGTCGTGCTCGAGGATGCCCCGTCCCTGCGCTTCGGCTCGGGCGCCCAGTCCAAGCGCGAGGCCCTGATGGAGCTCGCCGGCCTCGTCATGCTCCTCGGCGCGGTCAACCGCGACCGCGTCGGCTTCGTCCACGCGTCCCCGGGCGGCAACCTCCTGCGCGAGCCCGTCCGCGGCCGCGGCGCCATCCTGCACGCGGCGGCCACGCTGCTGTCCCGGCCCGCACCCGGTCCCTCCGACGGGCCCGCGGAAATCCCCTGGCGCTTCCTCGCCCGCGCCGCGCCGAAGCACAGCGTGCTGCTGTGGCTGGGCGACTTCCCGCCCCGCGCCGAGCCCGAGGGCTGGACCGTGCTCCAGCACCGCTACCAGACGATGGGCTTCCGCGTCGACGACCCCTGGGACCGCGCCCTGCCGCCCGGCGAGGCCTTCGCCGCCTACGACCCGACGGCCGGCCGGCTCGTGACCATCGAGGGCAGCGCCGCCGAGCGCGCCGCCCACGCCGAGTGGCACGCCCGCCGCGAGGCCGCGTGGTCCGCGCTGTTCCCCGACCGCCTCAGCCGCCTCGTCGTCGGCACCGACCAGAACCGCCTCGACGCCCTCGTGCGCTTCTTTCACGCGCGGATGCTGCAGCGGAGAGCGCGCTGATGCATCAGGTACCAGCCTCCATGGACCAAGTAGCAGGAGAACCAGCAACCCGACCCTGATGATCCCATCTGTGGCCAATCTCCCAAGTCACTTGTCACTCGTCCCTAGTCACTTCCCCCTCGCCACGTGGACGCTGCCGAGAATGCCGGGCTACGTTCTCAACGACCCGGTCTGGCTGTGGGCGCTGCTGGTGCCGCTCGTGCTGCTGCCGCTGATCCGCCAGCAGCGTCGCGTGCCGGTGCTGCTTGTGCCGTTCGCCGCCGCCTGGTACCGGCCGTCGCTCGCCTCGCCAGGCCGCTGGCCGCTCGTGCTCGCGACCCTCGGGCTCATGCTGCTCGTACTCGCGCTGGCCCGCCCGCAGCGGGTCGAGGACCGGCGCGAGGTCCGCACCCAGGGCTATGACATCATGCTGGCGATCGACCTCTCCGGCTCGATGCTCGCCGAGGATTACGAGAAGGACGGCGACCGCATCAACCGGCTGCAGGCCATCAAGCCCGTCATCCAGGCCTTCATCAACAACCGCCCGAGCGACCGCATCGGCATCGTCGTCTTCTCCGGCCGCGCCTACACGCTCGCGCCCCTCACCTTCGACCACGACTGGCTCAGCAAGCAGACCGAGCGCCTGAAGATCGGCCTAATCGAGGACGGCACCGCGATCGGCGACGGCCTCGGCGTCGCGCTCACCCGCCTCGAGCAGGCCAAGCGCGAGAGCGGCGGCAAGCGCTCGGGCGCGTTCGTGGTGCTCCTCACCGACGGCGCCAACAACCGCGGCACCCTCACGCCCGAGGGCGCCACGGACATCGCGCGCAGCCGCAACGTCCCGGTGTACACCATCGGCGCGGGCCGCGACGGCATCGTCCCGTTCCCCGTCTTCGACGACAAGGGCAACAAGATCGGCTACCGGCGCATGGCGGCCGACCTCGACGAGGGCGCGCTGCGCTCCATCGCCGAGGCCACCGGCGGTCATTTCTTCCGCGCGGCCGACACCGACACGGTCGAGTCCGCCTTCAAGGCCATCGACCGCGCCCAGAAGATCGAATTCCAGGCCAAGAGCTACCTGATCACGACCGAGCTGTTCGCCTGGCTGGCGGTCCCGGGCGCCGTCGCCGTGCTGCTCGCCGCCCTGTTCGCGCGCCCGCTCTGGCACCGGGAGGCCGTCGCATGACCTTCGCCTTCCCCCACCTCCTCTGGCTGGTGCTGCTCCCGATCGCGCTGCTGGCGTTCGAGCTGACCCGCCGCCGCCGGGCCGCCGCCACCGCGCACCCGAAGATCCTCGCCGCGGAGGCGGGCCGTCACGACCTCTCACTCGTGCCCGCCGCCAGCCCGTCGCGCCGCGTCCGGCCGTGGCTCGCCGCCGGTCTCGTGCTGCTGGTGGTCGCGCTCGCCCGGCCGCAGTGGGGCCGGATCGAAGAGCCGGTGTTCGACCAGGCCCGCGAGATCCTCATCGCCCTCGACCTCTCGCGCTCGATGCAGGCGCAGGACGTGAAACCGTCGCGCCTCGCCCGCGCCAAGCTGCTGATCCAGTCGCTGCTGGAAAAACTGCAGGGCGAGCGCGTGGGGCTCGTGACGTTCTCCGGCACCGCGTTCCTCCAGTGCCCGCTGAGCTCCGACTACGAGATCCTGCGCGAATTCCTCCCGGCGCTCGACCCCGGCTTCCTGCCCGAAGGCGGCACGAACTACCGGGCGATGATCGAGACCTCGCTCGACGCCTTCGGCCGCACCGGCGCCGCCGACCGCTTCCTCATCGTGCTGAGCGACGGCGAGGCGACCGAGGACGACTGGAAGGGCCAGCTAGAGGAGCTGCGCAAGAAGGGCGTGCGGGTGATCGGGCTCGGCGTCGGCACCACCGCCGGCGCGATGATCCCGGACGGCTCCGGCGGCTTCGTGAAGGACGAACGCGGCGCCGTGGTGCTCTCGCGCCTCGAGAACCGGACCCTGCAGGAGCTCGCCGAAACCACCCACGGCACCTACAGCGACGCCAGCTCGTGGGTCGATCTCGCCGCCATCCTGCGCGCCACCGTCGAGGCCGGACAGCGCGGCAAGTTCGTCGAGAAAAACACCGTGCGCCTTGTCGAGCGCTACCAGTGGCCCCTCGCACTTGGCGCGTGGTGCCTGTGCGTGAGCTTCTGTTTCGAGTTTCCCGTCCGCCCGCGGCCCCGCGACCTCCAGCTGCGGGGTACAGCCCCGGCGGCGAAGGCCGCGCCGGCCGCCGCCACGGTTGCCGCCCTGCTCGTCGGGCTGGTGCTCCTCGGGGTCAACCCGCCCGCGTTCGCGGACGAGCCGGCCGCCTCGCCCCCGCCGCTGTCGAAGATCGTGGCGCGACTGTCCACTCAAGACGACCGCACCGCCCGCGACTGGGCGGAGCTCGCCCGGGAAACCGTGACCTGGGGCCAGCACATCCAGTCCGAGGGCCGGCCCGTGCCGCCCCGCCCGGTGCACGACGCGCTGGCCGCCGTGAAACTCGGCTCGGCGCAGGACGCAAAGACCGCGGACTGGCCCAAGCTCCGCGAGGAATTGGAGGCCCTGCTGCAGGAGCCGGAGAAGAAACCCCAGCAGCAGCAGCAACAGGATCAATCCAAGGACCAGAAGGATCAGCAGCAGCAACAGCAGCAGCAGCAGAACCAGGAACAGCAGCAGAAGCAGCAGGAGCAACAAAAGCAGCAGTCCCAGCAGCAGAAATCCTCGTCTTCGCCGCAGGATCAATCGCAGCAGTCGCCGCCGCCGAAGCCCGACCAGAACCGCAACGCCGAGTCGGCGTTTGGCGACATGAAGGAGCCGCCGAAGCCGCCGCCGTCGCACGACACCCAGAAGGTCGGCGGCGTCCCGGAAAAGAAGGAGGGCCCGCCCCCGCCGTCCGACCCGAATCTCGCCCTGCCGCTGCAGAAGCTCGACCAGCTCCGCAATCAGGATTCGCCCGCCCAACTTTATCAACTCATGGACACCGACAAGAAACACGCGCCCGCCAAGAAGACGGGCAAGGACTGGTGACTCTCATGCGCACGTTGTCCCGACTTTCCGCTCCCTTCCGCGTCGCCTTCCTGCTCTGCGCGCTCGCCGCGCTGGTGCGCGCCGAGTCCGTGCATTGGGAGGGCTCCCCGGACGACCCGTCCGAGGTGCAGCTCGTGTTCGAGGACTGCGCGCCCGACGGCGATCCGCGCCTCCCCGCCATCCCGGATGTCAGTCTCACGCTGAGCGGCAGCTCGTCCCAGACGTCGATCATGAACGGCAGCTTCTCGCGCTCGACGATCCTCTCCTACAGCGTCCGCTCGCGGCGGGCGGGCGCCACCGTCCAGATCCCGGCCTTCAACGTCCAGACGAACAAGGGCCAGAAACTGGTCGCCGCCTACACCGGCGGCGCGGCGCGCGTCATCTCCGACTCGGTCGCCAACGCGCGGCTCAACCCGGGCTCGAGCACCGTCTGGGCCGGCGAGGTGTTCCCGATCACGTACATCCTCGACGCCTCGCGGCGGAGCTTCAGCCAGCTCGCCAGCGCGGTCGACTGGAACCCGTCGCCGCTCGTCGTGGAGGACTGGTCCAAGCCGGAGCCGACCGAGACCGCCCCCGGCGGCGAGCCGCGCCTGCTCATCACCTACCGCGCCCGCGCCTACGCCAAGGCCTCCGGCACGATCTCGCTCAACCCCACGACGCAGCTGGTGAACGTCGCGACCGGCAGCATCGGCTTCGGGCTGTTCCAGCAGCAGCGCATCGAGCAGTTGTCCGTCAGCTCGCGCCGCACCGAGCTGACCGTCAACCCGCTCCCGACACCCCCGCCCGGATTCACGGGCGCGGTCGGGCAGTTCCAGCTCGTGTCCAAGGTGGTGCCCACGAGCGCCGCCGTCGGCGAGCCGGTGACGTGGACGTTGGAGCTCAAGGGCACGGGCAACTGGCCCGACCTCGCCGGGCTGCCGTCGCGCGAGGTGTCGAAGGACTTCCAAGTCGTGCAGCCGCAGGCCAAGCGGACCACGGCGGAGGGCAAGCTGTTCGACGCCACTCTGAGCGAGGACGTCGTGCTCGTGCCGACCAGGCCAGGCATCTACCCGATCAAGCCGGTCACGTTCGTGTATTTCGATCCCAAGGCCGGCGAGTACAAGACGCTCTCCACCGCCGCGACCACGCTCACGATCA
>DAOQKI010000032.1:0-36422 GCA_035334485.1 Opitutaceae bacterium
CCGACAAGCCGCTCTACACGGTCACCGCGTCGAACCTATCGCAGTATCAGGACAAGCTGACGGCCGGCCACATCGCCCTGCTGAAGGCCTATCCCGACTACAAGCTCGAGGTCTACCCGAGTCACCGCAGCTTCTCGAACCCGCAGCGGATCTACGACGCCACGAAGCAGCACGCCACGACCGCCCGCCTCACCGAGGGCGGCAACGGCATCACCGGCACCGTCGTCGGCGCCCCGTTCCCGATCCCCGCCAACGGCCTCGAGGTCGTGTGGAACTTCCTCACCCGCTACCGCGGCGTGTGCGCCTCCCGCCACATCGGCCAGGCCGCCCCGCAGCGCAACGGCAGCTACACCATGGTCGATTTCGACGACGAGTTCCTGTTCAACTACTGCCGCGAGAACATCACCGAGAACGACCTCGAGAACACGCTCGTGTTCTTCAAGCAGGCCGTCACCGCCCCCGCCCGCCTCGCCGGCACCATCCTCCTCGCCCATGAGACCATGGACCAGGTCAAGGAGCCGCGCCGCGCGTGGATCTACAACACCGGCCGCCGCCGCGTGACCCGCGCCCCGAACGTCGCGTACGACAACCCCGGCACCGCCGCCGACGGTCAGCGCACCAGCGACCAGTTCGACATGTTCAACGGCGCGCCCGACCGCTACAACTGGACCCTCGTCGGCAAGAAGGAGATGATCGTCCCGTACAACTCCTACCGCCTCCACAGCGACCAGGTGAAGTACGCCGACATCATCCGCCCGCTCCACCTCAACCAGGACCTCGCCCGCTACGAGGTGCACCGCGTGTGGGTGGTCGACGCGACCCTCAAGCCCGGCACGTCGCACCTCTACTCGCGCCGCACGTTCTACATCGACGAGGACAGCTGGCAGATCCTCGCCGCCGACCAGTACGACGGCCGCGGCGCCATGTGGCGCGTCTCCGAGGCCCACTGCATCAACTACTACGATGCCCAGGTCTTCTGGAGCACGCTCGAGGTCCACACCGACCTGGAGAACGGCCGCTACCTCGTCATCGGTCTCGATAACGAGGGCCCGACCTACAACTTCAACCTCAAGCGCACCCCGGCCGACTACAGCCCGGACACCCTCCGCCGCGAAGGCATCCGCTGATCCGTCGTCGGATGCCGTGGTCATCCTTCCCGTGTTAAGCGAAAAGGCGGGCGGCCCGTGCCAGCCCGCCTTTTCCATCGCATGATTTCCTCGCTCCCTGTCCGCGTCCTCCTGCTGGCCCTGGGCCTGGGAACCGTCGCAAGTGCGTTCGACCCGCGGACGCTCCTCCTGCTCGACGGCGCCACTGCCGGCCCGGCCATCGTCGCGGTCGGCGAGCGCGGCACCATCGTCCGCTCGACCGACGGCGCCCGCGGCTGGACCCAGGTCCCCTCCGGCGCCGCCGCGACGCTCACCGGCATCGCCTTCGCCCCGGATGCCCGCCATGGCTGGGCCGTCGGTCACGACGCGCTGATCCTCGCCACGACCGACGGCGGCCTGACCTGGCAGCGCCAGTGGCAAGGAACCAATCTCGAGGAGTCGTTCCTCGACGTCCTCGCGCTCGACGCCCAGCACGCGATCGCCGTCGGCGCGTATGGCCTGTACCTTTCGACCGGCGACGGCGGCCGGACCTGGGAGCGGCGGCGCCTCGGGGACGAGGACTACCACTTCAACCGCATCACGCGCGGCCCGGGCGGCACGCTTTACCTGGCCGGCGAGCGCGGCACCCTGCTCCGCTCGCGTGACGCCGGACACACCTGGGACCGCATCGACTCGCCCTACGACGGCTCGTTCTACGGCATCCTGCCGCTCGGCGAGCGCGAGCTCCTGGCCCACGGCCTCCGCGGCCGCATCTACCGCTCGGAGGACGACGGCGCCAGCTGGACGCTGGTGCCGAACGAGCAGCGCGTCCTGGTCGCCACCGCCGCGCGCCTGGGCCCCCGGACCATCGTCTTCGGCGGCCAGTCCCGGGCGTTGTTCGTAAGCCGCGACGGCGGCCGCACCGTGACCGCCTGGACCCCCGGATTCACCACGGCCGTGGCCGAACTGCTGCCGCTGCCCGACGGGCGCGTGCTGGCGCTCGGCGAGGCCGGCGCCGCGGTCCTGCCCGCCCCCTGACCGCCATGCTCGCCCGCTTCGCCACCTGGATGTTCCGGAACCGGTTTCCGCTGGTCGTCGCGATCATCGTGCTCACCGGCGTCATGGCCGTCTTCGCGAGTCGGATGAAGGTCGACGCGAGCTTCAACAAGTCCCTCCCGACCGGTCACCCGTACATCCAGACGTTCGTGAAGTACCAGTCCGAGTTTGGCGGCGCCAACCGGGTGCTGGTCGCGCTGATGGCGAAGGACGGGGACATCTTCACGCCCGAGTATTTCGCCCAGCTGCGCCAGGTCACCGACGAGGTCACGTTTCTCCCGGGCGTTGATCGCCCCCAGGTCCAGTCGCTCTTCACGCCCAACGTCCGCTACATCGAGGTGGTCGAGGACGGCTTCGCCGGTGGCAACGTCATCCCGGCCGACTTCAAGCCGACGCCCGAGAACTTTGCCAAAGTCCGCGAGAACATCATCAAGTCCGGCAAGCTCGGGCAGCTCGTCGCCGCCGACTTCTCCGGCGCGATCGTCAGCTCGCAGCTGCTGGAGGTCGATCCGCGCACCGGGGCAAAGATAGACTATATGCGGGTTGCGAAGGGCCTCGAGGCGATCCGCACCCGCGTCGAGCGCGAGAGCCAGGGCCGGATCACCGTTCACATCATCGGTTTCGCCAAAGTCATCGGCGACATCAGCGACGGCGCGCGCGGCGTGCTCGTCCTCTTCGGCATCTCGATCTTCATCACTGCGCTGCTCGTCTGGAACTACGCCGGACGCTGGAAGCTCGCCGCGGCGCCGATCGTCTGCTCGCTCGTCGCGGTCGTCTGGCAGCTCGGCGCCCTCACCGCCCTCGGCTACGGCATCGACCCGTTCTCCATCCTCGTCCCGTTCCTCGTCTTCGCCATCGGCGTCAGCCACGGCGTCCAGAAGATCAGCATGTTCCGGAACGAGATGTTCAAGGGCCACGACGGTCCCACCGCCGCGCGCTCGGCCTTCATGCAGCTGATCGTGCCCGGCGTGGTCGCGCTCATGACCGACACCGTGGGCTTCATCACGATCCTCGTGATCAAGATCCCGACGATCCAGGAGCTCGCGATCATCGCCAGCCTCGGCGTCAGCGTGATCATCGTCACCAATTTCTTCCTGCTCCCGATCATGCTCTCCTACCTGCACCTGCCGCCGACCTACGGCGCCTGGGTCGCCGGCCGGCGGGCGCGCACGGACCGCATCTGGGCCCGTCTGGCCCGTGAGATGAAGCCGCGGCCCTCACTGCTCATCATTCTGGTGTGCTTCGGCTTTGGCGCGTGGGGCTACTGGAAGGCCGAGCAGGTCCGCATCGGCGACACCCAGGCCGGCGTGCCCGAGCTGCGGCAGAATTCGCGCTACAACCGCGACACCCGCGTCATCACCACAAAGTTCAGCATCGGCGTTGATATCCTGTCCGTGATCGTCGAGACCGTCCCGAACGGCTGCGTCGACCACGGCGTGCTCACCCTGATGGACCAGTTCGAGGGCACCGTGCGCGCCGTGCCGGGCGTCCAGTCGGTCATCTCGCTCCCGGCGATGGCCAAGATCGTCAACGCCGGCTTCAGCGAGGGTTCGCTCAAGTGGCGCGTGCTCTCGCGCAACCAGCAGGCCCTCGCGCAGGCCGTCTCGCCGATCGAGACCGCCACCGGGCTCCTCAACGCCGACGGCAGCGTGATGCCGATCATGATCTTCCTCGCCGACCACAAGGCCGAGACCCTCACCGCCGTCACCGCCGCCGTTAAACAGTTCAGCGCCGAGCATCCGTCGGACAAGGTCCGGTTCCTCCTCGCCAGCGGCAACGCGGGCGTGATGGCCGCCACCAACGAGGTCGTGCAGGCCGCGCAGACCCCGATCGTGCTCTGGGTATTCGGCGCCGTCATCGCGCTCTGCCTGTTCACCTTCCGCAGCGTCCGCGCCACCCTGTGCATCGTGATCCCGCTGGCGATCACCAGCTGGCTCGCCTACGCGCTCATGGTCTACGTCGGCATCGGCCTCAAGACGTCGACCCTGCCGGTCGTCGCGCTGGGCGTCGGCATCGGCGTCGACTACGGCATCTACCTCTTCGCGCAGCTGCACGCCCCGCTCCGCGCCGGCGGCGAGTTCGAGGAGACGATGTTCACCGCGCTGAAGGACACCGGCGCCGCGATCCTCTTCACCGGCCTCACCCTCGCGATCGGCGTGAGCACGTGGATCTTCTCCGACCTCAAGTTCCAGGCCGACATGGGTCTCCTGCTGACGTTCATGTTCATGGTGAACATGCTCGGCGCGATCGTCCTCCTGCCCGCCATGGCCCGCTGGCTGTTTCGCGGCCGCGCGGCGCGGCCTGGGAGTTGAAGGTTGAGGGTTGAAGGTTGAAAGGCTGACCCAGCGCCAAGGCGCCCCGTCCGGCTTTCAACCATCAACTCTCAACCTTCAACTCCCTCCCCACCCCGCTCCCGGTTTTCCTTGGCCTCGGCGGCTCGTTCAGTGAGGGTTTCGTCCATGGCCGAGGGTTCCCCTGCACCGCTCTTCACGCCCGCCCAGCGTCGCGTCCTCGCGGCCGCCCTGGTCCTGCTGGCCGGCGCCGCCGCGATCGCCACGGTCATCGCCGGGCTTTTCCTGCTGGGCTGGCTCGGCGGGTTCTTCTCCGGCGTCCTCTGGCCGCTCGCCGTGGCCGGCGTCCTCGCGCTGATCCTGCGCCCCATCGTCACGCTGTTTGAAACGCGCCTCCGGCTCAGCCGGCTCGCGGCGGTCACGTTGCTCTTCGGCATCTTCGTCCTGGCCGCGGCCGGGTTGCTGGTGCTGGCCGTGCCGCCGGTGGTCGACCAGATCCTCGATTTCATCGGCTACGCCCCGACGCTCTGGACCAATGCCCAGGCCTATTTCCACCAGCACTACCCGCAGTGGGTCGCGCTGATCGACCGCCAGCTCGCGAACCCGATGGTGCGCCAGGTGGCCGATCATATCGGCGAGGAGCTGCGGACGATGCTGACGCACACGCTGCCGTCGCTCCGCGCGGCCGGCGGCGGATTGCTCGGGCTCGTCGCGTTCACCACCCACCTCGCCATCGTGCCGGTCTACCTCTTCTTCTTCCTGCTGGCCCGGGGCGGTTCCGTCGAGGCGCTGCGGCCGCACCTGCCGTTCCTCCGTCGCGAGACGCAGGACGACGTGCTGTTCCTGCTGCGCGAGTTTGTCGGCATCGTGGAGTCGTTCTTCCGCGGCCAGCTCGTGATCGGCCTTATCATGGGCGTGCTGCTGGCCCTCGGCTTCAGCCTGGTCGGCCTGCGCTTCGGCCTCCTCATCGGTGTCGCGGCCGGGATCCTCAACATCGTCCCGTACCTCGGCACGATCATCGGGCTCGGCGCCGCCGTGCCGCTGGCGTTGTTCCAGTCCGACGGCGGCTGGCGTCTCGTCGGCCTCGTGCTGGTCGTGAAGCTTGTGGTGCAGCTGATCGAGAGCTGGCTGCTCACGCCCAAGATCATGGGCGAGCGCACCGGGCTGCATCCCGTGACGATCATCGTGGCGATTTTCTTCTGGGGCACCGCGTTTCACGGCGTGCTGGGCATGCTCTTCGCGATTCCCCTGACGGCGTTCGTCGTGACGGCCTGGCGCCTCGTGAAGCACAAGTACTTCGGGGCGGCCGCGGAGTAACTGCGCGGTAAGGTAGCGGTCGCGCATGGCCTGGGAGCTACATCACCGCAAGGGAATCTGGCTGCCCCAGATCGGCTGGTGGCTCGACGCGCAGGCCCGCGCCGAGCGGTCGTTCGTCTCCCACGCCCACAGCGACCACATCGCGCGGCACAAGGAGGTGCTCTGTTCCGCCGCCACGGCCCGCCTGCTGCATGCCCGGCTGCCAGGCCGGCGGGCGGTCAACACGGTCGCGTTCGGCCAGCCGCATCCCCTCGAGTTCGGGGTGACGGCCACGCTGCATCCCGCCGGCCACATCCTTGGCTCGAGCCAGATCCTGCTCACGCACGAGGAGCACGGCACGCTGCTCTACACGGGCGACTTCAAGCTTCGCCCCAGCCTGGCCGCCGAGCCGTGCGCCACGCCGGCGGCGGAAACCCTCGTGATGGAAACCACGTTCGGCCTGCCGCGGTATGTGTTCCCGCCGGAGGCCGAGACGATCGACCGCATCGTCGCGTTTTGCCAGGAGGCCGTCGCCGCCCGCGCTACACCGGTGCTCCTTTGCTACAGCCTCGGGAAAAGCCAGGAGGTCCTGCGCGCGCTGACGCCGGCCCGCCTCCCCGTGATGCTGCACTCCGAGACCTTCCGGCTGACGCGGATCTGCGAACAGCAGGGGCTCGAGTTTCCCGCCTATCGCGAGTTCGACGCCGACCTGCTGCCCGGCCATGTCGTCATCTGCCCACCGTATTCGACGGGCCTGCTCGGGCGGATTCCGACGCCGCGGACGGCCGCGATCACGGGTTGGGCGCTGGACGCGGGCGCGATCTACCGCATGCGCTGCGACGCGGCGTTTCCGCTGTCGGACCACGCCGGATTCGACGACCTCATCCGGTTTGTCGAGCTGGTGCGGCCGAAACGCGTGCTGACCCTGCACGGTTTCGCGCGCGAATTTGCCCAGACACTGCGCGAGCGGGGATGGGACGCGCTTGCCATTGGCCAAGGCAACCAACTTGAGTTCAGGCTGTCTGGTTGAGTCCCGATTCCATGCGTCGCCTCCTTTTCCTCCCTTTCCTCTGCGCCTCGCCCCTGCTGGCGAACACCCAGCTGGCCCTCCGCCCGGGCGAGCAGCTGACCTACCGCGTCAGCTGGGGGCTGTTCGCCCATGCCGGGGAGATCACGGTGGCCGCGCGCACCGAGTCCAACGAGTCCAAGCCTTGCACGGTCGTGGTCACCACCACCTCGACCCGCGGCTTCCTGCGCGGACTCTATCCGTTCGACGCCCGGGCCGAGTCGGTCTTTGTGAACGACACCGGCCGGATGGTGGTTCACACCGAGAAGAGCCTCGCCGGCAAGAAGCCGACGGACACCCTCCTCACCTTTGACTACGAGAAGAAACTCGCCGACTACCGCGACCTCGTGCGGCCCGAAAAGAACCAGCTCGTGAAGCTGCCCTCGGGCGACCCGATGGATCTCATCACCTGCCTCGTGCAGACCCGGGCGTGGGATCTCAAGCCGGGCGAGCAGCGCGACGTGCTCGTGATGTTCGAGGAGGAACCGTATGAGCTGACCTTCCATGCGCTCGGCTATGAGACGGTCCGCACGCCGCTCGGCAGCTTCAACACGCTGGTGATCGAGCCGCGCATGGAAAAGACCGCCCCGAAAGGCATGTTCAAGCGCGGGTCCACCGTCCGGGTCTGGATCGCGCAGGACGAGCAGCGGCTGCCCGTGAGGTTCGAGGTTGAGTTCAAGTTCGGCGTCGGCGTCTCGACCCTCACGCGCTACCAGCCGCCCACCGAGGCGGTAGCCAATGCGGATCCTCGTCCTTAGGGGCGGCGCCCTCGGCGATCTGATCGTCACTCTGCCCGCCCTCGCCCTGCTGCGGCTGCGCTGGCCCGGCGCCCGCATCGAACTCGCGGGCAATCCCGTCGCCGGGCAACTCGCGATCGAGGCCAGGCTCGTGGACGTCCTCCACTCCCAGCACGAGCGCCGCTGGGCCGCGCTCCACGCTCCGGTTCCGCTGCCGCCGGACTTCCACGCGTGGCTCGGCGCTTTCGACCTGGTCGTCAGCTACTGGCCCGATCCGGACGGCGACCTCGCGCGCGTTTTCCCGGTCCGCGAGGGCCAGCGCTATCTCGCAGGCCCGGCTCACCCCACCCACGGACCGGCCGCCGCCGCCTACTGTGAGCCGCTCGCCGCGCTGGGCCTGCAGCCTTCGGCCCTGACCTTCCGGCTGCGTCCACCCATGAACCGCCGGCCCGTGGTGGCCCTGCACCCCGGCAGCGGCTCGCCGCGCAAGAACTGGCCGCTCGACCGCTGGGAGCAGCTTGCGCGCTGGCTCCGCGACGAGCGACGGCGCGAGCTGCTGGTCATTTCCGGCGAGGCCGAGCCTCCCAATCTGCTGCCTGGAATGGGACGCGCGCTTCGTTCGCTGCCCCTGCCCACGTTGCTCGACGAGCTCGCCTCCTGCCGCCTGTTCATCGGCCACGACTCCGGCGTGGCGCATCTCGCGACCTCCGCCGGCACCCCAAGCCTCCTGCTCTTCGGGCCGACGGACCCGGCGATCTGGGCACCACCGGCTCCGTCGATGCGCGTGATCCGCCGCGGACCGGATCTCGCCGGGATCAGTCTCGCCGAGGTGCAGGCCCAGGTGGACGCACTGCTCGCGGATCGATCCTGAACCGCCAGGGCTTCGCCGCCCAAACCGGGCCGGCGTAGGTCACCCCGACCCGCGGCCCGGCCTCGATCAGACGCGACGGGACACGGACGCCACGGTCCTCGATCCAGAGCCCGGAAGTGCGGGACGCGGGTTCGCGATTCAGGCGGCGGTCGATCCCGAGCAGGCGGGTCAGCCGGCCCGGTCCGCTGCAACCCTCGATGCCGCGGATGAGCACGGCGGCCGGCCAACCCGGCGGACCCACGACCAGGTTGAGCATCTCGTGGACGCCGTAGCAGAGATAGACGTACCAAAAACCGCCCGGGCCATACATGACGGCGGTGCGCCCGGTCGGGCCGACCCGCGCGTGGCAGGCCAGGTCCCGCTCGCCGTCGTAGGCCTCGACCTCGATGATCATTCGCGCGGCGTGTCCCCGTCGGACCAAGTACTTGCCGAGCAGAAAACGGGCATGCCGCAGCGTGGCTCGCCTTTGCCATGACTCGGATGTAACCATTTCGTGCATGACTTTGCCGGATGCGGATGTTTTAGCCTGATCCCAAGTGCACACAACTCCGTCCCACGGTAAGACGCTGACCCCGCTCCGTCGCAACGTGCGGTTCGGCATTCTTGACGGCGTGACGGCCATGCCGCTGGTCATGCTGAGCCAGCCGGGCAATTTCGTGATGGCGGCGCTGCTGACGACGTCGTTCGGCTTCACCACCCGCACCTACGGTCTCTTCACGTCGCTGCCGTTCTGGTTCAATTTCCTGCAGGTGCTCCTGACGCCGGCCCTGGCGCAGCACCTGCACTCGCGGTCGATGACGATCCTGAGTGCCTGGCTGCACGTGGTGGGCTGGATCTCGCTGCTGGTGGCCCTGCCCTTCCTGCCGGCGGAGGAAAGCCCGCGGACCGTCTTCGTCTTCTTCGCGACCTTCTCGCTGGTCTCGCTCTCATCGGCGATCAACGGCGTGGCGTGGAATGCCTGGATGCAGGAGTGCATCCCGGTGCGGCTGCGCGGAAAGTACTTCGGGTTCCGCAACCGCCTGCTGTACCTCTCCCAGGTCAGCTTCATGCTCGGTGTCTCCGCGCTGCTGGCGTGGCTCGACGGGTCACTGCTGGCCTACCAGCTCCTCTTCGGCGGCGCCCTCGTGCTGCGGGTCTGCTCGGTGCTCTCGCAGCAGCAGATGCACACGACGTCCGGACCGAATGTCTCGGCGCCGGAGCCGCCGTGGCGCGACCAGCTGCGGATCATCCGGAAGGACCCCACGCTGATCCACTTCATCCTTTTCGCCTCGGCCCTCGGCTTCACCGCCAACGTCGTGGGTCCGTTTTATCCGGTGTTCATGTACGAGCAGCTGCACCTGAGCGCCGCGCATACCAATCTGCTCATCCTGCTCGGCGTCCTCGGCGCCGCGATCGCGTTTCCCGCCTGGGGCCGCCTGCTCGACCGCTTCGGAAACATCCCGGTGATGATCGTCTCGATCATCCTCTGGCAGGCCGCACTGTTGGCCATGTCCATCGCCACCGACCGCAACAAGTGGATCATCTACGTGGTCATGGGCGCCAGCGGCCTGTTCAGCGCCGGCTACGGCATCGGCGTCTTCGGCCTCCTCCTGAAGCTCACCCCTTCCGGCGCCCGCACCATGGGCATGGCGCTGTTCGTCTCGATCTCGTCGCTCACCGCCGCCCTCGGGCCCGTCACCGGCGGCTTCTTCCTGAACTACGCGAAGTCGCACGGGATCTCCCTGCTGCACGCCTATCACGTGATGTTCATGGTCTGCCCGATCTTCGTCACGGCCACCTGCCTCCTGCTGCGCCGCGTCCGCGAGGAGAACTCCGCCCCGGTCACCGAGGTCATGGGCGCCATGCGCAGCGTGCGCACCGTCGCCTCGCTCTTCGGCCTCACCTTCCTCGTCAACCAGGTGTTCTTCCGCATTGGCGAGGGCCGGTTCTCCACGCGTCTCCGCCGCACGCTGCGCTGACCGTCGGGCGCCGCGGCGCGACCTTGCGCCGGCCGGCCGGGACCGTTGAATCGGGCACATCCCGTCATGAGCCAACCCTCGATCCTCACCCTGACCGGCAATCTGCTCGCCGAGCGCACGCAGGACTTCGCCGCCTGGACCGAGGGCCGGACCCAGCGGGCACGGACCGAGTCCTTCCAGGTCGGCGGCAAGGGCATCAATGTCTCCAAGATGCTCCATCGCCTCGGCGCGCCCACCACCGCGCTGTGCTTTGTCGGCGGCGCGAGCGGCGCAGAGTGCGACGCCTGGCTCAAGGCGCGCCCCTTCCCGGTCCGGTCGTTCGCCGCCAGCGGTGCCACCCGAGTCGGGTTGGTCGTGCGGGCGCCGGGACGCCCGGAGACGACGTTCCTTGGCCCCGATGTCCCACCGGACGCCGCCGCGCTGCGCGCCTGCGTCGACTGGCTGGGCACGCAGCACGACGGCCAGATCCTGGCCCTCTGCGGCAGCCTGCCGGGCTGGGCAGACGCGGCCTTCGAGCCCCTGCGCGCGGCGCTCGTGGCCTGGCAGCGTCGCGGGATTCTCGCCGTCGATTCCTACGGCCCGCCGCTGGCCTGGTTTGCCGACCAGCCGGTTGACCTGGTGAAGATCAACGCGACCGAGCTCCGCACGCTCTTTCCCGACTCGGCCGAGGACAGCCCGCTCCCGGCCCTGCTCGCCGAGGCGGCCCGCCGCTGGCCTGTGCGCCAATGGATCGTCACGGACGGCCCGGCGCCCGCGTGGCATTGCGAGCACCTCGGCCAACCCGCTGCCGTGGTGCCGCCCCAGGTCACGGAGGTCTCGGCCACCGGCTCCGGTGACGTGCTTTTCGCCTGCGTGCTCGACGGCCGGTACCGCCATCGGCGCAGCCTAGGCGAGGCACTCGCGGCGGCGATGCCCTATGCGGCAGCGAATGCCGCGCATCCGGGCATTGCGGAATTTCCCGAGCCCTGAGCTGGGCCGCGGACGGTATCGGGCTTGCGGCGGGCGTGGCCGACGGTAATTTCCGGGCGAGCGCCCGAACAAACCGCCTCCGTCGCGGTCGATGCCCGCACCTCCATGAAACGCCCGATCCTGATCGCCCTCATTCTCGTCCTCCTGGCCGGCGGCGGCTACTACGGCTATCGCTCCTACCGCGAGGCCGCGGACCGCGAGCTGGCGCGCCGTCGCGCCGAAGCGCAGCTGGCCCTGATCCGGGAGCACGAGGCCGACCTGGCCCGGCGAACCGCGGCGATCGCCGAGGCGCGTCGCATGGCGGAAGCGCGGGCGAAGGAGGAGCTCGAGCGCCAGGAGAAGCTCCGCGCCGAGCAGGAGGCCGCCGAGGCCTCGCTCGCCGCCGCCAAGGCCGAGATGGACCGCCTCGCCGCCGAGACCGAGCGCCTCAAGGCCGCGAAGGAAGCCGCCGAGGCCGAGACCGCGGCCCAGGTCGCCGAGCGCGCCCGCGCGGCCGCCGCGGCCGATGCAGCCCGCCTCGCCGCGCTCAAAAAGCTCCGGGAAATCGAGGAATCCCGCGCCCAGGCCAGCCGCGATCTCGCCCGGTTGAACGCGCTGCTGCGCCAGCAGGAACTCGAGGCCGAGGCGCAGCGCCTGGCCCTCGAACGCGAGAAGCACGAGTTCGAGGTCGGCGGCTATCTGGTCAAGGACTTCAGCTCCATCTACATCATCAAGTCCGAAAAGCCCGATCCGGCCCCCATCGAGCAGCAGAAATCCGAGCCCAAACACTGAGGCCGCGCGCGGTTTTTTCGTCGCGGATGCAGGGTATCGAACCTGCCGGAAGCCTCGGACCGGCAGGAAGTAGGCTCCGCCACAAATTAATCCTTGCTTTACCGGGGCCAAAACCGCTTTATCCGCGGTTTTATTTTATGAAAGCCACTATCAAGACCCAAGGGCAGCAGTTCACTGTCTCGGAGGGCGACATTCTCATCGTCAACCGCTATCCGAATACGGAAGCTGGTGCCACCGTGGAGATTAAAGATGTCCTCGCCGCCGGCGAGGGCGAGTCGTTCAAGGTGGGCAAGCCCACCCTCGCGGGCGCCTCGGTCTCGGCCAAGATTCTCGAGAACAAGCGCGGCGAAAAGGTCATCGTTTTTAAGAAGAAAAAGCGCAAGGGCATGGAGCGGAAGCGCGGCCATCGCCAGGAGCTCTCCGTCATCAAGATCGAATCCATCAAAGCGTAAGGAGTATCACCCGCCATGGCTCACAAGAAAGGTCAGGGAACATCCAGCAACGGCCGCGACAGCGCCTCAAAGCGTCTTGGCGTGAAGGTCTTCGGCGGCCAGAAGGTCCTCGCCGGCACGATCATCATCCGCCAGCGCGGCACCCGCCTCCACGCGGGCCGCAACGTCGGCACCGGCCGCGACTGGTCGCTGTTCGCCCTCAAGGACGGCACGGTCCAGTTCGACAAGGCCCACCGCAAGGTCTCGGTCGTCACCGCCTAACCGCCGAATCATTTTTGGCTTTCAAACGCAGCCCAATCCGGGCTGCGTTTTTTTGTCGCCGCAAACCGCGGCCCGCCATGCCCGACCGTCTCGCCGAACTCCGCCGCCAGCGCGCCCTCGTGCAGGAGCAACTCGCCTGGCTCGAGCGTGAGATCGCGTCCCTGGCGCCCTCGCCGGAATCGCCACCCTCCTCGACGCCGGTCGCGCCCGTGGAGACCCCGCGGGAAATTCGCAGCGTCGCCGCCGCTCCGGCCGCGCCCGACTTCCGCGAGTACGAGCCCGATCCCGCCACCGCCCGCCAGGAGGCACGGCGCGGCTGCCTGCTCTACGCCGCCGCCGCCTTCGTCCTGCTCGCGCTGCTCGCCTTCGGCATCCTGTTTTTCGCCTATCGAGACCACCCGATGTTTTTCGCAGACAAGACGGAATCTAGATAGCGGGGCGCCGCGGCGGCGCCGTTGAGAGTTGAAGGTTGATGGTTGAAAGTCGGCCGGGCCGGGCGCCCGCGGTCCGGTCCTTCAACTTTCATCCCTCAACTTTCAACTCACGCAGCGACCGCTCCGCCGCACTGGACCCTTCGCTCCGCTCAGGGTACACCGCGGTGGGCTGGTTCGCCGGACGAACTAGGCGCGTTCCTATGCCGCCGCTGAGAAACGAATGCCGGTCGACCACTGCGCCACGGCGTCCGGTCCTTCAACTCTCAACCTTCAACTTTCAACCCGCGCAGCTCCCGCCGCGCGCTCAGCTCGCCGCGGGATAGCTCCCCAGCCACTTCACGAGCGGGCAGAATTTCTGCAGCTCGGCGAGGGCCTCCTTCATCGCGGGGTCGTTGTAGTGACCCGAGACATCGATGAAGAAATAGTAGTCCCACGGGCGCTTCTTGCTGGGACGCGACTCGATCTTCGAGAGGTTGATCCCCCGCTCCGCCAGCGGCATGAGCATTTTCAGGAGCGAGCCGGAATGGGAGGCAGCCGCGTCGCCGAGGGAGATCGCGAAGCTCGTGATGTCGCGGCCGCCGCCGACGGCGCCCGACGGTTTCTTGCCGAGCACGAAGAAGCGGGTCGTGTTGTCCGCCTTGTCCTGGATGTTCTTCGCGACGATCGGCACGTCGTAGGTCGAGGCCGCCAGCTCGCTCGCCACCGCGGCCGCACCCGGCTCGTTCTTCGCGATCTGCACCGCGCGGGCCGTGCTCGGGGCGTCGATCAGCTGCGCGTGCGGCAGGTGCCGCACCAGCCAGTTCCGGCACTGCGCCAGCGCCTGGTCCTTCGAGTAGACCCGCTCGATCTTCTCGAGTGGCGACGCCGAGATGAGGGCGTGGGTGATCTCCAGGTAAATCTGGGCCACGATCTTGAGGTCCGACTCGATGAAGAGATCCAGCGCGTCGCGCACCGAGCCCTCGGTCGAGTTCTCGATCGGGATCACCGCGTAGTCGGCCTCGCCCTTCTCCACCGCGGTGAAGATGTCCGCGATGCTCGCCATGGCGTGGTAGTCCACGCTGGCGCCGAATTTCTTCATCGCGGCCAGGTGCGTGTTCGTCGCCTCCGGGCCGAGATAGGCGATCAGCAGCGGCTTCTCGAGCGCGATGGCCGCCGACATGATCTCGCGGTAGATCGCGCGCAGCGCCTCGTTCTTGATCGGGCCCTCGTTCTGGCCCGTGACCTTGGCGAGGACCGCCTCCTCGCGCTCCGCCACGTAGATCTGGCCGCCCTGGCTGCGCTTCAGCTTGCCGATTTCCGCCGCCAGCTTGAGCCGCTCGTTCAGCACCTCGACCAGCTGCCGGTCCAGGCGATCAATCTGCGAGCGGATGCTGGCGAGGTCCATGTCAGGCCGTGGTCGGCTGATCGGATGCCGGGGCCGGCGCCACTGCGCCCTCCTCCAGCGGAAGCTCGTTGTCCTCGAGGCCCATGTCCGCATCTCCCAGCTTCGCCGGGTTCATGGCGCTCGACAGCCACTCGTCGATCTGGCGCGACGAGAGCACGTCGGAGGCCGGCAACTCCTCCAGCGACTTGATGCCGACGAACTCGAGGAATTTGTCCGTCGTGCCGTACTGGATCGGACGGCCCGGCAGGTCCGCGCGGCCGACCACGTAGATGAGTTCACGCTCCAGCAGTTTGTTGATACCGGCCTCGGCCGACACGCCGCGGATCGTCTCGATCTCGCCGCGCGTCACGGGCTGACGATAGGCCACGATCGCGAGCGTCTCCAGCGACGACTGGCTCAGCTTCACCGGCGGCGGCTCGGAGCGGAGGATTCGCACCCAGCGGGCATAGCGCGGATGGGTCACGATCCGGTAGCCATTGGAGCCCTCGATCAGCAGCAACCCGTCATCGGCCGCCTTCAGCTCGTTCGCGATCTCGTCCATCGCCTCGCGGATCTGCGTGGCGGTGATCAGCGACGGCACGTCGCGGTAAAGCTCGGCATCCTCGGGCGCCTCGGCGATGACCTCGGTAACCTCTTCGGCTGGAACCGCGGCAGGCTCGGCAACCGGGGCCGCCGCGCCATCCTCCGGGCTCGGCGCGGCCGGCTCGTCGGCCAGGGGCAGCGAGTCGGTCTCGTGGAAGCGCGTGAAGGCGTCCTGGATATCCTTGGTCGCCAGGGGCTGGCTCGAGGAGAGCAGCAGTGCTTTGAGCACCTTTTTCAGGTTGAAGGCCATGCGGTAAAGTCGGGTTCAGTGAATGCGGCGCCCCACCGGCGAAGCAATCCCGAAACGCCGGAAAGTGCCCCCGGCGCCGTGTCACGCATTCCGTGACACCGCCGCGTGCGTCATGACCCCGACATGCAGCTTGCGGCGGACGGAGCGCTTTGGTTGGGTGGGCCTCCGACCATGAGTTCCTCGCCCGACCCCACCCGTAAATTCTCGTCCATCGTTGTCGACGGCCCCTCTCGGGCCGGCGCCCGTGCCATGCTTCGGCCCGTCGGTTTCTCCGAGGCCGACTTCGCCAAGCCGGTGATCGGCATCGCGTCGACCTGGAGCATGGTGACGCCGTGCAACATGCACATCGACCAGCTCGCCCGCCACGCCGAGGAGGGCGCCAACGCCGCTGGCGGCAAGGCCGTCGTCTTCGGCACCATCACGGTATCCGACGGCATCAGCATGGGCACGCCCGGCATGCGGTACTCGCTCGTCTCCCGCGAGGTGATCGCCGACTCCATCGAGACGGTCGCCGGCGCCGAGGGCTTTGACGCGCTCGTCACGATCGGCGGCTGCGACAAGAACATGCCCGGCTGCGTGATGGCCATGGCGCGCCTGAACCGCCCGAGTGTGTTCGTCTATGGCGGCACGATTCTCCCCGGCATCTACCCGGACACGAAGAAGGAGTGCGACATTGTCTCGGTGTACGAGGCCATCGGCCAGAACGCGGCCGGCAAGGTCGACGCCGCGGGCCTGCGCGCCGTCGAGAGCTGCGCCGTCCCCGGCCCCGGTTCCTGCGGCGGCATGTACACCGCCAACACGATGGCCTCCGCCATCGAGGCCCTCGGCCTCAGCCTGCCCAACAGCTCCGCCCAGGTCGCCATTGGCGCCGAGAAGCGCGAGGACTGCCGCCGCGCCGGCGAGGCCGCCATGGCGCTGGCCAAGGCCGGCCTCCGGCCGCGCGACATCCTCACGAAAAAGGCATTCGAGAACGCCATCACCGTGGTCATCGCCCTCGGCGGCTCGACCAACGCCGTGCTGCACCTGCTGGCCATCGCCCACGAGGCCAAGGTCAAGCTGTCGATCGACGACTTCACCCGCATCGGCAAGAAGGTGCCGGTCCTCGCCGACCTCAAGCCCTCGGGCAAGTACGGCATGGCTCACCTCTCCCGCGTCGGCGGCCTCCCGCCGCTCATGAAGATGCTCCTCGACGCCGGCCTGCTCCATGGCGACTGCATGACGGTCACCGGCCGGACGGTGGCGGACAACCTGAAGGGCGTCGGGCCCTACCCTACCGACCAGGACGTGGTACGGCCGCTCAGCAACCCGATCAAGCCCGACAGCCACCTTCGCATCCTCTACGGCAATCTCGCCCCGCAGGGCGCCGTGGCGAAGATCACCGGCAAGGAAGGTCTCCAGTTCACCGGCCGCGCGATCACGTTCGAGAGCGAGGAAACCGCGCTGCACGCGATCCTCGGCGGCAAGGTGAAGGCCGGCCACGTCATCGTCATCCGCAACGAGGGCCCGCGTGGCGGTCCCGGCATGCGCGAGATGCTGGCGCCGACGAGCGCGGTCATGGGCCGCGGCCTCGGCAAGGAGGTCGCCCTCATCACCGACGGACGCTTCTCCGGTGGCAGCCACGGCTTCGTGGTCGGGCACATCTCGCCCGAGGCCTGCAATGGTGGCCCGCTCGCCCTCGTGAAGAACGGCGACACGATCACGATCGACGCGGTGAAGAACGAGCTGACCCTCGTGCTGCCCGCCAAGGAAATCGCCGCCCGGCGCAAAAAGTGGAAAGCCCGCGCCCCCAAGGAAACCCGCGGCGTCCTCGCCAAGTACGCCAAACTCGTCACCAGCGCCTCCGAGGGCGCAGTGACGGATAAGGAGCTCTGACGCTTTGCGGTAGTTGGTATTTGGTAGATAGTAGCTAGTAGGACCAAGCCCATCGAACCGCTGCGTCCGTCGCCTCCGCCTACCATCTACTAGCTACCAACTACGAGCTACTCCCGCCATGACCTGGTCACGCTTCAAGTCGCACTTCTATCATCATCCGGAGCTTGGGTTCTCGCTGGATGTCAGCCGCATGGCGTTTCCGGATGAGTTCCTCGCCACGATGGCCCCGCGGCTCGCCGCCGCGTTCAACGACATGGCCGCGCTCGAGCGCGGCGCGATCGCGAACCCCGACGAGCAGCGCATGGTCGGCCACTACTGGCTCCGCGCCCCGCAGCTCGCGCCGACCCCTGAGCTGTCCCGCGAGATCACGTCCACCCTCGAGGCCATCAAGGCCTTCGCCGCCCAGGTCCATTCCGGCGCCATCCAGGGTCCCAAGGGCAAGTTCCGTCAGCTCCTCGTCATTGGCATCGGCGGTTCCGCTCTCGGGCCGCAATTCGTCAGCCACGCGCTCGGCCAGCCGCGCAAGGACAAGCTCGCCGTCACGTTCTTCGACAACACCGATCCCGACGGGATCGACTACGTCCTCGCCTCGCTGCGCGGTCAGCTCGCCCGCACGCTGGTCGTCGTCATCTCAAAGTCCGGCGGCACCGCCGAGACGCGCAACGGCATGCTCGAGGCCATCGTCGCCTTCAAGGCCGCGGGGCTCGATCACACGAAGCAGTTCGTCGCGGTGACGGGCGCGGGCTCCAAGCTCGACCAGGTCGCCGGCCGCGAAGCCTGGCTCGCCCGCTTCCCCATGTGGGACTGGGTCGGCGGCCGCACGTCCGAGTTGTGCGCGGTCGGCCTGCTGCCAGCGGCGCTGCAGGGCATCGACATCCAGGCGCTCCTCGACGGCGCCGCGGCCATGGACGAGGTCACGCGTCAGCCGGTCATCGCCCAGAACCCGGCCGCGCTGCTGGCGCTCATGTGGTACTTCGCCACCGACGGCCGCGGCAGCAAGGACATGGTCGTGCTGCCGTACAAGGACCGCCTCCTGCTGTTCTCGCGCTACCTTCAGCAGCTCGTGATGGAGTCGCTCGGCAAGGAACACGACCTCCAGGGCCGCGTGGTCAACCAGGGCATCGCCGTCTACGGCAACAAGGGCTCGACCGACCAGCACGCCTACGTGCAGCAGCTCCGCGACGGCGTGAACAATTTCTTCGTCACGTTCGTCGAGGTCCTCCGCGACCGCGACGGCAAGTCCGCTCTCGAGGTGGATCCGGGCGTGACCACCGGCGACTACCTGCAGGGATTCTCCCTGGGAACCCGGGATGCGCTCAGCGAGAAGGACCGCCAGTCCGTGACCATCACCGTGCCGGACGTCTCGCCGCGCACGGTCGGCATGCTGATCGCCCTCTATGAGCGCGTGGTCGGACTCTACGCCTCACTGGTCGGCATCAACGCCTATCACCAGCCGGGAGTCGAGGCGGGCAAGAAGGCCGCGAGCGGCGTCATTGCCCTCAAGCTCAAGGTCGTCGAGGCCCTGCGCGCGGCGTCCGGCGAGTCTTTCACGGCGGAGGAACTGGCAGCCAAGCTGGGCCAGCCCGACCGCGCGGAGCTGGTGTTCAAGATCCTCGAGCATCTGGCCGCCAACAAGCCGAGCGGCGTCCGCAAGCGGGCCCGCACCCCGTGGCACCACTCCAAGTACTCGCTCCGCGCCTAGCCCGCCGCGCCGCACCGGGAACATTCGCGCCGCGCCCCGTTCCCACCAGCAGGCCCGCCTGCGCCCCAGAATCCACCTTGCCCCCTCGGCCCACCTCCATTTAACCCGAACCAGCATGAACGCCCTTAAGAAGCCCCTATTCGCCCTCCTCCTGATCGCGCTCGGCGCGCTGGCCGGCGGCTGCACCTACAAGACGGAGAAGGACAGCTCGATCCCGTGGAGCCGTCCCGCCGACTGGGAAGGCCAGATCCCCGGCATGGGCGGCCGTTGATCGGCGCAAACCCGGAATCCGGCCCGCCCGCGGGCCCCTCCGGCCGGCGCTTTCGGCTTCCCTCTTGACCCGTACCCTCGAAAATCCGGCTTTCCGCCGGATTTTTTTATGAGCGAGAACGCCGCGCCCAATCCTTCCCTGCTCGCCCAGCCCGGCCACCTGTACGTGGTCGCCACGCCGATCGGGAATCTCGCGGACCTGACGGAGCGGGCCCGGGCGATCCTCGGCGGGGTCGATCTCGTCGCCTGCGAGGACACCCGCACGACCGGAGCGATGCTGACCCGCCTCGGCGTGCGCCGCGACCTCGTCGCCTACCACGAGCACAACGAGGTGGAGATGGCCGAGTCGCTCGCAACTCAACTGGCTGCCGGCAAGTCGGTCGCCGTCGTCAGCGATGCGGGCACGCCCGGTTTGAGCGACCCGGGCTTCCGTCTCGTCCGCGCCTGCCGCCGCCGGAACCTGCCCGTCATTCCCGTGCCCGGACCCAGCGCCATCGTCACTGTCCTCAGTGCCGCCGGGCTCCCGACGAATGGGTTCCTGTTTGTGGGCTTCCTTCCACCGAAGAGCGCCGCGCGCATCGCCTTCCTCACGAAATACCGCGAGTTCGACTACACGCTCGCCCTCTACGAGAGCTGCCACCGCATCGACAAGGCCGTCGACGAGATCGTGTCGGTCCTCGGTCCGACCCGCGTCATCTGCGTGGCCAAGGAGGTCACCAAGGTGCACGAGACTTTCCTCGTCGGCCCGGCGGCCGACGTGCAGGCCCGCCTGGCCAAGGCGAGTCTCAAGGGCGAATTCGTGCTCCTGATCGCGCCGGCCGATTTTGTGCTCTAGCTCCGCCATGGCCTCCGTCGCCGTCATCGATATCGGCAGCAACTCGATCAAGGTCCTCGTGGCTACGCGCGCGGCCGGCGGCGGCCTCACGGTGCTGAAGACCCGCACCATCGACGCCCGCATCAGCGCCGGCATCAGTCACGTCAGCCCCCGCCTCAGCGAACCCGGCATGGCCGCCGGCCTCGCCGCCGTCCAGTCCCTCCTCGCCGAGGCCGCGCCGTTCCAGCCCGCCGCCACGGTGCTCGTCGCCACCAGCGCCGTGCGGGACGCGCAGAACGGTCCGGAGTTTCGTTCGCGGGTGAAGGCCGCCACCGGGCAGACGATCCGCATTCTCACGGGTGACGAGGAAGCCAATCTCATCGGTCGCGGCCTGACCTGCGACCCGGCTCTGGCCGACCTGCAGAACTTCTATGTCTTCGATCTCGGCGGCGGCAGCCTTGAGTGCCTCGCGTTCCAGCAGCGCAAGGTTCAGCACGCCGCGAGCCTGCAGCTGGGCTGCGTGCGCCTGACCGAGAAGTTCGTCCCGGATCCCACCCAGCCCTTCTCCAACGCCGCGCAGACCGCGATCACGACACACGTGCGCGAGGTCTTTCACAACGGCACTTTTCAGTTCGTGCTCGGCACCGCGGCGGCGATCGGGACCGGCGGGACCGTCACGGTCGCTCGCGCGATCCTGGCGGCACGCGACGGCCACGGGCTCGGCGACAGTGTGCCGGCGGTGACCGTCGTCCAGCTACGTCACCTGCTCCAGTGGCTGGGCAATATGCCGTTGGCCGCCCGCCGCGAGGTCCCGGGTCTCCCCGCCGCCCGCGCCGACGTGATGCCGGCCGCGCTGGCCACGCTCATCGCCGTGGCCGAGGTCGGCCACATCGCCACGTTTCGCCACTCGCTGTTCAACCTTCGCTACGGGCTCGCCGCGGAGGCCCTCGAACGTCTCCGCTGACTTCGGCTCGGTCAGGTGACCGTCACGCTCCGCGTCTCACTTGAGAGCGGGAAACTCACGCGGGCCACGTACTCGTCCGGCACCGGCAGTCCGTCCTGCGTGTAGGAATTGTGCGGCACAACGGGATAGTCGATCAGCGCGCCGGCCGGCAGGGTCCAAGTCAGGTCCCGCCACCGGATCGCCCGCACGGGACGGCTCCCGCCGTTGAAGTGGATCAGAGCCGCCGGATCGATCGTGAGCGTCTCCTCGTCGAGCCGGACCTGCTCGCCACGGTGGAACGGCAGGATGAGCGCCGCCTCGTAGTGCGCACCCGAGACGACCCGCGCGAGACTCGCGGCAAACTCCGCGCGGTGTTCGTCCACGCCCAGCTGGATGAGCACCTCGTCCCCTTCGAAGTGCAACGCAACGGTCGCGCTTCGCTCGTCGGCCGAGCGCTTTTCCGCCCGATCCGGGATGTAGGAACGCCCGGTGTCCGTGCGCCGCACGGTCGAGAAGCGCGGCATGAACTTGCTGCCGCCCGTGCCGGCCACGTACCCGGCGCGGCGGTGCCAGAGCTCCATGAAACTCTGGGTGTCCAAGACGAAGCGGCTGACATGCTCCGGCACGACCTGCCAGCCGAGATAGCCCTGCCAAGGTCCCTGCTCGAGGCGCACCGCGGGCAGTGTCGCCGGGCGCACGACCTTCAGGTCCCGCGGGTGCTGGTCGGCCCGAAAGACATATTCGGCAAACGACCCGTAGAACGCGAAGCCCTGCGCGGCGTTGTCGCGCACGCCGGTCTCCTGGAGGTACGGCCGCGCCGACTTCATCCGGGCCAGGCAAAGCTGCCGTCCCGCCGCGCAGCCGAGGAAGCCCGGGGCCAGGAACAACGAGGGACCGCGACCATAGCGCACGCGGACGTCGTTCACGACCGAGGTGGAACCGTCCGGAAAGCTGTAGAAGTCGTAAAACCCGAGGAAGCGGCCGATGCTGGCATGCGCCGCCTCGTCGCCCGACAGCTCGGCGTAGAGCGAGACCGCCTCGGCGGTCACCAGCGCGTAGCTCACGACGATGCCGTGCCCCTCGGGCCAGTAGCCGTCGCTCGACTGGAACGGCAGCACGCAACGCGCGAAGAAATCCCGGGCGTACTCCATCCACTCGGGCCGCTGCAGGGTCCGGCCCGCGCGGTAGAACAGCAGGCCGTGCCAGGTGTCGTGATTCCCCACAAACTCGGCCGGAGTCTGCGCGTACTTCTCCTTGAAGCGGCGGTGCAGGACATCGACCGCGCCGGTCACGGCCGCGGCCAGGCGCTGCCGGAGCTCCTTGCTGCCCACGTCGTGCCGCTCCATCAGCTCGAGCGAGCACAGCACATAGTAGTTCAGCCACTCCCCCACGTGCCGACCCCACTCCCGGCCGCGGGAAAAATGCGGCGTGTGGAAATCGGGCCCTGTAATGGCCAGCACGTACTCGAGATTGCGCAGCGCCAGCTGGAGGTACTTCGCCCGCTCCGCCTCGGTCGCTCCAGGGATTTCGCCGGTCGCGAGCTGCAGAAAGGTGAAATGGCTGAACTGGTTATAGTAGGACGGCCCCTGCGCCTTCGGCCAGTCGATCAGGTCGAGGTCCATGCTGCCGCTGGGGCCGAAGTGCGGCGCGAGCAGTCGCGCCCACTCGGCGGCGAGCAGGCCCGCCTCGTGGCGGAGTTCGTCGAGGGACGGATCGGTGGGCGGGTTCATCGGGCGGGACGGCGGGCCTTGCGCGTGGGCGCCTTGGCGCGGGGTGCTGGCGCGGGGGCCGAGAGCTTGCGGAGACTGGTCACGAGCTTTCGAAAATCCGCCGGGAGCGGCGCGCGGAGGTCGAGCGCGCGGCCCGTGATGGGATGGCGCAGCACAAGATGCTCCGCGTGCAGCATCACCCGCGCCGGCGGCAGCGGGAGCCGGGGATCGGATTTCCATCCGTAGACCGCATCACCGAGAAGCACGTGGCCGATCGACTTCAGGTGTACGCGAATCTGGTGCGTCCGGCCGGTGTGGATGGCGCAGCGCAGGAGGGTCGCGAACGGCGCGAACCGCTCCACGACCTCCCAGTCGGTGTGCGCGTCCTTGCCGCCACTCTCCTCTTCCACCACGGCCATCTTGTGCCGCTGCGACGGATTTCGCCCGATCGACTTTCGGATCGAGCCGCTCATGAGCGTCGGCACACCGCTGACCAGGGCGAGGTACTCCTTCTGGAGCGTGCGCTCGGAAAACTGCTCCGCCAGGCCGCGGTGCGCGGCGTCGGACTTGGCCACCACGATCAGCCCCGAGGTCTCGCGGTCCAGCCGGTGCACGATGCCGGGCCGCTCCACGCCGCCGATGCCGCTGAGGCTCCCGGCGCAGTGCGCCAGCAGCGCGTGCACCAGCGTGTCCTCACCCGTGCCGGCGCCCGGGTGCACAATCATACCCGCCGGCTTGTTCACGGCCAGCAGGTGCCGGTCCTCGAAGATCACGTCGAGCGGGATCTTCACCGCCTTCAGCTCGGCGGCGCGCGTCTCCGGAAACGAGTATTCCAGCACGTCGCCCGACTGCACGTTCGTGTCGCCGCTGATCGGCTGGCCGCCGCGCGTCACCAGGCCCGCGTCGAACGCCCGCCGGAACGCCGTCCGGCTGTGCTCCGGGTGCGACAGCGCGAGGGCCTTGTCGGCGCGCAGGTGGCGGATGCCCGGGGGCAGCGTGTAGGTCTCGCTCAAGGGGTGGAGGCTCAGGCGCCGGCCAGCCGGTTGATCTCGGCGATCGCCGCCTGGCGCGCGGCCGGGGCGACGCTCGCCACCTCCCAGCCGTTGCGCGCCACCTCGGCGAGCTCGGCGCGGCTGAAGCTGAGCTCCCGGGCCAGGGTCTCATATTCCTCGACCACCGTGTTGCCAAAGCAAAGCGGATCGTCGGTGCTCACCGTGCAGCGGATGCCCGCCTGCAGGAGACGGCGGATCGGATGCGCCGCAAAGTTGGGCACGACCTGCAGCCGGACGTTGCTGATCGGACAGACGTCGAAGGTCACGCCGCGGTCGGCGGCGAGCTTCATCACGGCCGGGTCCTCGATGGCGCGGACGCCATGCTGCACGCGCGCGACGCCGAGCTGCTCGATGGCCTCGCGCACGCGCGCGGCGCCGTCGAACTCGCCGGCGTGGCACTTGGTGACCTTGCCCGCCGCGCGGAGCCGCGCCCACACGGCCGCGGTCGACGGGTCGGTCGGCATCTGCTCGAAGCCGTGGAGGTCGACGCCGGCGAGGTCCGTCCAGGTGTGCAGCTGGTCGATGGTCGGCCGGAGGTCGCCGCTGAGATCCGTGCGGAGCATGCCGGTGAAGATCCGCACCTCGAGGCCCTTGGGCGCCGCGGCGCGCAGGGCGGCGATGATCTCCGGACCGGGGACGCTGATGAACTTCGTGACCGGCAGGTGGAAGCTCGTCTCGACGTAACGGACGTTCTGCGCGACGTGCTTCGCGAACATCACCTTCGCCGCCTCGTAGTAGCGCTCGGCGGTAGTGAACCACGGCAGCGCGTTGTCCAGGAGGATCTGCTCGAACTCCGGGAACGTCCGGTAGCGGTAGCTCGCGCGCCGGAACGGCGGGTCGACGGGATAGCGCGCCGGGTCCCAGCCGGTCAGCAGTTCATAGGGCAGCGCGCCCTCGACGTGGAGATGGGTCTCCGTCTTGGGCAGCGCCTGGATGAAGGTCGGGAGGTCCATCGGGAGAGACCGCGGGAGCCGCCGGCCGGCGAACGAGCCGGCGGCGGCCGCGGTGGCGGGACGGGCGGATCAGCGGGCGGACTTGCCCTGCAGGTAGTCGGGGTTGAGCTTGTGCAGCGACTTCGGGACGAACAGGCCGTCCTTCCGGACCAGCTTCCCGTCGAACCAGATCTCGCCGCCGCCGTATTCCGGCCGCTGGATGCAGACCATGTCCCAGTGGACCTGGGAGCGGTTGCCGTTGCCCGGGTGCTCGTAGGCCTGGCCGGGCGTGAAATGGAACGAGCCGGCGATCTTCTCGTCGAAGAGAATGTCGCGCATCGGCTCGAGGATGTACGGGTTGAAGCCGAGGGCGAACTCGCCGATGTAGCGGGCGCCGGCGTCGCTATCGAGGATCTCGTTGAGGCGTTTCGTGTTGTTGGCGGTGGCCTCGACGATCTTGCCCTGCTTGAAGACGAGCCGGATGTTGTCGAACGAGGAGCCGAGGTAGACGGTCGGCGCGTTGTACTGCACGACGCCCTCGACGCTCTCCTTCACCGGGCAGGAGAACACCTCGCCGTCCGGGATGTTGCGCAGGCCGCCGCACGGCTGGGCGCCGATGCCCTTGATGGAGAACCGGAGATCGGTGCCCGGGCCCTTGATGTGCACGCGGTCGGTCTCCTCCATGAGTTTCTTGAGCGCGGCCATGCCGGGGGTCATGCGGCTGTAGTCGAGCGTGCAGACGCGGAGGTAGAACTCCTCGAACGCCTCGGTGCTCATGCCCGCCTGCTGGGCCATGCCGGGGCTGGGCCAGCGGAGCACCACCCACTTGGTCTTGCCGACACGGTGGTCGAGCACGGGCTTCATCAGCCGGCTCACCAGCTGCACCTTCTCGGCCGGGATGTCGGAGCCCTCGAAGATGTTCTCGGAGCCGCGCAGGGCGATGTAGGCGTCCATCTTCTGCATGCGGGCCAGCTCGATCTCGGCGTGCGGCGCGAACTGCGCCTCCTCGGCCCCGAGCGAGAGCTCGCGGGTGATCCGGGCGCGGTGGTTCTGCACGTACGGCAGCGCCCCGCGCTTCCGCGCGGCGCGGATCAGGGCAATGACGATGGCATCCGGCACGTCGAACGCGTCAATCAGGACGCGCTCGCCCTTCTTGAGGCTCGTGGAAAACCCCGTGAGCCCTTCCGCCAGCTGCATGAGACGTGGATCGGTAATCATGCCCCGAGCTAACCCGAGAGGCGGGCGGGCGTGCAAGACTATCAATTGCGGATTGCGAATCGCGGATTGCGGATTGGTGGCCAGCCCGAATTCGAGACTCGACTCGATTTCCCGCCCTACACTTCAGGACCCAGCCGCTAGCCCAATCCGCAATTCGCGATCCGCAATCCGCAATCCGGACTGGCCTCAGCTGGCGCCCTTGCTGTTGTTGGTGGGAAAACAGATCCTCCCCACGGCCTCGTCGAAGTCGGCGGCGCCGCGGATGATGTCGATCTCGAGTCGAAGGTAGAAGAGCGGAAGCGGGAAAACGCGGTTCTCGGGCAGGCGCACGGCGTCCTTCTCGGTGGTCACCAGGCACTCCGCGCCTTCCCGGCGCGCGAGGTCGAACAGCGCGTCCACGTCCTCGTCGGTGTAGCGGTAATGGTCCAGGAAGCGCTCGCGTGCCACCAGCTTCGCGCCGAGGTCGCGCAGGAACTTCTCAAAGCTCTCCGGCGTCGCAATGCCGCTGAACGCGGCCACGCGCCGGTTCTTGAGATACGTCAGCGGCTCGCGCGCACCCGGCGAGCCCGGCGCGAAACCGAAGCGCTGCAGGTACTGCGGCCGGTGGGCGCACTCGATGAGGTCGACCGTCGGGTTGTGCTTCGCGATCAGCGCCTCGAGTTCCGGGTCGCGCTCGCCGTTCGACTTCGTCAGGAACACATAGCTCGCGCGCCGCAGGTGTTTGATCGGCTCGCGCAGGATGCCGCGCGGCAGGAGGTGGCCGTTGCCAAATGGGTTGGTCTTGTCGACCAGCAGCAGGTTCAGCCGGCCCTTCAGCGGCAGGTACTGGAAGCCGTCGTCGAGCACCAGCGTGTCGCAGCCAAAGCGCTTGATCGCGTATGCGCCGGCCTTCACGCGGTTCTTGTCCACCAGCACGATCACGCCGGGCAGATTCCGCGCCAGCATGTACGGCTCGTCGCCCGCGTCCTCGCTGTCGAGCAGCACCCGCTCGCCGTCGCTCACCACGCGCGGCGGCGGCTCCTCCGTGTGCGTCAGCGCATACCACCACTTCTTCCAGAACGGCGGTGCCTTGCTCTTGTAGCCGCGGCTCAGGATCGCGACCTTCCGGCCGCGGTCCCGCAGCGCCCGCGCAAACTTCTCCACCACCGGGGTCTTGCCCGTGCCACCGACCGTCAGGTTGCCCACGACCACCACCAGGCAGCCCAGCGGCTGGTCGTGAAAAATGCGGTGACGGTACAGCCATAGCCGCGACTGCGCCACGATGCTGAAGATCCACGAAAGCGCCTGCAGAAACGCGCCGTAGAGCGCCGGTCCCGTGCCCGCCCGTCGGCCGAGAATCACGTCAATCGTGTAAAGTTCTAGGGCCGTGAACTTTTTCTTCAGCCAGGACTGGGACATGCGCTTGACGGGAATGAAGGTTGACGCGGTCCCCCGCGCAAACTGTTTTCGAACCGGTCCCCGAGAATCGGGACCACCCTGCCTGCGCATTTGTTGACCTGCCTCGTCCGTCCCCTCCTCCCCTCATGAGCTACAAGCTTTTCATCCCCGGCCCGATCGCTGTCTCCGAGAAGACCCTGCGCGCCATGGCGCAGCCCATGATCGGCCACCGCAGCACCGACTTTGTGGCGCTGTACCAGTCGCTGCAGCCCGAGCTGCAGGCGCTCTTCTACACCAAGGATCCCGTCTATCTCTCGACCAGCAGCGCCTGGGGCGTGATGGAAGGCTCCATCCGGAATGTCGTGAAGAAGAAGCTGCTGTGCTGCATGAACGGCGCGTTCTCCGACAAGTGGCTCGATGTCGCCCAGCGCTGCGGCAAGGCCGCCGCGCCGCTCAAGTACGAGTGGGGCCAGCCGATCGATCCCGCCGCCCTCCGCCGCGAGCTCGCCACCGGGCAGTACGACGCCTTCACGCTCATCCACAACGAGACCTCGTGCGGTTGCATGACCGATCTCGCGGCCATCATGGCCGTGGCCCGGGAATTCCCCGACGTCATCAGCGTCATCGACACGATCAGCTCGTTCAGCGCGCTGCCGATCCGGAAGGACGACCTCGGCATCGACGTGATGATCACCGGCTCGCAGAAGGCGCTCGCCCTGCCGCCGGGCATGTCGCTGTTCTCGGTCTCGAAGCGGGCCCTCACGCGGGCCGCCACCGCCACGGACCGCGGGTACTATTTCGATTTCCTCGAGTTCCAGAAGAACCACGAGGGCGGCATGACCCCGAGCACGCCGGTGATCCCGCTGATCTACGCGCTCAAGTCCAAGCTCGAGGACATCCGCCTCGAGGGCGTGGATACTCGCTACGCGCGCCATGCGCGGCTCAACCAGACGGTCCGCGCCTGGGCGCAGGCCAAGGGCTTCACGCTGTTCCCGAAGGAAGGCTACGGCTCGGTCACGCTGAACTGCTTCAACAACAACCTCGGCTACGACCTGCCGGCGCTGAACAAGATCCTGAAGTCGAAGCACCACCTCGTGATCGACGGCGGCTACGGCAAGCTCAAGGGCAAGGCGTTCCGCATCTCGAACATGGGCGACGAAACCGACGCCACGATCGCCGAGCTGCTCAAGGCCCTCGACACCGCCCTCGCAGAAACGCCGAAGCTCGCCGCGGGCTGAGGCTAGTTCGCCACGAAGGGCACCAAGGGCACGAAGACCAGGCCTGTGCCTCGCGGTCCTGGCGGACTTCGCGGTGAAAAAGTGCCTGAACTTCGTGCTCTTCGCGCCCTTCGTGGTGAGCCTCAAAGTCAGTTTTTTCCATCGGCTCTGTTTGGTCGCGATAAAACTAAGCCTTGAAATCGGCGCGCGTGGTGCGTAACGCCTCGCCGCCTCATGAAGTCACTCGTCATCGCCGAGAAGCCGTCCGTGGCGGCCGATCTCGCCAAATCCTTGGGGAAAATCCCCAAGAAGGGTGACCATTATGAAAATGACGAGTACGTCATCTCGTACGCGCTCGGTCACCTCGTGGAGCTCGAGATGCCCGAGGACATCGACAAGAAGAAGTACGGGTTCTGGCGGCTCGAGACCCTGCCGATCATCCCGGAGAAATTCGGCCTCAAGCCCATTGAGGATTCCAAGGAGCGCTACTCCGCGCTGAAAAAGCTCCTCGCCCGGAAGGACATTGACCAGGTCATCAACGCCTGCGACGCCGGCCGCGAGGGCGAATTGATCTTCGCGTACCTATACCAGCTCACGAAGTGCAAGCTGCCCGTGAAGCGCGCCTGGATGCAGACCATGACCCCAGGCGGCATCCGCGACGCCTTCGAGCATCTGCGCGACGGCAAGCAGATGGCCGGCCTCGCCGACGCCGCCCGCTGCCGCAGCGAGAGCGACTGGCTGATCGGCATCAACGGCACGCGCGCCATCACCAAGCGCATGTTCGGCTCCCGCGCTGGTAACGTCGCCTCCGTCGGCCGCGTCCAGACCCCGACCCTAGCGATCGTCTACGCCCGCGAGCTGGAGATCCGGAATTTCATCCCACGCACCTTCTGGCGCGTGACCGCCACCTTCGAAATCGCGAAGGGCCGCTACGAGGGCGTCTATCAGCGTCCCAACTTCAAGCGGGCCGAGAACGACGATCACGATCGCGTTGACCGCATCTGGGACCGCGCCCAGGCGGAGGCCGTCCTCGCCGCCGCGCAGGGCCGCTCGCCCGCGACGGTCACGGAGGAGAAGAAGGCCTCCACCCAGGCGTCGCCGCGCCTGTACGACCTCACCACGCTGCAGCGCGAGGCGAACAACCGATTCGGCCTCCCGGCCCGCCGCACGCTGCAGATCGCCCAGTCCCTCTACGAGAAGCACAAGGCGATCACCTATCCCCGCACGGACTCCCGGGCGCTGCCCGAGGACTACATGCCGACCTGCCGCGAGGCGCTTGCTGGGCTCCATGGCGATCTCGCCGGCCACGCGCAGAAGGTCCTCGCCGAGGGCTGGGTGCGGCCGAATAAGCGCATCTTCAACAATGCGCTGATCTCGGACCACTTCGCGATCATCCCGACCTCCACTGCGCCGAAGCACCTCGACGAGATGGAGGCCAAGGTGTTCGACATGATCGCACGCCGCTTCGTCGCGACGTTCTACCCGGCCGCCGAATTCGACGTCACCACGCGCCTGAGCAACGTCGCGGGCCACGACTTCAAGACCGAGGGCAAGGTACTCACGTCCGCCGGCTGGCTCGCCGTGTACGGCAAGACGACCGTCGACGACGACTCGCCCGATTCGAAGGCGCTGCCGGCCCTCTCGGGCGAGGACGGCCAGCCGCCGCGCGCCCAGACCGTTGAGGCCCGGACCCACGAGGAGTCCACCAAGCCGCCGCCGCGCTACACCGAGGCGACGCTGCTGTCCGCGATGGAAGGCGCCGGCAAGCTGATCGACGACGAGGAGCACGCCGAGGCGATGAAGGAGCGCGGCCTGGGCACGCCCGCCACCCGCGCCGACACGATCGACGGCCTGATCAACCAGAAGTACATGGAGCGCACCCATCGCGAGCTCATCCCGACCGCGAAGGCCGAGCAGCTGCTCCAGTTCCTCGCGGCCGTGAAGGCCGATGCCCTCACCCTTCCCGCGATGACCGGCGAGTGGGAGTTCAAGCTCCGCCAGATGGAGCATGGCCATTTCTCGCGCGAGCAGTTCATGACCGAGGTCACCGACCAGACCAAGGGCATCGTCGAGCGCGTGAAGAGCTTCGAGGAGGACGACTCCATCGCCCGCGAGACGGACATCCTGTCCCCGACCGACGGCAAGCCGCTGCGCGAGACGCTGCGCGGCTACAAGTCCCACGACGGCGAGTTCATGATCTACAAGGTCATTGGCGGCCGAAAGATGGAGGAGACCGAGATCCGCGACCTGGTGGCCAACCGCGCCATCGGTCCGCTCGAGGGTTTCCTCTCCGCCAAGACCCACAAGCGCTTCTCCGCCCTGCTCCGCCTCACCAAGGACGAGGAGTCCGGGAAGTGGAAGACCGAGTATGATTTCGGCGACAAGGTCGACCTCGGCACCGTCGAGCCCTACTGGACCGATCCGGCGACCGGCTCCGGACTCTGCGAGGTGGGCTCGAGTCACGTCCTGCGCGAGCGCGATGGCGACGGCTGGAAGCAGGGCTTCCGCATCGGCCGCCTGATGTGCCAAAAGCCGATCACCCGCGAGCACGTGATCCAGCTCATCGCGAACGGCAAGACGGACCTGATCACCGGCTTCATCTCCAAGCGCGGCCGCCCGTTCGACGCGTTCCTCAAGCGCGAGGGCGCCCGGTTCACCTGGGAGTTCCCGCCGCGCGCCCCGAAGCTCGACAAGGACGGCAAGCCCATCCCGCGCAAGACCAAGGCGCCGCCGGATCTCTCGAACGCCAAGGTCCTCGCCCAGAGCGCCGCCTTCAAGGGCGAGGTGCTCGAGGCCGGCGACAGCTACTACGTTCGCCGTCCCGATCAGGACAACCGCATCGTCTTCACGATGAAGCGGCACATCTGCCAGAAGGAGATTCCGCCCGGCGAGCTGCACAATCTCCTGGAGAACGGCCGGACCAACCTCATCGAGGGCTTCACCTCGAAGGCCGGCAAGCCGTTCAACGCCTACCTGGTGCTGTCCAAGACCCGCACCAAGGCGGACTTCGAGTTCCCGCCCCGCTGACCGGCCCGCGCCCCGGCCGACTTTCGGACTCCGGATTTCGGATTTTGAATTTCAAAATCAGGTCCGCATCCCAGAAGACATTCGACGTAGGTCCTTCGACCTGCGACGGTCCCGGGCATCCCGACCGAAACTTCCTGGCGCGCCGCGCGTCTCTATCACTCTAAACCGTGAAATCCCGACAGACTTACCTCATCCTCCTGCTCGCCCTGACCACCGTCACCGGCGGTGCCGTCGCGTGGCGGCAGTATCAGGAGCTGATCAAGCTCCGCGCCTCCACCCTTTCGACCGACGAACGCGCCGACTGGCAGAAGCGGCTTTGGGACTCCGAGAAGCGTCGCCACGAGCTCGAGGCCGCGCTGGCCGACGCCAAGGCCAAGGGCGCCGAGGAGCCAAGTGACGAAGGCGGCCCTGGCGCCGTCAACCTCGACGAAGGCGGTCCCCGCCGCGGCCGCGGTGGCCCGGGCAATCTCGCAGCGGGCTTCATGGCCATGATGGAGAAGCCGGAGATCCAGAAGCTGCTCGCCCAGCAGCAGCGGGGCGCCCTCGACTCGCGCTACGCCGCGCTCTTCAAGAACCTCAATCTCACGCCGGAGCAGCTCGCGAAGTTCAAGGACCTGCTGGTCGAGAAACAAACCGCCATCGCGGACGTGATGGCCGCCGCCCGCGCCCAGGGCATCGACCCGCGGACCAATCGCGACGAGTTTCGCCAGCTGATCAGCGACACCCAGGCGGAGATCGACGCCAACATCAAGAGCACCCTCGGCGACGCCGGTTTCGCGCAATACCAGAACTACCAGCGCACGCTGCCGCAGCGTAACACCGTCTCCCAGCTGGAGCAGTCGCTCAGCTACACCAGCACGCCCCTCACGTCGGCCCAGTCCGACCAGATGATCCAGATCCTCGCCAACAACAGCGGTTCTTCCGGCGGCTCTGCGACCCGCGACAATATCCGCGCCAACTTCGGCGTCGCGTTCGCCGGCGGCGGCCCCAGCTCCCCGATCACGGACGCCGCCATCACCCAGTCCCAGTCCGTGCTCGCGCCCCAGCAGGTCCAGGCGCTCCAGCAGCTCCAGCAGCAGCAGCAGGCGCAGCAGCAACTCGCCCAGGCCATGCGCAATCAGTTCCGCAATGCCGGCGGCGGGCAAGCCATCGTGGTTCCCGCCATGCCCGCTGCTCCAGCTCCCTCCGCCCCCGCAACCAAACCCGGTGGCTGAAGGGCGGCACGCGTTGTCACCAACGCGTTGAGACCCTGCGCTCCCCGCTTGGTGACAGCGCAGCTTTCGGAGGGGCGTGTTCCTCCTGATGACGTGCGGCTGGCGCGGAATACGCTTGTGAGGTCGAAACCGCCTCCGGATAGTCGCGGCGGTTAAACTTCCTTCGCCATGATCGTAACCACCGCGCAGCTGTTCAAACACGCCTACGGCAAGTACGCCGTCGGAGCGTACAACATCAACAACGCCGAGCAGGCGATGGGCCTCTTCAAGGGCTGCATCACGTCCCAGGCGCCGTTCATCATCCAGATTTCGAAGGGCGCGCGCAAATACACCGACAAGCGCATGCTCGAGGCGATCATCCGCTCCGCCGGCGAGATCTTCCCGGAGGCCATCTTCGCGGTGCACCTCGACCACGGTGACGAGCAGACCTGCTACGACTGCATCGACTCCGGCTTCTTCAGCTCCGTGATGATCGACGCCTCGCACGAGCCGTACGACCAGAACGTCGCGATCACGAAGCGCGTCGTCGACAAGGCCCACGCCAAGGGCATCTCCGTCGAGGCTGAGCTCGGCATGCTCGGCGGCGTCGAGGAGGACATCAAGGTCGAGGAGGGCAACGCGTGCCTCACCGATCCCGCCCAGGCCCAGGACTTCGTCAAGAAGACCGGCGCCGACTGCCTCGCGTGCGCCATCGGCACGTCTCACGGTGCGTTCAAGTTCAAGGGCAAGCAGTCCCTCCACTTCGACGTCCTCGAGAAGATCAAGGCCCGCCTCCCCGGCTACCCGCTCGTCATGCACGGCTCGTCCTCCGTCCCGCAGGACGAGGTCGCCCGCATCAACGCCGCCGGCGGCAAGATCGCCGGCTCCATGGGCGTCGACCCCAACGAGTACCTGCCCGCCGCCAAGCTAGGCGTGACGAAGGTCAACATCGACACCGACGGCCGGCTCGTCTGGACCCGCGTGCACCGCGAGTTCTTCCGCGATCACCCGGGCGATTTCGATTTCCGCCCGCCGGGCAAGGTCTTCATCGAGGAGTACGCGAAGTTCATCGCGAGCCGCAACGTCCTCCTCGGCAGCGCCAACCAGCTCGCCGACGTCCGCAAGTCGCTCGGCAAGTAAGCGGCGCACGTCCGCGTCTTTCAGGGCGGAGCCACCGGCTCCGCCCTTTTTTGTGCCCGGACGACCGGCCTCGTCCGCCCATCCATCGCTTTCGCCTTTCCGACGTCGTCTTCCGGGCACATCCTTACTCCATGCGACCGTTCCGGTGTGTCTGCCTGCTGGCGGGCCTCGCCCTCAGCCTGTGCGCCGAGGAGCCGCCGCGCCGCCTCGATCCCGTCGTGGTCCACGCGCCGCCGCTGCCCGCGAAGCCCGTGCCACCGCTGATCCGGCTGAATCTCGACCACCATCTCGGCACCGCCCGTTTCGCGGCGGCCGCCGTCGCCGACGGCGACTTCATCTACATCGTTGGCGGCGCCAATTCCGAGGGCACGCGGCTCCGCAGCATCGAGCGCTACGATGTCCGCAACGGGAAGTGCGAGCTGTTCGCCGAGCTCAAGCGCGGCCGCCGCAATCATCGCGTCGTGGTTGTTGACCACCGGCTCTACGTCATCGGCGGCTATGCCGAGACCACCTGGGTCGGCGATGAGCCGTTTGAGCCCATGGTCGAGATCGTCGACCTCGCGACCGGTCGGGTCACCCGCGGCCCTGACATGCCCGAGCCTCGCGCCAACTTCGCCTGTGTCGCCGCCGGCGGAGATGTCTACGTGATCGGCGGTGCGCGGCGGCGCGGGAGCGCCATCACCAACACGAACACGACCTGGGTGCTCAACCTCGCCCGCCAGCACTGGAGCTCCGGTGTGCCCATGATCACGCCGCGCATGGCCGGCGCGGCCCTCGTGGACGGTGGCTTCATCGTCGTGCCCGGCGGTTTCGGCGGCAACATGGCCGTCGCGAATGTCGAGGTCTACATCCCGTCCGAGCATCTCTGGCGCGTCCTCCCGCCCCTCCATGCCCGGACGCCCGCGATGGCCGTCACTTTCCTCGGGCATTATCTGTTCCTCTTCGGCGAGCACGAACTCGTCGCCTACGACCTCGTGACCAAGCGCTCGACGCCCTACTCCTTCGAGTATGAGGCGGGTCGCGACGTGGCTTCCGTGATCGCCGGTGGACGGGTCTATGTCTTCGGCGGCGACCACTCTCGGGAACCGCTCGACATGGAGTACTATTTTCCGACGCCCAACGCCGACAGCCTGCCCACGCCCGGCGCGCCGCGCAGCCAGTCCATCGCGACCCGGGAGAGCGGCCCGAGCGACGCGGATCACGAGGCGATGGACACGATTCAGGTGTTCGAGCTCCGCGACGTGGCCCCGGTCAAGCCATGACACGGAGGGGCGGCTTGTCCCCAATCATTGCCGTTGCGCCGGCTGCGCCCATCCCTGAGACCATGGGGCGCTCGTCCGGGTCGCCGGGCGACTTGCCCGCGTGTCGTCGCCCTCGCTCATCCGCCCCCTCCTCCGTCCGCTGTCGCTGATCGCGGTCCTCGGCGCCGGCGTTTGGCTGCTCTGGCCCCCGTCCGAGCGGCGCGTCGACCCGGCGAGCGCCGCCGGCCCTGAGCGACCGGTGAAGCACGTCATCCGCTTCGCGCCGGGCGGGAATTACTTCCCCGGCACCCTCCCGCAGGGCGTGGGCCAGCCGCTGCAGGGCATCACGAAGGTGATCGCCGCCTTCGAGGCGCGGTTTCCCGACACCCACGTTGAGGTGATCAACACGCCGCTGCTGCGCGAGTTTCTCGTCACCCAGCTGAGCGGCGGTTCGGCGCCCGACATCGTGACCGTCAACGTCGAGGATGTCTGGGTCGACACGCAGAAGAACTGGTACGTCCCGCTCGACCGTTTTCTCGAGGCGCCGAATCCCTTCGTCGCCGAGCGCGATCCCAAGGGGCCCGGCGCCCGGCAGTGGTGGGACATGTTCCGCTACCAGGCCATCTCGCGCGGCAAGAAGGGTCCCGACGGCCGGAACTACTGCATCAGCTACGACATGGTCGAGACGGGGATTTTCTACAACAAGACGTTCTTCGCCGCGCACGGCCTGAAGGTGCCGACGACCTGGGGCGAGTTGCTTGCCGTGTCGGAGCGCATCCGGCAGCTCGGCCGCACGCCGCTCGCGGTCAACATCGACGCCCTCGCCGACTGGGGCCAGGACCTGATCTTCGACCAGATCTACCAGGAGCTCCTGCCGGGCATCGACCTGAAGAAGGACCCGGACCGGGACGCCTACCAGCCGGCGTACCTCGATCCGGACGAGATCGCCTTCCTCTACCAGAAGGGCCTCTTCACCCGCCGCGACCCGCGCTACACCGAGGTGTGGCGTCACATGGAGGAACTCGTGCCGTACATCACGCGCGACCTGATCTCCGCCGACCTCAACCGCGACTTCGTCAACCAGGGCTCGATCATGTTCTGGAGCGGCAGCTGGCTCACCGGCCGACTCGCGAACGACCGCAGCCTTGGCTTCGAGTATGACGTGTTCTACCTGCCCCCGATCACGAAGCAGGAATCGCCCTACGCCATCGGCGCGCCGATGTGCGTGATCGGCGGGTCCGGCACCCAGTAC
>DAOQKI010000033.1:0-36322 GCA_035334485.1 Opitutaceae bacterium
GCCGCCGCCTCGGGACCCGCGCTGGCGCGGCTTCAACCTCATCGAGATGACCGACGGCGAGCGCGGCCGGCGATTCGAGGAGTTCGACTTCGCCTTCCTTGCCCAGTGGGGCTTCAACTTCGCCCGGCTGCCCGTGTCGTACTGGTGCTGGTCCGATCCCGCCCGCTGGACCGAGATCGACGAGCGCGCGCTCGCGCCGCTCGACCAGGCGGTCGAGTGGGGCCGGCAGTACGGCCTGCACCTCAACCTTGGGCTCCACCGCATCCCGGGCTACTGCGTCAACCGCCGCGAGCTCGAGCCCGAGCCGCTGTTCACCGGGGCCCGGCCCGCCAGCCCGCGCGCCCTCGAGGTCGCGGTGCAGCACTGGACGATGCTGGCCCGGCGCTACCGTCACGTCCCGGCCGACCGCCTCAGCTTCGACCTGCTCAACGAGCCGCCGTTCATGGCCGACCACGCGGAGTACGTTCACATCGCCCGCACGCTGATCGCGGCCATCCGCGCCGTCTCGCCCGACCGGGTCATCGTCGTCGACGGCGCCGATATCGGGCAGACGCCGGTGCTGGCCCTCGCCGGCGACGGCGTCATGCAGAGCACGCGCGGCTACCTGCCGAAGATGGTCAGCCACTACACCGCCACGTGGGTGCCGGAGGCGGAGTTCGAGTCGCACGCGCTGCCGACCTGGCCGATGACCGACGCGCGCGGGTCGCGCTGGGACCGCGCCCGGCTCCGGGCCGAGCTGATCGACAAGTGGCGCCCGCTGGTCGACCGCGGCGTCAAGGTCCACGTGGGCGAATGGGGCTGCTTCACCCGCACCCCGCACGCGGCCTGCCTCGGTTGGATGTCCGACCTGCTCGCGCTCTGGGGCGAGGCCGGGTGGGGGTGGGCGATGTGGAATCTCCGCGGCTCGTTCGGCCCGCTCGACAGCGGCCGCGCCGACGTGGCGTACGAGACGGTGTCCGGCCACCAGGTCGACCGGAAGATGCTCGACCTGCTGCTCGCCCACTGAGCGCCGGGTGGCCCTGTAATCAGTTTCGGGGACAAGACAGCCCCGGCTCCACCCGGTATCCTTCCACTTCCCCCCGGTCGGCGCCGTGGCGCCGGCCCGCCCCTGCGCGGTGCGAGATCCCTCGCCCCGCGCCCCAACTATTCCCGATGCCTACCTCCTCCACCCCGCGCCGCTCCCGTGCCGTCGCCCCGCGACCCGTCTACTACGTGCTCAGCACGCACTGGGACCGCGAATGGCTCCAGACTTTCCAGGGCTTCCGCCAGCGTCTGGTCAAGCTCATGGACCGGGTCCTCGACGACCTCGCGGCCGGCCGGCTGCAGGGGCCGTTCACGACCGACGGCCAGGCCGTCATCGTGGATGACTATCTCGAGATCCGCGAGGACCGCGCCGACGAGCTCCGCCGCCGCGCGCGCGACGGTTCCGTCAAGATCGGCCCCTGGTATGTCCTGCCCGACGAGTGGCTGGTGTCCGGCGAGGCCATCGTGCGCAACCTCCAGCTCGGCCGGGCGGTGGCCCGCCAGCAGGGCGGCGAGCCCTCGTCGGCCGGCTTCGTGTGCGACCTGTTCGGCCACATCAGCCAGCTGCCGCAGATCTTCGCCGGGTTCGGCATCCGGAACGCCCTGCTCTGGCGCGGCCTCGAGCCGCGGGCGCAGGCCCATTTCTGGTGGGAGGGCGCCGACGGCACCCGCGTGCTCGGCTACCGGTTCCCGCGCACCGGCTACTGCGACTACGACTACGACGTGCGGCGTTGTCACCAGCAGGAACAGGTGTTCGAGCCCGAGCGCGCGCACCGCGACCTCGTGACCCACCTCGACAAAGAGGCGCGGCGGAACGCGGTCGACCCGATCCTGCTCTTCGACGGCGGCGACCACCTCCAGTACGACGCCGACTACTACCGCGCCCTGTTCGCGTGCCGGCCCGGCCCGGATTTCCCCTATGCGGTGCGGCCGGCCACGCTCGACGAGTACCTGGCCGCCGTCGCCGCTCAGTCCGGGCGGATCCGCGACGTTGTGCGCGGCGAGCTCCGTGAGACCGCCATGCTTCCCACCGTGGAGGACCAGCAGTGGCTGATCCCCGGCGTGCTCTCGAGCCGCGTGTGGATCAAGCAGGCCAACGTGCGCTGCCAGATGCTGCTGTGCCACTGGACCGAGCCGCTCGGTGCCATGGCCTCCGCCCTGTGCGGCGAACGGTATCCGGCCGACTACCTTCGGGTCGCGTGGCGCTGGCTGCTGCTCAACCACCCGCACGACTCGATGTGCGGCTGCAGCGTCGACGCGGTGCACGAGGACATGAAGTACCGCTTCGCCCAGTGCGAGCAGATCGCCGACCTCAGCGCCCAGGAGGCGCTGGTGAAGCTCGCCGCCCGCGCGGCCGGCGCCGTCGGGCCCGGCGAGCGCCGCGTGCTCGTCGCCAATCCGCTCCCGCGCCCGCTCGACGAGACCGTTGAGCTGACCCTGCGCGTCCCGGCGGAGTGGGGCAGCTTCCAGGAGTTCTTCGGCTTCGAGGCCAAGCCTGCCTTCCGGCTCTTTGGTCCCGATGGCGCCGAGCTCCCGTACCAGCGCCTCGCGCAGGACCCAAACCGCGGCAAGGTCCGGAATTTCCCGAACCGTTTCCCGCAGCCCTTCCGGACCAACGACGTCACCGTGGCCGTGCGGCTCCAGCTCCCAGCGCTGGGCTACGCGATGTTCACGCTGCGCGAGGGTGCCCGCGCCGCGTCCGATTCCATCGTGGCTCCCGTCTCTCTCCCGACCCGCCACCCGGCGGCCCCCGGCCTCGCCACCGGCCCGTGCGCGATGGACAACGGCATCCTCGGCGTCCGCATCGGGGCGAACGGCACGGTGTCCCTCACCGACCACCGCACCGGCGAGACCTACGACCGGCTGCTCACCTTCGAGGACATCGCCGACATCGGCGACGGCTGGTACCACGGCCAGGCCGTCAACGACCAGGCCTTCGTCTCCACCGCCGCCGCGGCCGACATCGCCCTGGCCCACAACGGCCCGGAGCTCGCCCGGTTCCGCATCCGCACGGTGCTCCGTCTGCCCGTGGAGTTCCGCTTCGACCGGATGGTCCGCTCGGCCGAGATGGGCGAGCTCGTCGTCGACAGTTTCGTCTCCCTCGCCCGCGGCAGCGACCGCCTGGAGGTGCGCACCCGCGTGGACAACCGGATCCGCGACCACCGCCTGCGCGTCCTCCTGCCGTCCGGCACCGCCGCGCGCACCTACCTCGCGGACTCCGCCTTCGACGTCGTTGAGCGCCCGATCTCGCTCCCGGCCGACAACCACCTCCGCCGCGAGCTCGCGGTCGAGACCGGCCCGCAGCAGACGTGGACCGCCGTCTCCGACCGCCGGCGCGGTCTCGCGGTCGTGGCCCCCGGCCTGATGGAATCCGCGGTCTGCGACGACGAGGACCGGACGCTGGCCCTGACGCTCTTCCGCTCGACCCGCCGCACTATCTTCACCGACGGCGAGCCCGCGGGTCAGCTCATCGGCGAGCTCTCGTTCCAGTACTGGATCGTCCCGGTGCGCGGCGCTGTCGACCGCTCGCGGCTGTGCGACCTCGGCGTCCAGCTCGGCGCCGGCCTCCGCGACGTGCAGCTGGCCGCGGCCGACGTCGCCATTCACGCCGGGCCGAAGGCGACGCTGCCTCCCGCCTCGTCGTTCCTCGCCGTCACGGGCGGTCTGGTCGTCACGAGCGTCCGCGAACAGGGCGGCGGGCTCGAGGTGCGCGGATTTAATCCGACCGACCGCGCGCTGCAGGCGACCTTCGACTTCCGCGGCCGTCCGGCCGGCGCCCCGGTGCCGAACGCCGTGCAGCCGGTCAACCTCGAGGGCGAGGCCACGGCGGCGCGGACCCGCGTGTCGCGGGGCGTCCACCGCCGGCGCGTGCAGCCCAAGCAGATTGTAACCCTGCGGTTCACGTGCTGATGAGCCCGCTCACCACCCTGGTCCGCCCCTTCCGGCCGCGCTGCGCGCTCGCCGGGTTGGCGGCCATGCTGGTGGTCGCGACGGGACGAATCGCCGCGCAGGATCCGACGCTGCCGGTGCCCGGCGGGCTGACCACCTACGTCCTGCAGGGTGCCGGCAACGCGGCGGCCTACGACGAGGCCGTCGCGGCGTCCACGGTCCAGGGCGTGCTCAACCGCGACGCGCCGCAGGTCTACCTGTTCTCGGCGCACAACCCGCGGCCGCAGTACTGGTGGGACCGCTTCAGCCGTCCGGGCGGCTGGCTGGCATCGCGCCGGCCCGTGCCCGCGGCGAATCTCGACGAGCTTGTCCGCCGGGCCGGGTCCAAGCTCAAGGGCGCGGTGATCTGGGACCCGGCGGTGCCGGCCACGGTCAATGTCGCGACCACCGTCGCGGGCGTGCGCGACGCCATTGTGCTGAGCCCGGAGCTGGCGGCGCAGTATCTAGCCCGGTGGCGCCTCCCGGTGATCGAGGACCTGCGCGGACGGTTCACCGGCGCCGAGACCGGCAGCCCGAAGAACGACGCCTATCGCTGGGCGGTGCGCGAGCTGCTGGCGAAGGGGCTTTGCTCGAGCCGCTTCCTCTGCCTCTTCCACGACGCCTACGGCCTCCGCGAGTCAGGCCAGGTCGGCTACGCCGTCACGCGCGACTGGGCGGTGCGCAACCGCGCCTTCGTGTTCGATCTCTCGCCGTGGGGCGACGAGCGCCCGGCCGACGATCCGGGCCAGCGGCTCGGGCTCGACCTTGAGACGTACCGGCTGATCCTCGCGGAGACGCGGCGGTGGAGCGGGGGACGGTACCTGACCGAGCTGACCGGGTTCTTCTCGTTCGAGAAATACAGCCACTTCGGCGGCCACGCGAGCGCGCACGAGCCGGTGCCGACGGAGTGGGAGACGGTGCACCTCATCTCGCCGTACCTCGTCTACCAGAACACCTCGACGAGCGACTGCTATAACCAGTCGCTGCACAGCCAGGCGCCGCGCGCGCCGCTGCGGCAGGTCGCGCCGGCGCCGCTGACGGCCACCAAGGGCAAGACCTACCTCTGCCTATACATGGCCGACTACGACTCGGCCTACGTGCTCTACGATTACCTGCCGAAGTTCTGGGACGACCCAAACCGCGGCCAGGTGCCGCTGGCGTGGGGCATAAATCCGAACCTGCGGGACACCTACCCCGACGTGGTCGCCCACTACTACGCGACGATGACGCCGGCCGACACGATCACGGCCGACGCGGGCGCCGCCGGCTACATCAACCCGACGCGCATCGCCCCGGCCGATCTTCCGGCGTTCGTCCGGCACAACCGCGCCTATTTTCAGGAGGCCGACCTCGCGTTCGCGCCGATGGTGCTGGACTGGGCCGAGCCGACCCCGGCGGTGAAGGACGCCTTCCAGGCCTTCGCGCCAAAGGGCATGGGCTCGATGGTCTGGGACATGCACACCAACACCGGTCACGGCCCGACTCCGCACGTGTGGCGCGGGATGCCGGTGCTGAACCTCCTCAACCAGGCCAACGAGTTCCCCGGGCCCGAGCGGACTGCGGACATCATCGCCACCGCCATCGCCGAGAACTCGGGCGGACTGAAGGGCTTCTACATGTTCCGCATCGTGTGGACCAGCCCGACCCAGATCCTGGAGATGCTCGCGGTACTCCGCACGCGGCATCCGGAAATCGACTTCGAGGTGCTCGACATCGGCACCTTCTACCGTCTCGCCGGCGAGCGCCTCGCGGCCGGCCCCGCTTCCTGACCTCCGCCGACTTTCCCACATGCACTCCCTTACCACCCTCGATTACTCGATCATCGTCGCGTACCTCGCGCTGAGCCTAATCATGGGGCTCGTCATGAGCCGGCGCGCGAGCGCCAGCCTGGACAACTACTTCCTCGGGGGCCGCCGGATCCCGTGGTACCTGCTCGGAGTGATGGGCATGGCCAACTGGTTTGACCTCACGGGCACGATGATCATCACGTCGTTCCTCTACATGCTCGGGCCGCGCGGCCTGTTCATCGAGTTCCGCGGCGGTGCGGTGCTGATCCTCGCGTTCATGCTCGTCTACACGGGCAAGTGGCACCGGCGGTCGGGCTGCATGACCGGCGCCGAGTGGGGCATCTACCGCTTCGGCAACAACCACGTCGCCCAGGCCATGCGCGTGTTCGGCGCGGTCATGACGATCTTCACGACGGTCATGATGATCGCCTACCTCGTGCGCGGCGCGACGCTGTTCCTCGGGATGTTCTTCCCGTTCCCGCCGCTCTACACGACCCTCGCGCTCGTCGTCCTGACCACGGCCTACACGGTGAGCTCCGGCTTCTACGGCGTCGTGCTGACCGACCTCGTCCAGGGCGTGATCATCATGATCACCTGCGTCGTGATCGGCCTGATGGCGTGGCACCTGGTGCCCGACTCCGGCGGCCTCGCGGCGATGGCGACGCACGTGACGGGGAATCCCGACTGGGTGAACTCGATGCCGGCCTGGAACACGCCCATGCCGCCGGGTTACGAGCAATACTCCCTGCTGATCGTCATGGCGGGCTTCTACCTGCTCCGTCACTCGCTCGGCGGTCTCGGCACCGGCGCCGAGGCGCGCTACTTCGGCGCCCGCAGCGACCGCGACTGCGGCCTGCAGTCCCTCCAGCAGGCGATTTTGATCAGCTTCCGCTGGCCGCTCATGATGGGTTTCGCGGTCCTCGGCATCCACTTCGTCGCCGCCAACTACTCGGACCTCTCGGTCGTGAAGGCCGCCTCCGATGCGATCCACCACTATTACCCGAACGTCACCGAGGCGGCGTGGCATGATCTGACGAGCGACGTGATCAACCGGCCCGCCAGCTATCCCGCGGAGCTGATCCAGACGCTGCAGTCGCTCTTCGGCACGCAGTGGCAGTTCAAGCTGCCGCTGGTCAGCTACAGCGGCGGGATAAACCCCGAGCAGATTCTGCCCGCGGTCCTGCTCAACATGGTGCCGTCCGGTCTCAAGGGCCTCATCGTCGTCGCCATGTTCGCCGCCATGATGTCGTGCAAGAATGGCATGGTGAACGGCTCCTCGGCGTACTTCGTGAAGGACATCTACCAGGCGTTCCTGCGGCCGCAGGCGGCCAACCGCGAGCTGATGGTCGCCTCCTATGCGGTCACCCTTGGCATCGTGCTCGCTGGCTTCTTCTGTGGCGTCTACACCTCGAGCATCAACGGCATCTGGGGCTTCATCATCATGAGTCTGACCGCCGGCCAGCTGGCGCCGGGCCTGCTGCGCCTCTACTGGTGGCGGTGCAACGCCTGGGGCTGCGTCGGCGGCTCCGTGCTCGGCGCCATCGGGGCATTCGTGATCTTCTTCTTTTTCCGCGACCTGTCCGAGAAATGGCAGTTCGTGATCACGACCAGCCTCTCGTTCGTCGGCACCATCGGCGCCTCGCTGCTCACGCCGCCGACGCCGATGCCGGTGCTCCAGCATTTCTACCGGACCACGCGGCCGTTCGGCTTCTGGAAGCCGCTGCATGACCAGGTGCAGGGTCCCGAGCGCGAGGCCATGGACCGGGAGAACCGCAATGACATGATCGCCGTGCCGTTCGCCCTGGTGTGGCAGGTGACGCTGTTCCTCCTCCCGATGCAGCTCGTGATCAAGGCGTACGACGCGTTCTGGTGCACGCTGCCGATTTTCCTGACCGGCCTTGCCGGCATGTACTGGTTCTGGTGGCGCCCGCTGATGCGCGCGCCGGTGCCCGATGCCTCCACCCCGAATTCCTGACCCATGAAAAGACTGCTGCCCGTCTTCGCCGCCGTTTCCCTGCTGTCCGCCGCCCCCGCGCCGTTGCCCCCGGGCGCGCCCATGGAGCTCACCCTTGGCAGCGACGAGCTGACGGCCACGACGCCCGCGGTCGACGCCCAGCTCGAGACCCTGCGCGCCCTCGGCTACACCAGCATCCAGAGCTACATTTACTGGAGCAAGGTCGAGCCGAAGCGCGGCACCTACGACTGGTCCCTCTACGAGTCCAACGCCCTCCTGTACAAGCGCCATGGCATCAAGCTGGTGCCCTTCGTCGTCGCGGGGCCGTGGTACCTAACCCCGGAGTTCGTCCGCACCGACCCGGCGGTGACAATGCTGCGGTGCCTGGAGCACGGCCGCGACTCGAAGATCCCCTCGATCTGGTCGCCCGCGATGAAACAGTACGTGCGCACCTACCTCGCGGCGTTCGCCCAGCACTTCCGGCCGCTGGGTGTCATCGAGTCGGTGATCATCGGCATCACCGGCGACTACGGCGAGGCGATCTACTCGGTGCTCGGCAACTGGCCCGGCGAGTACCACTCGCACGCCGGCTTCTGGTGCGGCGACCCGCTCGCCGCCGCCGACTTCCAGGCCTACGTGAAGGCCCACTACCCGGCGGGCATCGACGCGCTCAACCAGTCCTGGCGCTCGCACTACGCCTCGTTCGCCGACGTGAAGCCGTTCCCGCCGCTGCAGGCGCCGTCGGAGCGGGCCTGGCAGGAGGAGCTCGCGTGGTACCGTGGGGCCATGACGGACTACGCGGAGTTCTGGCTGAAGACGGCCCGCGAGTTCTTCCCCGACGAGGAGATCTACCTCTGCACCGGCGGCGACATGGCCGCGGAGCACGGCTCGGACTTCAGCGCCCAGGCGAAAATCGCCGCCAAGTACGGCGCCGGCGTCCGGATCACCAACGAGGCTAGCTCGTTCCCGATGAACGTGCGGCTCACCCGCATGGTCGGCTCGGCCGGCCGCTTCTACGGCGCGTACGTCGGGCACGAGCCCGCGTCCGTGGTCACGCCCGTCGGCTACCTCGGCCGCATCTTCAACGCCTTCACCTCCGGCAACCGCCAGCTTCACACCTACGGCAACGGGCTGCTCGGCACGCCGGTGGACGGGCGCGTCCCGCTCGGCCCCGCCGGCGAATTCGTCCAGAAGTACCACGGCCTCCTGCGTGCCACCCGGCCCGTCATCGAGACCGCGCTCTACTCGCCGAACCCGCTGTCGACCGACACCTGGGCGGACCGCGAGGGCTTCAGCGACCTCGCGAGCCAGCTCCGGCGCTTCGTGGACTACGACTTCGCCGACGATCACCTGATCGCCGACGGGATCCTGAAGGACAAGTCGCTCCTCATCGTGGCCAACACGCGCCTCATGTCCGCCGAGACGGTGACCCGCATCGCCGACTGGGTGCGACAGGGCGGCGTCGTGTACTTCCTCGGCTCGCGACCGCTGGACTGGGACGGAAAGTCGGTCGCGTTCGACGACCTGGCCGGCCTGCCGCCAGGCGCCGATGAGGCGGTCGGCATTTCGGGCCTCGTGGTGCGCGAGCCGAAGCTCCTGCTGTCGATCGCCGCCAAGAAGGACCTGATGACCTTCGACGCCTTCACCGCCGCCACGCCCGACTGCCAGCCGCTGCTCGGCGCGGCCTACAGCGACAAGCTGCAGGTCGCCTGGCGCCGCCCGGTCGGGAAAGGGCAGGTGTTCGCCTACTACGGTCCCATGGATCTCAAGGTGACCGAGGCGGCGTGGACCGTCGCGGAACAGCTGCCGCTGCACTTCGTGAAGGACACCCTCGAGCTCTGCATCGCGCAGGGTTGGCTCCGCCAGGTTCCCGCCAGCCTCGTGCTCGGGATGGACGATCTCTTCATGGCCCAGACCGACAGCGGCCTCTGGATCCTCAACATGCGGAACACCCCGCAGAAGGTGAAGGTGCGAGGCGAGCTGGTCGAGGTCCCGGCCCAGTCGATCATCAAGCACTGAGACCGTGAGCCGCCGCTCCATCGTCTGGCTTCCGTGGCGCCGGATCCCCGGCGCGCTCGGGCTGCTCGCGCTGGTCCTGCCGCTAGGCCTGGCGGCGGCCCCGCGCTTGACGTCCCCCGGCACGGTCGCGGCCGGGCAGCGCGTGGAACTGCGGCTCGAGGATGGGCCGGCCGCGGGCAACCCGTTCGACCCGGACGAGATCGCGCTCACGGCGACAGTGACCGCGCCGTCGGGACAGACGCGCCGCGTGCCGCTGTTCTGGATGCAGGATTTCACCCGCGCGATCGAGGGCACGGGCGAGAAGCTGACGGAGACCGGCGCGCCGGGCTGGCGGCTGCGGCTGACCGCGACCGAGGCCGGGAAGCACCGGGTGACGATCGGGCTCTCCCGTCGGCTGGGCGCGGAGGAGACGATTGCCGAGACGGAGTTCCTGGCGCAGGGCGCCGTCGCGGACGCTGCCAAGGGCTGGGTCGCGCTCGCTGGCGACCACGCGACGCTGCAGACTGCCGACGGCCGGCCGCTGCGGCTGCTGGGGTGGAACGTCTGCTGGGGTCACACCCACGGCACCTACAATTACGACGAGTGGTTCGCGGCGATGGAAAAGGCGGGCCTGAACGCCGCGCGGCTCTGGATGGCTCCGTGGTGGGCCAATGTGGAGCAGGAGCACGGCACGCTGACGCGCTACGGGCAGCCGGGCGCGTGGCAGCTGGACCAGGTGTTCGCGGCGGCGGAGCGCCACGGCATCTATCTTTTCCTCTGCCTCGACTATCACGGCATGTTTCAGACGGACAATCCCGCCTGGGGCGGCACGGGCAACTGGTGGAACCGGCACCCGTACAACGTCGCGAACGGCGGGCCGTGCCGCACGGCGAACGATTTCTTCACCGACCCGGCCGCGCGGCACCTCTACGAGAAGCGCCTGCGCTACCTCGTGGCCCGCTACGGCGCGAGCCCGCGGCTGCTCGCGTGGCAGTTCTTCAACGAGATCGACAATGTCTTCGAGCCGCGGGGCCTGCGCGGGGCGGACGTGATTGCATGGCATGGCGAGCTCGCGCGCCGGCTGCGGCGGATGGATCCCTACGCGCACCTCATCACGACGAGCCTGACCGGCGGCTCCGATCGTCCGGAGATGTGGGCCGTGCCCGAGCTGGATTTCGCCGTGTTCCACTCCTACGACGAGCCGGCGCCGGCGCGGCGGCACGCGGCCCTGACCCGCGACTTCCTTGCGCGCTACCACAAGCCGGCGCTCATCGGCGAATTTGGCGTGAACTCCCTCAGCTGGGCCCGCGCGACCGACCCGAAGCTCCGCGGTCTCCGCCAGGCCTGGTGGGGTGGGGTGCTCGGCGGCTCCGTCGGCTCGCCGCTGCCGTGGTGGTGGCAGGAGATGCACGACGACAATGTCTACCCGCTCTTCGCCGCGGCGAAATCCATCCTCGCGCGCGCCGGCTGGGAGTCCGGCGCCTGGCGCCCCGCCGAGGTCGACACGCTGGGCGGCGGCACCACGGTGCTCGCCAGCGAGGCCGGCGAGGTCCTCTTCTCGGGCGAGCTCAATCTCAACCGCCAGGGCCGCCTGGTCGTGCCCGGCACGCTTCATGTCACCGGCCCCGTCTCCGCCGAGCGGGCCTTCGAGCGGCTGCCCGCGTTTGTCCGCAGCGCGGGCAGCGCGCCGGCTTCGACCTGGTCCGTCTCGGCCGACTGGGGCGTTGACGCCCGGCTCGAGGCGCATGTCTTCGGCGTGCGCGGGGCGCCGGAGCTGGTCGCACGCATCGACGAGCGCGAGGTCTCTCGCGTCCGGCTCGCGCCGCCCAAGGAGAATCTGCCGTACCGCCAGGCCATGGATTGCACGGTCTCCCTGCCGGTCCCGCCCGGCCCGCACACCGTGTCACTCCGCGCCGAGGGTGGGGAATGGGCGGCCTTTGACCGCTGCCGCGTGGAGAACATCCGCCGGGCCCCGGAGGACGCCGACGGCTGGAGGCCCGAGGCCGTGGCGCTGCGCCAGGACAACCGGGCGATCGTCTATGTCGTCGCGCCGCGCGCCGTGTATCCCGCGGGTGCCAAGGCCGACGTCCTGCCCGAGCAGACCGACGTGACCCTGCGGCTGCGTGACTGGCCGGCCGGGGAGTTCGCGGTCACGTGGTACGACCCGGCCACCGGCGCCGTGGCGGGCCGGCGATCGGCGCGCGCCGAGGATGGCCAGTTGCGCCTCGAGGCGCCGTCGTTCAGCGTCGACCTCGTGGCGGTGGTCACCTCCGCCGCCGAGCCATGAACGCCCCGTCCCGTCCCTTTCGCCTCGCCCTCGCTCAGATGACGGTGGTGGGTGGCGACCGGGACCGCAACCTGGCCCACGCGCTGCGCCAGATCGAGCTCGCCGCCCAGGGTGGCGCCGAGGTCGTGCTGCTGCCCGAGGCGCTGGATCTCGGCTGGACCCATCCGTCGAGCCGGCAGTGGGCCGAGCCCATCCCGGACGGCCAGCGCTGCCAGGCGATCCGCGCCGCGGCCCGGCTTCACCGGATCCATGTCTGCGCAGGGCTGACCGAGCGGGCGGGTGAGCGCGTTTATAACGCCGCTGTCCTCGTCTCGCCGGCCGGCGAGGTCATCCTGCATCACCGCAAACTCAACGAGCTCGCGATCGCCCACGACGTGTACGACCAGGGCGACCGGCTCGGCGTGGTTGTGACGCCGCTCGGCACCTTCGGGCTGATGATCTGCGCCGACGGTTTTGCGCGCGGCCACGTGGTGGCGCGCACGCTCGGGTTCATGGGTGCGGACGTGATCCTCTCGCCGTCGGCGTGGGCGGTCCCGCCGGATTACGACCCCGTGAAGCGCCCCTACGGCCTCGACTGGCAGGAGAACTACGCGACCGTGGCGCGCGAGTTCCGGCTCTGGGTTGCGGGCTGCAGCAACGTCGGCCGGATCGACGGCGGCCCATGGCACGGCCACGACTGCATCGGCTGCTCGTGCGTGGTGAATCCCGACGGCCGGACGGTCGCCGTGGCGCCCTACGGCGCCGCCGCCGAGACGATTCTGTTCACCGAAGTCCGCCCGGAGCCCCGCCCACGGGCGCGGTAGGCGTTAAGCTGTAGGCGATAGGCTTTGGGCGGTAAGCGAGGCGGTCAGCTGGTCAGAGGGTCTGGTTATGCGCCTCTTGCGCCTCCTTGCGGCCAACTTTCCGTCACGCCCGCAAGATCCAAAGCCTACAGCCTATCGCTTATTGCCTCCCGCCCACCTGGTCCCACGAGGCAAAGACCTGGCGGACGTTCTCGGGTCGGGCGGCGGGGCCGAACTCGCACTGAGCGATGCAGCCGCCGTTTTTCCAGAGGTTCGCGTGCACGCGGCGCACCGCGGCATCGATTTCCTGTGGCGTCCCGTTCGGCAGCAGGTGCTGGCGGTCGATCTCACCCCAGAAGGTGATCCGGCCCGCGTGGACCGCGAGGTTCTCGGGCTCCATGCAGAACAGCTGGGAGTTCACGGCGTCGATGCCGATCTCGACGAGATCCGGGTAGATCGACGCGATGGCCCCGTCGGAATGCATGAAGATCCGCTTCCCGTGGCTGTGCGCGATCTGCGCGTAGTCGCGGTACAGCGGCTTGAACACCTCGCGCCACAGCGCCGGCGCGATGAGCAGCGATCGCTGCGAGCCCCAGTCGTCCATGAACCGGATCGAGTCCACGTCCGTGCGGCACCACGCGGTGAAGAAGTCGCAGTAGAACGCGTGCATCTCCGCCAGGAAGGCTTTCATCGCCGGCTCGCCCTCGGCTAGGTCCACAAAGAGGTCCTCGGTCCCGCGGATAAACTGGAGCTGTTCGAACGGCCGGGCCCAGTGCGTCGACGTCGTGTAGAGATCCGTGGCCGCGCAGTCGCGGTTCACCGCGTCGCGATCCAGCGTCAGCCACTCGCGCGGCACCCGCACCCGCGCCCGGTCCGCCGCCCAGTCGCGGACCAGCGGCTCCTTCACCTCGCCGATCACGCCGTGCTGGATGTTGACGAAGGTGCAGCCCCAGTCGTCCACGTACTCCCCGACCGCGAACATGTCGCCGCGGGTTTGGGCGGGCTCGCGCTCGTGGCCGGAGATCCCGACGAAGTCGGCGGGAAAATCGCGGACGATCGCCGCGTGCTCACGCGGATAGCGCTCGGTGGCGATCGGCAGGGCCCACAACTCGCGCGCGACCCGGGGCGGATTCGCGAACGCGAGCGTGCGCTGGACGATTTCCCGCGGGGTGGCGCTCATGCGGCTGGCCTCAGGGCGACCGAGTCTTCGCGGCCTCAACCAGCTTCAGGAACTGCTCGGTCGTCACGGTGTAGTCGTAGCCCGTCTCGGCCAGGCAGCGGAGGCGGCCGGTTTCGCGGGCGTCGAAGGTCGCGTCCTCCACGACGAGGATGCGGTAGCCGAGCCGCTTCGCCGAGGCCGCGGTCTTGCCGAGGCAGGCGCCGGTGTGGCCGCCGATGAAGACGATGTTCTTGGCCCCGAGGTTCGTGAGCACGAACGGGAGATTCGAGGAGTTGAAGCCGTCCTGGCCGGTCTTCGGCAGGACGTACTCGCCCTCGCGCACACCGAGCAGCTCCGCCGGCCGCGAGCCCGGGTCGGTGAGGTGGTGGCCCCATTTGGCGTAGTCCGCCCCGTGCTGGGCGAGGAACGACTGGCGGATCACCGGGTCGAGGTCCATGCCGTCGCGGAACCGGCAGCCCCAGTGGATGAAGACCATCGGCAGCCCGAGCTTCCGGCAGCCGTCGGCCACGCGCCGCGAGTTCGGGTAGGCGACGTCGTAGGCGTAGTCGACGGCGGCGTTCACGTCCTCGACCGTGAAGCCGAAGCGGACCCACTCCTTCGGCATCTCCTCGGGCTTCATGTGGTGGCGGGGACCCGGCTCCTGCACGTCGACGCAGACGAAGACGCAGTGCTGGAAGAATGACGGATCGGGCGCCGGGGCGGCGGCGGCGCGCGTTGCGAAGCCGGCGCCAAGCGCGGCGGCGAGGAGCACGGCAAGGCGGCGGAAGAGCGGAAGGTGTGAGAGTAGTTTCACGGCGGGGCAGGGGTGGGTGGGGAACCTTACTCAATTACGGCAGGACGGGAGATGCCGGCTCGCAATCCGCAAACGGGCCCGGGTTGTCATCATTATTGGCGACACAGTGCGACCCGCGCCGGCGCGCGAAAAAACCGGTGCGGACCGGAGATTGGCACGGGTAGAATTGCTTTTTTCCCGGAGAAATTTGCGCGGATTCGTCAAAAAACCGCCAATGTCCCCCCGGTGGAATTATTCCATGGGGCATTCCACGCGGTGGACTCCCGGGCGATGCACGGCGGCGCGGCGGGGCCGGAGCGGGCGGCGGAGGTTATCGTCCAGCGAGTTGTGCAGCGCGAGGGAAGACTCGTCATGCCGCGCGGGCATCATGGCACCCCGTGCCAAGACCACGCAGGGGATACGTGGAAACCGCGAACAAGAACTACCTATTAAGTTTCGCGTTTGGAATCTGTATTTTGGCGTCATGCCCGCCACCGCTCCCACTCCCGCCCCTGCCAAGCACACCGTGATGGTCGTCGAAGACCAGACCGCGATCCGTCAGATGCTCGTCGCCTTTGTCTCCGCCATGCCCGGCTTCGAGGTCGTGGGTGAGGCCGGCGCCGTCGAGGAGGCGCTCCGCGTCGCCCAGGAGAAGAAGCCCGAGATCGTCGTGCTCGACTGGATGCTGCTCGACGGACTCGGCTCCGAGTTCATGCGCCTCGTGCGCAACGAGCCGCCGCCGCTCGTCCTCGTCTTCTCGGCGAACACCACCGACCTCGCCGTCCGCGAGGCCCTCGCCTGCGGCGCCCGCGGCTACATCGAGAAGACCGCCAGCTTCGGCGAGTTCACCGCCGCCCTCGAGGCGATCGGCGCCGGCCGCACCTACCTCGGGCCCGCGGTCGCCCGCAGTGTCCAGCGCATAGCCCGCAGCCCCGACACCATCGAGACCAATTTCGAGCTCTCCGCCCGCGAGCGCGAGGTGCTCCGCCTCCTCGCCGAGGGCCTCTCCTCGAAGGAGATCGCCGTCCGCCTCTCCCTCAGCGTCCGCACCGTCGAGAACCACCGGGCCCGCATCACCCGCCGCACCGGTCTCCGCTCCATCGCCCAGCTCACGCTGCACGCCGTGCGCCTCGGCCTCGTCGAGGCCCCGGCGGTCATGGCTGAGACCGAGGAGGTCGCGTCATGAGTCGGGCCCGCCAAGTGCTCGTCATCGACGATGACGTCGCCGTCCGCCTGCGCCTCGGCGACCTGCTGCACGAGGCCGGCGGCTACGTCCTCCACGAGGCCGCCGACGGCCCCGCGGGGCTCGCCGCCGCCTTCACGCAGCAGCCCGACCTCATCCTGCTGGACATCATGATGCCCGGCATGAACGGCTACGAGGTCTGCGCGCAGCTCCGGGCCGACCCCCGCACGCGCGAGATTCCCGTGATCGTCCTGTCCGCCGCCGAGGAGTCCGAGGCCCTGGTGTCCGCAATCGACGCCGGCGCCGACGACTTCCTCCGCAAGCCGTTCTACTCCCCGGAGCTCCGGGCGAAGGTGCGCACGATCATGCGTCTCGACCGCTTCCGCACGCTGGCCGGCGAGCGCGACCGCTTCCGCTGGTTGGTCGACCACTCGCTCGAGCCGGTGATCGTGGCCGACGGCCGCGGCGCCGTGGTGTACGCCAACCAGGGTGCGCGCCAGATCTTCGGGCTCACCGGCGAGGAGGGCGAGGATGTCGCCACTGCCGTCGGCCGCCACTTCCGGGCCGAGCCCGCTGATGCCTGGGCGGCGTGGCGCGAGCTGCGGCTGCCGGGCGGCGCGTCGTTTGCCATCGTCCAGCCGGAGACCGAACTCGTCGAGGCCCGCTGGTTCGAGGTCGAGCTCCACGCCATCGAGGCCCCATCCGACCAGACCCTGCTGAAGTTCACCGACCGCACCCGCGAGGTGCGCCATGCGCTCGAGACCTTTGCCTTCCAGCACCTCATCGCGCACAAGATCCGCACGCCGCTCAACGGCCTGCGGCCGATCCTGGATTTCCTCGCCGAGGACCGGGAGAGCGGCGACACCGCGGGCTCGCAGGAACTCCTGGACGTGGCCCGCACCAGCGCCCGGCGCCTGGAGGAGACCCTCACGGGCATCCTTGATTACCACGCCGCCGCGTTCTCGCTGCGGGCGACCGCCGCCGACGCGGCGCCGCGCTCGCTCGCGCAGATCGTCGACTCCGCCGCCGAGGGCGCGGACCTGGTCGGTCACGTGCGGCTCGAGGCCCCCGCGGGTACCGTGGCGCACGGCGAGACGCTGGAGATCGCGCTGTCCGAGATTTTCGAGAATTACGCCAAGTTCAGTTCCGCGAAGGAACAGCACGCGACCGCCCGCCTCACGGGCACCGCGGACCGCTGGAGCCTCGCGGTGTTCGCCCCGGGCGTCTGGCTGCCCGCGGACGTGCTGGCCGAGCTCGGCCGGCCCTTCGGCCAGCTGGAGAAGACCTTCACGGGCGAGGTGCCGGGCATCGGCCTCGGCCTCGCCACCGTCCGCCTCCTGCTCCGCTCCTTCGGCGGCGACCTGTCGCTCGCCAACCATCCCGACCAGCCGGGGATCATCACGACCCTGCTGCTGCCCCTCGATGCCTTCCAACCTTCGTCCGACCATGCACGCGATCCTCACGTCCTCTAGCAGCGGCTCCCTGGCCGAGCACGATCCGGTGCGTGAGTACCAGGAACTCGTCGACAGCCTCGACGACGTGGTCTTCCGCTTCGACACGCGGGGCCATTGGAGCTACCTGAGCCCGGCGTGGACCCGCCGGCTGGGCTGGTCCATCGCCGACTGCCTGGGCCGCCCCGCGGTCCGGTTCGTGCACAAGGACGACCGGGCGAAGGTGCTGCAGAGCTGGGGCGCCGTCATCTCCGGCCAGCAGCACGGTTTCCGGGGCGAAGTGCGGTTCCGCATGGTGTACGGCGGCGAGCGCTGGATGCTCGTGAGCGCGCGCGGCCTGCGCGAGGCCAACGGCACGCTCCGCGGCGTGACCGGCACGCTGACCGACATCACCGCGGCCAAGTCGGCCGAGGCCGAGCTGATCGCCGCCCGCGCCGCCGCCGAGTCGGCCAACAAGGCCAAGAGCGAGTTTCTGTCGACCATGAGCCACGAGCTGCGCACGCCGCTCAACTCCGTGATCGGCCTGAGCGAGTCGCTGCTGGAGTTCGGCGGCGACTTCGAGCCCGAGCGGACCCGCCGCTACCTGGGCATGATCCATTCCAGCGGCCGCCAGCTGCTCGCCCAGATCAACGACATCCTCGACCTCGCCCGCATCGAGGCCGGGCGCCTGAAGGTCAACGCCGAGCTCTTCGACGCCCGCGTGCTCTGCACCGCGGCCCTCGAGAGCGTGCAGAAGTCCGCCCGCGCCAAGCAGCTCAAGACCGAGTCCCGCTACCCGGCCGCGCCGGTCTTCGTGCGGGGCGATGAGCGCCTCCTCCGCCAGGCCGTCCAGAACCTGGTCAGCAACGCGGTCAAATTCACCAACAACGGCGGCAACATCTCCGTGGTGCTGACCCGCCTGTCGAGCGGCGCCACCCAGATTGCCGTGACCGACTCCGGCATCGGCATCCCGCCGGACAAGCTCGGCCTCCTGTTTAAGCCGTTCTCCCAGGTCGACTCCTCGCTCGGCCGCCACTTCGGCGGCACCGGCCTGGGCCTCGCGCTGGTCGACCGCATCGTCCGGCTGCACCACGGCACCGTCGGCGTCACGAGCGTCCCGGGGCAGGGGAGCACCTTCGCCTTCGAGCTGCCCAGCGAAATCCGGGCGCCCGAGGTGGCCACGCCGCCGACCCCGCGCTCGCGCCGGGTGGTGCTCGTGGACGACGACCCGCAGCAGCACACGCTGGTCGGCGACTTCCTCCGTCACCATGGCTTCGACGTCATCAGCTTCGAGTCGGCCCTGCCGGCCCTGGCGGACATCGAGCGGGTCGAACCCGGCCTCGCCATCGTCGACATCAACATGCCGGGCATGACCGGCCTCGAGCTCATCGCCCGCCTCCGCAAGCTCCCCGACCGCCGCGGCCTGCCGATCATCGCCGCCACCGCGCTCGCGGAGGCCGACGAGGCCGAGCGCTGCCACCAGGCCGGCGCCGATGTCCACCTTCCCAAACCCATCTCCCTTGTCGCGCTGGCGCAACACGTCGCCCGCATTACCCACCACACCCTATGACCGCTAAGATTCTCATCGTCGATGACGAGCCGAGCAACCTGGACACGATGGAGGCATTCCTCGTCGGCGAAGGCTACGAGCTTCACTTTGCCGCCAATGGCCTCGTTGCCCTGGAAAAGGCCCGCAACGTGCGACCCGACCTCATCCTCCTCGATGTCATGATGCCCGAGCTCGACGGCTTCGCCGTCACCCGCCGCATCCGCCAGGACCCCGCTGTCCGCAGCATGCCGATCATCCTCGTGACGGCGCTCGAGGACAGCCAGTCCCGGCTCGAGGGCCTCCAGGCCGGCGCGGATGACTTCCTGACGAAGCCCTGCCGCCGCGAGGAGATTCGGGCGCGCGTCCGCACCGTCGTGCAGCTCAACCGGTTTCGGACCATCGCCGAGCAGCGCGAGCGCTTCGGGCGCCTGTTTGACCTGTCGCCCGACGGCATCGTCCTCGTCGACCACGACGGCACGATCATCGCCTCCAACATCCAGGCCTCAACCTACCGGCTGGGTGGCACGCTCTTCGAGAACCTGCAGCCGGAGGCCGCGGCGACGCTCCGCGGCATGCTGGTCGGCGGCTGCATGATCCACCAGACCGACGCGCAGGAAGTGACGCTGGAAACCACCAAGGGTAGCCGCGTGATGCACGTGCGCGCGTCGGCCGTGCCGGAAGGCGACGATTGCCTGGTGCTGCTGGTCTTCGACGACATCACCGCCGAGGTGCAGGCCCGCGAGGCGCTGGAGAAGATGAACGCCGAGCTGGAGGAGCAGGTCCGCGCCCGCACCAGCCAGCTGGAGGAGGCCAACGGCCTGCTCATGTCCTACGCCAATTTCGTGTCGCACGACCTCCGCTCGCCGCTCGCCGTGGTGAAGGGCTACCTCTCGCTTGTGACGGAGGGCCTGATCCCGGTGAACGCCGAGGCCGCGCCCGCCATCAAGCAGGCCTACGGCGGCGCGGTCATCATGCAGGAGCTCATCGAGAACATCCTGCAGCTCGCCCAGCAGGAGCACGGCCGCTCGAGCGAGGACATGGCGTGGTCCACCGACCCGACCCCCGTCGTGCGCCGCCTTGCTCGCCTGATGAAGGAGGTCTTCCCCAACGTCGAGGCCGAGATGGTCGTCGCCGACCTTCCGCTCGTCGGCGTCAGCACCGTGCTCGTCGACCGCGTGTTCTACAATCTCCTCGCCAACGCCATCAAGTACTCAGCGCGAGCCGAGAAGCCGCGGGTGGAGGTCGGCATGCTGCCGGACTCGGACCTCCCGGTGATCTACGTGCGCGACAACGGCGTGGGCTTCGACTCCCGTGACGCCGACAAGCTCTTCCAGGAATTCTCCCGGCTCGACACCGCCCAGACGGCGGACGGCCTGGGCCTGGGGCTCTCGCTGGTCGCGCGACTCCTGCGCGCGCACGGCGGCCGCATCTGGGCCGAAAGCTTGGTCGGCGCCGGCGCCACCTTCTTCGTTGAGTTTCCCAAGGCGGCGGCCGTCGGTCCCGACGGCCTCGCTGTCGCGGCCTCGGCCGACGCTGAGGAGGCCCTGTGTTAGCATCGCTGAAACATCCGGGCCGCGTGACGGTCCTCGTGCTGCTGGCGACCGCGCTCAACTTCGTGCCGATCGCGCTGCCGGCCAAGGCGTTCTTCTTCCTGGGGCCGTTCCTCTACATGCCCCTGGTGCTGATGCTGCCCATGCCGTGGAGCATCCTCGCCGCCGCCATCCCGCTCTCGGTCACGATCTTCACGCTCGGCCAGCCGTTCACCTTCGCCCTTGGTCTCCTTGAGGCGACCTGGCTCAGCTTCGGCCGCGTCCACTCCCGCCGCTCCGCCGTCCGGCAGGATGCGATCTTCTGGATCGTCGTCACGCTGCCCATCGCCTTCTGGCTCTACCGGAGCTTCGGCACCGTGACCATCGACTCCCTCGGTGTCGTCGTCGTGAAGCAGGTGATGAACCAGCTCTCGGCCGTCACCGTCGCCGTCGTCCTCCTTCGCCAGACGCGTCTGCCCACGTGGCTCACGGACCAGGTCGCCGTCCGGCGCCGGCTCCGCGACGTCTATTTCTACTTCGCGTTCCTCCTCGCGATCGTGCCGCTCATGCTGCTGGTCGTCGGCGGGTCGGTCCTGCTGCGCGCGTACTGCGAGCGGGACGACCGCGTGACCCTGACCGGGGCCGGAGAGCGGCTCTCGCAGCGCGTCGACCTCTTCCTCGGCCTGCATGAGGCGGCGGTCGCAAACATGGCCAACACCCTGAGCCGCGGGGGCGGCGACGCGAAGGCGATGCTCGAGGAGACCCGCCGGGCCTATCCGAATTTCCTGACCATGTTCGTGGCGGACGCGCAGGGCCATGTGACCCATTTCGCCGCCAGCCCGGCCTTCGGCCAGGTGAAGGCAGGCGACGTCGGCGACCGCGAGTACTTCCGCTTCGCCCGCGATCAGGACAAGCCTTATGTGTCGGGCGTCTTCCGTGGCCGCGGCTTCGGGCACGACATTCTGGTGGCGATCTGCGCCCCGATCCACGACGCCCAGGGCCGGTTTGCCGGCGTGGTCGAGGCCTCGCTGGAGGTCCACCGCTTCGCCGAGCAGATCATCGGCGAGCCGCAGGAGGAGGATCTCGAGTTGATCCTCGCCGACCGCACTGGCCGCGTGATCTTCGCCGATCCCGCCACCGCGATTCCGCACCTGGCCAGCCTGCGTCATTTCCCGCAGGGGGTCCTGCTGAGCCGGCCCGCGACGGAAACCGCGCCGGCGGACTTCGTCTGGACCGCCACCGACGGCAAGCGCACCGGCTACACCGCCGTCGCCGCGCACTCTCCCCGCTATGGCGTGGTGGTCGTGGCGGAGCGTCCGATGCTCTCGGTGTTCAAGGACGCCCTGAAGGGCTATGTGCTCGTCGGCATCGTGGTGCTCGGCACGCTGGCGGTGGCCATCTGGGCCGCCCGCCGGACCCGGCACCAGGCCGCGGAGCCGCTCGAGCAGTTCGCCATCAACGCCAACCGGCAGGCGAGCGTGCGCGAGGTCGAGCCGATCGCGACGCCCACGGACAGCGCGCCGTACGAGGTCTGGATCGTGTACCGCGCGTTCAACCAACTCGCGGTGCAGCTGCAGGCGACGTACGAGCGCCTGCGCCAGACCAACCGCGATCTCGACCGCCGCGTGGCCGAGCGCACCGCCGAGGCCGAGGCCGCCCGCCAGCTGGCCGAGTCCGCGAGCCAGTCCAAGACCGACTTCCTCGCCCGCACCGGGCATGAGGTTCGTTCCCCTCTCACCGCCATCCTGGGCCATACCGACGTGCTGCTCAAGCAGACCAGCGATGCCGCGGCGCGCGAACGCCTGCAGACCATCGGCAGCGCGGGCCGTCGCCTGCTCAACGTCCTCAACGACCTGCTCGACCTCTCCAAGGTTGAAGCCGGCAAGCTCGAGCTCTGCACCGGGCCGATCGAGCTCCGGGAGATCTGCAGCGAAGTCACGACCCTCTTCTCCGTCCAGGCGCAGGAGGCCGGGCTCAAGCTCGAGCTCGAGATCGCCGGCCGGGACCCCATCTGGGTCCAGGGCGACGGCATGCGGCTCCAGCAGGTGCTGATCAATCTCGTCGGCAACGCCCTCAAGTTCACCCGCACCGGCCGGATCGTGGTCGCAGCCGACGTGATCGCTGGCGGCACGGATCACGTGAGCGTGCGGTTCGCCGTGCGCGACACCGGCCCTGGCATCACCGAGGAGCAGCGTGCCCGGCTCTTCCAGCCTTACTCCCAGCTGGAGCGCGGCTCGAAGACCGGCACCGGGCTGGGCCTCGTCATCAGCCGTCAGTTGGTCGGGCTCATGGGCGCCGAGCTACAGCTCGCAAGCGCGCCCGGCCAGGGTTCCGAGTTCCATTTCACGGTCACGCTCCCCGTCGCCATCAAGGCGCCGGAGATCGTGGCGGACGTGTCGACGCCGGTTGCCCTGCCGCGGGTGCTGGTGGCGGATGACGACATCGCCAACCAGGAGGTCGTGAAGAGCCTGCTGGAGTCGTACGGCGTGCAGGTCGAGACCGTGGAGAGCGCCGAGACGGCGATTTCCGCGCTGGGCCAGGGCCGCTTCGACGTGGCGCTGATCGACCTCGAGATGCCCGACGGCGACGGCTACTCGGTCGCGCGGGCGACGCGGGACCGGATCCTCGAGACCGCGGGCCCGGCCTGCCGCCTGATCGCCTTCTCGGCGCACCGGCGGGACGAAGTGTGGGGCCGTTGCGCGGCGGCGGGCTTCGTCGACTTCGTGGAGAAGCCCACCAGCTGCAAGGCGCTGCTCCGCGCCGTCGTGGACCCGCAGGCGCTCGCGGCGGTTGCGTAGGTTCCGGCACGGCGTTGGGTAGTCTTCCGCTGGCGGCCGCGGTTCGGATTTCGCGCGGTTGGGTCGAAGAGAGAAGCGCAGGACGGCAGGAGCTCGCCGTCCGTATCTCTTCCCATGAAATCCTGGACCATTGGCAAACGCGTCACCGTCGGGTTCCTCTCGGTGGTCGCCGTCATCCTCGAGCACGGCATCTTCGCCGGCCTGCAGATCATCAACATCGCCGCCACCGCCGACGACATGACCAAGTCGAGCGTCGCCGCCATGGAGAAGATCTGGACCGTGGACGGGCTTGCCCAAGAGGGCCGCCTGTTCATCTACCAGCACATCGGCTCCGACGACGAGGCCCAGATGGCCCAGCTGGAACGGGAGTTCCGGGCCAACGTGGCCGAGATCAACGACCTTCTCACCAGCTACGAGAAGGGGCTGTCGTTGCCGGCGGAGCTTGAGGCCGTGGCCAAGGCGCGGTTGGCCCAGCAGCGTTACCTGGCGAAATGTGAGCAGGTGCTCCACGCGTCGATCCACACCGGCGACAACGCGGCCACCTTCCGGCTCGCGCGCACGGAGCTCGATCCGGCGGCCGACGCCTACACCGAGGCCCTCACGCACATCCGCGACCACGAGCGCGAGGACCTGCACGCGGGCGCCGCCCTGATCCAGTCCACGGCCCGTTCCGCGCAGCGGGGCATCGTGACCGGCCTGGTCGTGGCGCTCGTCCTCGCCCTCGGCATCGGCCGCGTCATTGTCGTCGGCACCAACCGGGTGCTCGCGGCCGTGACGACGCTGCTGCATCAAGGCGCGTCGCAGGTGGCGGCCTCCTCGGAGCAGGTGTCCGCGGCCAGCCAGTCGCTTGCCAAGGGCTCGACCGAGCAGGCGGCCTCGCTGGAGGAGACCAGCGCCTCGATGGAGGAGATGGCGGGCATGACCGCGCGCAACTCCGACAACGCGGCGCGGGCGAACGAGCTCACGCGGCAGACCCGCCAGTTCGCCGACTCGGGCGCGAGCGACATGCAGGCGATGAGCGGCGCGATGGCCGAGATCAAGGCCGCGAGCGACGACATTGCGAAGATCATCAAGACGATCGACGAGATCGCCTTCCAGACGAACATCCTCGCGCTCAACGCCGCGGTCGAGGCCGCCCGCGCCGGTGAGGCCGGCGCCGGCTTCGCCGTGGTCGCCGAGGAAGTGCGCAACCTCGCCCAGCGCTCGGCGCAGGCTTCCCGCGAGACTGCCGAGAAGATCGAGGGTGCGATCGCCAAGACCGACCACGGCGTGGTCCTCTCCGCCAAGGTGGGCGAGAGCCTGTCCGCCATCGTGGCGAAGGTGCGCGAGGTCGACGCCCTCGTCGCCGAGGTCACCGCCGCGAGCGGCGAGCAGAGCGCCGGCGTCAAGCAGATCAATTCCGCCATCAGCCAGATGGACCAGGTGGTCCAGCAGAATGCGTCCGCCGCGGAGGAAAGCGCGGCGGCCGCCGAGGAGCTCAACGCGCAGGCCGGCACCTTGCTCGGCGCCGTGGAGCAGCTCAACGCGCTGGTCGGTCGTCAGGCTGCCATGGCGGCGGCGCACAACCAGGCACCCGTGGCGGCCCCGGCCGTGGAGGAACCCACACCCTCCCGCGCGGTGCCGGACGTGGTCGCGACCAGCCCTGCCACCCGGCGGTCGCGACCCGTCCTTGTGCCCGCCGAAGCCCCCGACCGCGGCAGCGGCGACTTCTTCGGCTGATCGAGTCTGGGTTTGATTCCGGATTCCGAATTCCGGATTCCGGATTCCGGACCTTGGGTTTGCAGCGCGATTCCTAAGCTTCGGCCTGGATCGCGCTGCGTTGCATTCGGCAACTCCGCTTCTCGAATTTCGGATTTTCGGCTTCGAATTTCGCCTACCTGTCATCCTGAGCGCAGCGAAGGATCCAGTGCGACGTCGCGGGCGGTCGGGCGGAGTCCCACTGGATCCTTCGCCAGGCTCAGGATGACAGGCAAGGGGGCCGGGCGCTTCAAACAGGGACGGGAGCCTTTTTGACCACGGATTTCACGGATCGCGCGGATCCATACCCCAAGCGATTCCTCCCGGACCTTCGCGTTGCGCTGCGCGCAACGCTAGGTCCGATCGGCCGGGTGGAGCTGAAGACCTGAGCGGCGTGCCGCCGCCCGCGGCTGCGGCAGACCGGCAGGCCGTGCTTGTGATTTCATCCGTGTATCCGCCTCTCGTCCCTTGTCACTTGTCCCTCGTCACTCGTCCCTCGTCACTGGTCCCACAATCTGGCCCTTGCCCGCGGCGGGGCTTTGTCCATCGTGGGGGCATGATTCGCCGCTGGCTGCTGGGAGTGATCGTCGGGCTTGGTCTCTCGCTCGCGCTGCGGGCCGAGGTGAAACTCGCGCAGGGCACCGCGCTGCCCAACCAGATCGGGCCTCACGTGTTCGTGCTGCCTCACAACTGGGCCGGGCGGCTGCCGCCGCAGGGCGCGGTGAACGTGCCCGTCTGGTACAAGGATCTCGCGCCTGGTCAGGCCGTGTCCGTCGGGCTCCTCGCGCAGGGACCGGCGCACGAGAGTCAGTTCGACGGCGTCACCGTCAACCTGACCATCAAGTCCGCCGACCGCACCATTCTCGAGCGCCGCGGGCTGAAGCCGCAGGCGGCGCGTCGCGTGAAGGGCGAGGGTGCCGACATGGCCCTAATGGCCCTCAAGGCCGGCGGGGTCAGCGAGGCCGATCTCGCCCATGCGGCCGACGCGATGGCGCTGATGGCGGTGGCCGTGTTCCCCGTCGACTGGACGGTGCCGGCGGATCAGACCGGCGAACTCGAGTTTGCGGTGGAGGTGGTCGGGGCGGCGCAGCCGGTGAAGACCGAGCCCACGCGCGTGCCCGTGAAGACCGTGACGGACTGGCTGAAGGCGCCGCCGCCCACCGAGCAACAGGTCGGCAACCAATTGCGCGGCTATCAGGCAGTGCGTTCGACGGGCGAATTGCTGGCGTGGTTCAACGTCGTGGCGAAGTCGCGGATGCTGAAGGCGTCGCCGGTGCAGGCGTTCTTCGCGTACGCGTTCAATGCCGACGCGTCGGCGCGGGCGACCGTGATCGCGGCCTACCCGCAGCTCGAGCCGGCGGTGCAGTCGGCGCTGCTGTGGGTGCTCCGGCTGGGCGGTGCGGACGTGCGGGCGATGTTCCCGACGGAGACCGCCGAGACGCTCGCGCCGTTCAAGGCCCTCGCGCCGCTGGCGGACCCGCGGCAGCTCCCGCAGTTTCACGATCCGGTGGACGTGCAGGCCGCGGCGAGCATCGGGCAGGTCATGGACCGCTGCTGGGCCGGCTGGATGGCCACGGGGGACCAGAGCTACTTGCGTCCTCTGGTGGACCTGCTGGCCGGGGCGGGGGATTACTCGACCTTCGAGGCGTGGACGAAGGCGAAGGGCGGGGCGAAAGGCCTGAACGCCCAGGTTGCCCGCGGCATGACCTACCAGATCGCGGGCTGGTCGATCGGCTCGTTCGAGCGCTCGGATCCCCTGGTGGCCGACTGGCTCGCCTACTGGCAGAACGACCCCGCGACTCCAGACGTGATCCGCCGCGAAATCGGCACACTCCTGACGAACCCGGCGTTCCGGCGCCGGTAGGCGCGCGTTGCGCGCACGGTGGGCGGGGATCGGTGGACGGTGGACTGTGGCCTGTGGACGGTGGTGAGCTCGGAGTGGAGTTTTACCACGAAGGGCGCGAAGGCCACGAAGGTTGCCCGGCTTTCAACCGTCACCTTTCAACTTTCAACTACGATCCTACCAGCCTCCGTTACCTCCTGTAAACCGGATCGATCCTACTCCGCTTCCTCGTCCTCCAGGTCGGGGGCTTTGATCGCGGTCAACAGGCGGTCGAGTTCGGCTTGGGTGGGGTTGCGGATCGCGAGGAGGGTCAGGATCGCCTCGCCGGCGGGGAGCGTCACTTTCGTCGGGGCGCCGGCGGCCAAGCCGAGCATCGCGGCGGCCAGCGGGGAATTGTGCGGCAGGCACTCGATGCCGGTCTCCTCGTCGCTCGCGGTCTCGCCATGAGTCGTAACTAAAAACGTGAACCGGTGCTTCCGCTTTGTGGCGACGTCCTGCTTCTCCACCGTGACCACGTGGCCGAGTTGCAGCGTGTCGGTCGGCTTGGTGAGCCACGCGACCGGGTCGACCTCGATGAACGTGTTGCGCGCGACGAAGCGGTCGAGGGCGGTCATCTTGCGGTCGACGGCGCGGATGGCCTCCTTGGCGGCCTTGAACCCGAAATTTTCGCGCAGGTCGCCCTGGCTGTGGGCCTCGACCTTGTCCTTCACAAGATCGACGCGCTTGCGCTTCAGCGCCTCAAACTCCTCCGCCAGCACGCGGTTGTACCCCGGCCGCACATAGATCGTGGTCGGTGCCGGCGGCGGGATCCGGAAGATGTTCTTGCGGCGAAGCGGCATGGCGGGGCCAGAATGGCCGTTGAAAGTACTCGGTTGAAAGCTGAAAGACCGGCCGCCGATCCACCACCAAGGTCGATAGATACTCGAGGGTCGGCGGAGGAGTGTTTTCACCGCTAAGACCGCGAAGTATGCCAAGTCCCGATCCGATGGCTTGGTCTTGGCGCGCTTAGCGGCCTTGGCGGTGAAAAATCCAGCCCGCTCGCGCTCGGCCCCGCAAGCCGCCTCCAGCGCCCGGCAACGCTCCGCCTTTCAACTCCTCAGCATTCAACCTTCAACTCCCAGCAACTACCGCGGCTGGGGGTCCTTCACCACCGGCTCGCCGACGATCACGCGGCCCTCGGGTTCGTGCCAGTCGACGCTGGGCTTGGTGAACCGGCCGAGGGCAGGAGTCGCGACGGTGATCATGGGCTTGATCACCTCCTCGAGGTAGTTTCCCCAGAGGTCCGTCGTGGAATGCGTGCGCCAGAGCAGCACGTCGGGATGGTCCTTGGTCGCGGTCCGCTGGTAGGCGAAGGCGGAGATCATGATGAAATGCCGGCCGGAGAGGGACAGGAGCTCGCGGGTGTAGCCGGCCGTGCGCCAGTCCGTGTCCCGCGCCTGGTCGCCGAGCACGCGGGCGCGGATCTGTGCGGCGTTCTTGACCCGGTTGCCGACGAAAAACGGCGTGATCGTGCCCCACTCGACGGCCACCGTGATGGTCGGCGGGTGCTCGTGGGAGGCGAGGAGGTAGTGGCGTTCCTTGAGGGCGTTGACGACCAGCCGCTGGATGTCCTCGTCGGACGGCGGCTTCCGCTGGTAGTGCTGGGCGATCTCGCCGCCGCTATCCGAGTAGCCAAGAAACACCGGCACATAGTAAATGGGAATTTCGGCGGTCGCCTCCGGGAAGACCTTGCCCTCTTTGGTCAGGTCGGTGGTCACGACGAGCATCCGCGGATCCCCCGGCGCCGCGACCGCCGCGTTGGAAAACAGCGCGACCGCCGCGGCCACGACCGTCAGTTTCAACATCCACCGCCGCCACGAAAGAGTCATGCTCATGACTCTAAGACGCGCCGACTGGGGAAGTCAGGTACAACAACGAGACCTCACCACGGCGGAGGTCCAATTTTCACCACGAAGGACGCGAAGACCACGAAGGCCAAGCCATCGGATCAGGTTTCGTGCTCTTCGCGTCCTTCGTGGTAAATGACCGCCCAGACGCTGCCCGAGCCACTTACGGCGACCCGAAAACCGCGGCGGTTTCCGGCCTTGACCGGTGGGCCCAGTGGCGCACCGTGCGGGACGGTACCTCACTGCCTGATGGTGTAATGGTAGCACAGGCGACTTTGACTCGCCTAGTCGTGGTTCGAATCCACGTCGGGCAGCCATTCGACGCGCGGCGGGGCATGAGGAGCCTTCCTCCTTCGGCCGTCGCCCAAACCGGCTCGGTGCCCGCAACCTGTTTGGAGGGCGTCGCACGCTGATGCTACTCGTCGAATAGCGCTTGTTAACCTCGGTCTTCGCGTCTGAATCCCGGGGCATTCCGGCCGCTGCCCGGGCGGAATGTGACGATGAAGCTCTCCCGCCGGTCCTTTATCAAAGCTGCCGCCGCCCTCGGGGCTTCGCTTGCCTGGGCCGGAGCGGCACGGGGCTCCCAGGTCCGCTGGCAGGAACGGCGCGAGTGCTTCCCCCAAGGGGTCGCCTCGGGTGATCCCGATCCGTATAGCGTCATCCTGTGGACGCGGCGGCCGTTTGCCGATGGACCGCGCCGGTTCCTCGCCGTCGAGGTGGCCGAGGATGAGGCGTTCGACCGGGTCGTGGCCCACGCGCAGACTCCGGTCTCGGATGCGACGGACTGGACCGCGCGCGTCCTGATCGGCGGGCTCCAGCCGGCGCGGACCTACTGGTATCGGTTCACCGACCCCGACGGCAACGGCAGCCGGGTGGGGCGCACGCGGACCGCGCCGCTGGCCGACGATCCGCGCCCGGTGAACTTCGCCTTCGTGAGCTGCCAGGATGTCAACGAGGGCAAGCTGAACGCCTTTCGCCGGATGATCTACGAGGACGAACGCGCGCCGGCCGCCGCGCAGCTGGATTTCGTGCTACACCTCGGCGACTTCATCTACGAGGTGGTGGAGTACCCGGACGAGGTGAAGACGCGCTACGATCGCACGATCTATGAGGTCGCGCGCATCCCGGTCGGCCACAAGGTCGGCAATTTCCACATTCCGCTCACGCTCGAGGGCTACCGGGCCATCTACCAGGGCTACCTCGCCGATCCCGACCTCCAGGACGCGCGAGCGCGCTGGCCGTTCGTCGCGATCTGGGACAACCACGAATTCTCGTGGCAGGGTTGGCAGAGCATCGTGAAGGCCGGCCCGTTCGAGCAGCCCGGGCAGAGCGTCAAGGTTGCGGCGAACCAGGCGTGGTTCGAATACCTCCCGGCGCGGGTCACGCCGCCAAGCGGGGTGCTTGAGCGCTTCGATCCGCCGGCGGTGAAGGACGTCCCGATCAAGGAGTTTGACCGCGACGGCCTCGGCCTCGAGCCGAACAACCTGACGGCGATCAACAGCCTCAAGGGCTACCGCGCGCTGCGCTACGGCCGTCACCTGGACCTGATCATCACCGACCAGCACAGCTACCGGAGCGCGAACCCCTTCGCCGATCGGTCGCTCGACAAACTCGGCGGCGACGAATTCCTGGGCATGTCGCCGGAGCCGCTGCTGCGGATCCTCGACGGCGGGCGCGAGTTCAACGGCGGCCAGCCCCCGGCGGAAGTCAGCTTCAACGCGGCGCACGTGCCGAACCCGCAGCGGCACGCGCCGCCGCAGACGATCCTCGGCGCGGAGCAGAAGGCGTGGTTCAAGGCGCGGCTCAGGGACTCCACCGCGGCGTGGAAGATCTGGGCCAACTCGCAGGGCGCGCTGGATCAACGGGCCGACCCGCAGAACCTGCCCCCGGGCCTCACCAAGGAAACCTGGCCGTCCGACTGCTTTGCCGCGGTAGGCGGCGGTGACTTCGGCACGGCGTGGGCGGAGCGCGCGGAGATCTACGACCTCGTGCGCGACGCGAAGATCACGGGCTTCGCGATCGTCTCGGGCGACCGCCACAGCTTCTGGGCCGGCTATGCGGCGACGGAACTGCCTCCGGGCAAGTACGAGCCGGTGGGCCTGAGCTTCGTGGGCGCGTCGCTGATCAGCCCGGGCACGATGGAGGCCTACGAGCACAATCTGCCGAAGAACACCCCGCTGCGGCCCCTGTTTCTCGCGGACAAGCCGACGGGCGGGAAACCCGACTGGACGTATAACATGCTGCTGAAGCACGGCGTCCGGGCGTGCCTCGACTACGCGAAGAACTTCGACCTGAAACGGGCGCGGGCGCTGTCGAACCCGGACATGTCGCCGCACCTCGAGTTCGTGGACCTGGGCGGCCACGGCTACGCGACCGTCCGATTGACGGCCGACGAAATGCGCACCGAGTTCGTCTGCATCCCGCGTCCCATCACCCGCAGCGAAACTCCCGACGGCGGCCCCCTCCGGTACCGGGTCGTGCACACCGCGTCGCTCTGGAAGAGTGGAGAACGCCCGCAGCTGAAGGCCTCAGTGCTCGAGGGCGACGTCGGCCTGTCGATGTGACGGAACCGCTTCCTCCGTTGCCGACGTCATACGCTCATCTCTATTCAGGAAATCAAAGCGATCAGACCAGACACCGTCCGATCGGCGCAATACGTCAGGCCTTGACGGCTGCCGTTACCGGTTGGGTTTGAAGACGGCCGAGGGCCGCCTTGATCGCCTGCAGGTAGTGGGGATGCCAGAGCTCGTGCTCGGCGTCGGGGACGTCGGTGTAGGTGTGCCGCCGGTAGAAGTCGCGGACGGCGGTGGCGCGGCGGTGCATCTGCTCGTCTTCCTTGGCGCCGACCAGGATGTCGGCTGGGATGTCAGGGTTGCCGGCGCGGTAGGAGATCATCCAGCGCTGCGGCTCGTCGTCATCCTCAAGGAAGAACGGCGAGATCGAACCGAGGATCAGGTGACTCGCCCGCAGCGCGCCCAGATGGGCGTAGAGGGCGCCGAGCGAAAACCCCATCACGACCTTTCCCACCGTCTGGGCCCCGACCTGCTCAAATAGCGCGTTGGCGCTGAAGTTCGGCTGGGGCCCGTCCCATGTCAGGCGGACGAATTCCGCCTCCCACCCCTGGGCGCGCACGAATTCGACAAACGGCTTGAACCGGCGCTCAGCGCCCGGCATCGGCGGAACAATCGTCAGCAACGGCATCCGCGTACGGATGGGTAGGTGGTGAGAAACGTCAAATCTCGAACATCACGGGGCAGGCCGGGCCTGGCCGAATCACACTTTGAATCTACCTCTATTCTCAGGAAAGAGATTGGGGCGGCACCAAAGGGCCGGGCTTACCGGACGGAGTTTCCGCGGATGGCGCGAATGGGCGCGGATGGGTCCAGGCCTTCAGGAACCCGGCGATCTTGGCATCCGCGTTGATCCGCGTCATCCGCGGAAACCGAACCGCACCTTCAGCCGGTCACCGTCCACCGCCCACTGTCCACCGGCAGGCCGTCCACCGCCCACCGTTCACCGCCGCCGCACGCGGACCAGCGAGAGGAAGCCGCAGCCGATCGTGAGCAGCAGCGCGGTGCCCGATGAGTCGGGTACGCTCGGCGAGCCGCCCGTAGTCGTCCAGCTGCCTTTGCGGGTCGTGCCGGCGAATTCGATCGGGAGGCCGCTGTCGCCCGAGTTGCCGGGACGCGAGTAGACGTACTCGTAGACGGTCGCCCAATAGAGCGCCATGCCCACGGGGAAAGGGGTCGAGTTCGAATAGAACTGGCTGGCGTGCGCCCCGCCGAACAGGGCGAAGTTCCAGCCCACGATGTTGCCCGAGAGATCCGTCGTGACGACGGCGTTCAGGACCGACGCGGATTCGCCGGGATTCAGGTTGTCGGGGTAGAGCAACCCGACTTGCCCGCTGCTGCCGTAGGTGTACTTGCCGTCGCTCGCCGACCACGACATCGCCTGCATCGCCAGGTCGGTCGTGACGCCCGACGCGAGGGCCGAGCCGAGCGTGAAGCTGAACGTCAGCTTGTGCGACGTCGTGTAGGTGAAATTCGGATCCAGATCGTACGTGGCGTTGATGAGGTCGTAATTCGCGCTCGTGTACGAATACGTGACCGGATCGGCGCGCAGCGCAGCCAATCCACCAAATGACAACACCATGGCCAGGGCGATGCGGGGTAGGTTCATCGGGCGTTTTGGTTATGCAAATGCGTTGCGGGCCTCAAGGGCTTTTTGAAACGACTGGCATTTTCCGCGGATGACGCGAATGGACGCGGATACCAGACCGCCGGGCTCGGATTGGCTTGGGGTATCCGCGTGGATTCGTGTGATCCGCGGAACCCAGACTCTACGGCCTGCCGCTCGACAGCCTACCGTCTCTCGCCTAGATTCCGCACACCGCCCACTGTCCACCGTCGACCGTCCTCCGGTCCCGTCCACCGTCCTCCGTCGACCGTCCACCGTCGACCGTCCACCGCCCACTGTCCACCGTCCACCGGACCCCGCCCCATGCAATACACTCACCTCGGCCGTTCCGGCCTCTCGGTTTCCCGGCTCTGTCTTGGCACGATGAACTTCGGGCCGTTCACCAGCGAGGAGGACGCGTTCGCGATCATGGATCGCGCGGTCGAACTCGGGATCAATTTCTTCGACACGTCGGACACGTACGGCCGGAAGCGGGGCGAGGCGGTCACGGAGCACATCATCGGCCGCTGGATCGCGCAGGGCGGGGGACGACGGGACTACGTGGTGCTGGCGACGAAGGTCTTCGGTTCGATGGACCGGCCCGAGCGGCCGGATCCCAACCTCGACCGCGGGCTGAGTCACCGGAAGATCATCCAGGAGTGCGAGGCGAGCCTGCGCCGGCTGCAGACGGACCGCATCGATCTTTACCAGATGCATCACATCGACCGCGCGTGCCCGGTCGACGAGTGGCTCGGCGCGATGGACACGCTCCGGCGTCAGGGGAAGATCTACTATGTCGGCTCGAGCAACTTCGCGGGCTGGGACCTGGCGACGGCGTGCACGACGGCGGACTTCCGCGGCGCGCCTCGGCTCGTGAGCGAGCAGAGTATTTATCATCTCGCGAACCGCACCATCGAGCTCGAGGTGATCCCAGCGTGCCGGCATTTCGGGCTGGGGTTGATCCCGTGGAGCCCGCTGGGTGCGGGACTGCTCGGCGGCGCGCTGGCGAAGCAGGCCGCGGGGCGAAGGGACAACGCGGACTTCGCGAAGCAGGTCGAGGCGAAGCGCCCGCAGCTGGAGCGCTACGAGGAATTGTGCCGTCAGTTGGGACACCCGCCGGCGGAAGTGGCGCTGGCCTGGCTGTTGGCGCAGCCGGTGGTGACGGCGCCGATCATCGGCCCGCGCACGATGGAGCAATTGCTGCAGGTCACGCACGCGTTGGACGTGAAACTGACGCCCGAGACGCTGAAGCAGTTGGACCAGATCTTCCCCGGCCCCGGCGGCGCCGCGCCCGAGGCCTACGCTTGGTGAGCTAGGGCAGGCGGGCGGGGCGGATTGTGGATTCCGGATTTCGGATTCCGGATTCCGGTCGACCTTCGGGTTCGGGGTCTCGGATTTCGGATTCTGATCTTCGAATTTCGCCTCCCTTTCATCCTGAGCGGAGCGAAGGATCCAGTGCGACGTGGCGGGTGGTTGGGCGGGGTCCAAGTAGATCCTTCGCCAGGCTCAGGATGACAGGTGTGGAGGCAGGACGATTCAGGCCTGAGCGGGAGGTTTTCTTGACCGCGGAATTCACGGATCGCGCGGATCAATGCCTCGAGCGATTCCTCCCGGACCGTCGCGTTGCGCTGCGCGCAACGCTAGGTCCGGTCGGCCGGGGGGAGCTGGAGGCCTGAGGCGGAGTCCGGGGCAGGTTTTCGGTTTGGGCCGTGGGTGTGGCGGGGCGAATCGTGGATTCCGGATTTCGGATTCCGGTCGACCTTCGAGTGCCGAGCTTCGGATTTCGAATTCTGAGCTTCGAGTTTCGCCTGCCTGTCATCCTGAGCAGAGCGAAGGATCCAGTGCGGCGTGGCGGGTGGTTGGGCGGGGTCCAAGTTGATCCTTCGCCAGGCTCAGGATGACAGACGAAAGGCGGCGTGCATTATTCCAACACGCGGATCGGAGTTTCATTTCGCTGCAGGCTTTACGGCATTTGGCGCGCGCGAGGCTCCCGGAAAAATGAAACGTGCCTTGCCTGTCGGAAATTGCGGGGCAATGTCGCGGTCGTCTGCGCCACCCCCGTGGCCTCCATGCCGGCCGTCCTGCTTCAGCCCCTCCTTGCCCGCCTGCCCGTGTCCAGCCGTCGCGGACCCGCGGTGGTGGCGTCGCTGGCCGAGGTGCGTGCGGCGGCGCGCTATTTCGACTGGCTGCCGGACCCGATCTTCATCGCTAACGACCGCCGCGAACACGTCGCAGTAAATCGCGCCGCCTGCCGAATCTTCGGGTTGCCGCGGCGGAAGATCCTGGGTCGCCGGCTGGACGACTTTGCGCCGCCGGAGGTGGCGAGCCGGATGGAGGAGATCTGGCGGAGCTTCCAGCGCCAGGGCCGGGCCTCGCGCGAGATGCGGTTCCGACGCGGGCGCGGCTGGTCCCAGCCGTACGAGACCAACTCGCGCGCGAATTTCCTGCCAGGCTATCACATCTCGGTGCTCCGTGACGTCACCCGGCACCGGGAGCTGCTCCAGGCTGCGAGCCGGCGCGAGTCGCGGGAGCTGGCGCGGCGCGACAAGGCGCTCGGCGCCCTGTGGGAGGCCGAGCAACTCTACCGCGGCGTGTTCTCGCGGACGACGAATGCGATCCTCATCTTCGACCATCGCGACGGCATCGTGCTGGACGCCAATCCCGCCGCGGCGCGCCTGTATGGCTACCGCCGGGCTGACTTCATCGGCCTCAAGCTGCAGGCGACCACCGTCGATCCCGCGCTGTTCCGCCGCAGCATGCGCCGCCTCCGTCGCCAGGGCTTCCTGACGAGCCAGGAATTCGCGCGGGTCCGCCCGGACGGCCGGCACGTGCGGTTTTCCGCCTACGCACGGCTGATCTCGTACGGCGGCAAGTCCGCCGCCCTCGCGGTCATCCAGGACATCACGGCCCGGCACGAGGCCGCGCAGGCCCTCCGCGAGTCCGAGCAGCGACTGCGGGCGGTGGGCGACGCGTCGCTCGACTCGCTGTACATCCTCGAGTCGGTCCGCGACCGCCGCGGGCGGATCGAGGATTTCCGGATTGTCGATGTCAACCGGCGCGGCTGCCTGCTGGTGGGCCGCCGGCGGACGGAACTGGTGGGGCAGCGCGCCGTCCGGCTGTTTCCGTTCATGCGTCCGATGGGCCTCTTCCAGGACTGCGTCCGGGTGGTGCGGACGCGGCAGTCGAGCGTGAGGACTTACCCGATCTCGCAGCCCGAGGTGCAGGCGGCGTGGATTCACCATCACATGGTGCCGCTGCAGGACGGCGTGGCGATCATGGCGCGCAACGTCAGCCGCGAGAAGGCGGTCGAGCAGGCGCTGCGCAATCTGTCGTGGCGGACGCTCCGGAGTCAGGAGAGCGAGCGGCGCCGGGTGGCGCGCGACCTGCACGACGGCGTGGGCCAGCTGCTGGCCGCGGTGCAGTTCCGGCTGCGCGCGGTGGAGACGGACCTGGCGGTCTGCAGTCGGCGCTGCCGGCAGG
>DAOQKI010000034.1:0-32953 GCA_035334485.1 Opitutaceae bacterium
CTGCTCAACCGGGGGGGGTGGGTGGGGGGACGGTCCCGAGGAGCAAAGGGACCTGACGAAATTTTAGCAAGAGCGTCTTTTGGATGATTTCCTGAATGTTCAGGCTATCAGCTGTTTGGACTGCGCCATCGTGATTAGCGTGGGGGCAATGCTCACGCCCACTCGGCCGATCGCCTGGGGATTTTCGATGCGCCAGACCAAGTGATCCACCACCTTCCGGACCAGCGTCGGCAGGTTGATGTCCAGGACCGCCGGATGGTGGTCGAGATTATGGTAGATGACCGGGTTGTAATTCCCGACCACCGCCTCGAAATCCCGCTCCGACTTCAGGCCGGCCATCCGTAGCGACCGGAAAAGGGAACCGCAGAAATGGTCCACCGGCATGTACAGGCCCGTCGGCCGGGGAGCCGCCTGCAGCATCCGCCGGACCAGCGTGTCGATCTCCTCGTGCAGCGGGGCGATCTCGAGGAAGCTGGTTCCCGGGCGCGACTTGCCAAGGATCGTATGGACCGTGAGCCCGTGCTCCTTGGCCCGCTCGCAGAAGGCTTTCACCCGCCAGGCGACCGCGCTGTACGCCGGGTCGGTTGAGACGACGGCGAGGGTCTTGTGACCCCGGCCATGCAAAAAGTCGGCGGCCAGCCGGCCGTTCATGTCATTGTCAGGCTCGACGTAATCCCCGGGGAAGCTCGGGGTGCGCCGGGTCATGAACCACACGTGCGGCAGGGTCCCGAGCTTCTGCATGCAGGATGGCGAGGGCTCCATGCCCTGGATGATCACCCCATCCACCTGCCGGTCCGCCAGGGCCCGCGGCAGGTCGTCGGGGGTGTCCGAGAACAGCACGCTCAGCTCCACCCGCTGGCGCTCGGTCGAGGGCTGGATCTGCAGCAACTGATCCTGGAACCAGTTGTGACTGGTGTTCTTCTTCGCGCCGACAAACCACACCGCGATCTTCTTCGGGGCGGCGAGCCGGGACTTCGGCCCGCGCCGCCGGTGCAGCGGCGTCGGGACGTAGTTCACCGCGTTCATGACCGCCTGGACCCGGGCTAGCCGGTCAGGCGCGACGAGGTGAGGCTGATTGATGACGCGAGAGACGGTGGCCGGGGAGACCTTGGCCCGTTGGGCAATTTCAGCGATGAGCATGGCTTGGGGTTCGCCGTGAAATATTCATAGAACAATTCTGAAAACAGCGAACCCCAGTCAAGCAGTTTTGGGCCTTCCTGGGGTGAAACCCGGATGGCGCGGCCGATGGCCGCCTGATTATTTTGCGGCCCGTTTGAGGGCGCGTTTCCAGGCCCCGGCGTACTCCTCGCGGGCCCGGATGGCGTCGGGCCAGGGGTGCGGGTTGGTGCTGACCTGGTAGCCGTGGCTCATGCCCAGTTCCGGGCAGGTCCAGAGTTCGCCGCGGGGCTTCGGACCCTGCAGCCAGAGCGTGAAAAGATCCTCCACAAAAGCGAGGTAGTCCTTGAACTCCGGCGTCAGCGCGCCGCGGCCGTTCGTGACCGGGATCTGGCAGTGCTGGCTGTTGAAGGGACGCAGGTGGAACAGCGAGGAATTCTGGATCAGCTTCGGCCAGACCAGCAGCCGGGCGGAGTAGGACTGGGGCAGGATATGCTTCGAAACCGCGAAGTGGGAGTGGTCCCACGTGACCGGCATCAACCGGCCCGTCGCCCTCTGAAAAAGGCGAGCGATCTCCTCGAACTTCTCCGGCGTTTCCGTCGCGGTGTCGCGGTGCGTCTCGATGTGCACGCCGACCCCCAGTTCGTCCGACATCTCGATCAGCTTGATCGCCAGTTTCGCCGCCACCGCCGGCGGGGTGTCGTGGTCGAGCAGTTGCACGTTCATGTAGTGCACACCGAGGTCGCGCTGGGCGATGATCTGCTTCCGCGCCGTGCTCACCTTCGAGCCGTCAAACCCGCCCATCATCACCAGTCCGAGCCGGCGCGCGATCGCCTGGATCTCGGGGTTCACCACCGCCGCGATGCCGTCGAAACCCGCGGCCTTGATTTCCTTCATTTTGCGCTCCAGCGACCACTCCTTGGCGGCGCTGGGATACTGCATCATCGACCACGGGGTGGCACACTGGATCAGGCGGGGACCGGCGTATTTTTTCGGGGTATTCATGGATTGAAATTTCAGAGAAAATGCGGGTTGAAATGCTGAACGAAGCGGGCTCATGTTGATTCTCTGCCCCGGCTAGACAACCCCTATTATGATTCTGCATCCGGCAAACAGGCGTCGCATCATGAGTTTGGTCATGGTGGTCGTCGCCGGCCTTCCGGGGCTCCGTGCGGCCACGGATGCCGAGATCACCCGGGGCTATCAGGACCGCCAGCAGCAGGTGCTGGAGGCCTCCGTGGCGGCGATCAACCCCGCCGACCCGGCCAAGGGCAGTCATTTTGACGTCGCGGCGTGCCTGCAGCGCGGGGTGAAGGTCGAGGCCGCCCTGGCCCGGTTCATGCGCCTCACTTCCGGCAAGCAGGACGGGAACATGTTCTGGATGTTCCCGATGGTCGCCGTAATGATGAACGGCGACAAGACGCTCGACCCCGCCGCCCGCACCCGGATCGCCGACTTGTGGCGCACCTATTGGCCGAGCCGCGGGGACACCGAGAACCATTGGGCGATGTACTACGCGTCGCTCTACCTCGCCGCCCAGTACGCCCCCGGCGCCGGCCCCGACCAGTGGTTCAACGGTCGCTCCTCCGCCGAGAACCTCGCCGAGGCCCGCGGTTACCTGGAGCACTGGATGGAGGTCACCGTCACCCACGGTCAGGGCGAATACGACTCGCCCAACTATATTGAGGAGTACGTCATCGCCCTCTGCCTGCTCTCCGGCTGGGCCGAGGACGCCTCGCTCCGCCTCCGCGCCCACCAGTTGCTCGACTACATTATATATGACTATGCGGTCGAAACCCTCGACGGGTACTACGGCGGAGCCCACAGCCGCGTCTACCCGCGGCAGATCATCGCCCCCGGCCTGACACCGTCGCAGGCTCTGGCCTGGCTGCTGTTCGGCTTCGGCGAGCGCATCCAGTCCGGCACCGTCCAACTGCTCGCCCTCAGCGGCTACACGCCGCCCCCGATCCTCGAACGCATCGCGCGCGACCGCTCCCGGCCCTACGTCGAGCGCGAGCTCAAGCGCACCCGGTGGCGGATGCGGCATGCGGGTCCCGATTCCTTCGTCGTCGGCGACAAGCGCACGGTCCCGGTCTACAAGTACACCTATGTGGACCCCGATTTCGTGCTGGGCTCATCGCAGGGCGGGCTCCTCCAGCCGATCCAGCAGCAGACCTGGAGCCTGATCTGGAAGACCGACCTCCCGGCCAAGCGCGCGGCCAACACGTTCTTCGGCACCCAGCCGTACTCCTCGCCGCTGGAGGGCACGATGTTCTTCAGCAGCGACTGGGACACCGTCACGGACCTTATCGCCCGCTCGAAGGCCGACTACGACACGCCCGACAAGCTCCCGAGCGGCTCGCCGTTCGAGCAGATCAGCCAGCAGGGCGCCGCGCTGATCGCGCTCTACGACATTCCCGTCGGCACGCGCTTTCCGCTCGTGACGGTGTTCTTCTCCCGCGACCTCGCGCACGTCGACGAGGACGCCTCGGGCTGGATCTTCGCCCAGGGCGGCCCCACCTACATCGCCTACCGGCCCTTCGCGACCGGCGAATGGAAGCCCAACGACTGGACCGGCCTGCTCCGCGGCGGCGCCGGCGGCTTCATCAGCACGGGCTTCGCCGACTGGGGCAGCGGCCATCGCTGCTATGTCAGCCCCGCGCTCCGCAACGGCTACGTCGTGCAGGTCGCGTCCCGCCGCGACTTCGCCTCGTACGAGGCGTTCAAGGCCGCTGTCCGCGCGCTGCCGCTGAAATTCTCCGTCGCCGCGACGCCGGAGGCGACCTTCACCACGCTCGACGGCAGCGTGCTCCACGCGCGGTTCGGCGAGACGCCCACCGTCAACGGCTCCGCCGTCGACCGCGCGCACTGGCCGCTCTTCGACAGCCCGTTCGGCGAGTCCGCCCGCGGCAGCCGCCAGCTGGAGATCCGGCACGGTGCCGACCGCCTGTTCCTCGACTTCAACCGCAACGCCCGGACCGAGTCCGCGGCTTCCGTCCAGCCATGAACCGCCGCCTGCTGCTGCTCCTCGCCCTGCTGGGCCCCGCCACGCTCGCGGTCGCGGCCGCGCCGGCCAGCCGCCTCTTTGCCGCAGTCAGCATGACCAAGGCACAGCGCAACTCGCCGACGCCGCTTGACTCGGGTCTCTATGTCCGCGACGCCGCGGGACAGTGGACCCTGTTCGGCCCGCGCATCCTCGGCGTGGTGAGTGTGACGCAGAGTCCTTCCCATCCCGAGATCATGCTCCTGGCCAGCGCCGACGGCGTGGTACGCACCGCCGATGGCGGTCGCACCTGGCGCAAGACGACCGGCTGGGAGGTCGCGGACGTGCGCGGCTTTGCTTACGACTCCGGCAACCCGGACCGGATCTACGCGGCGACCGCGTGGGGCCCGCTGCGCTCGGCCGACGGTGGCGCCACCTGGGAACTCGCGCAGGCGGGTCTCGACCGCCTATATTGCCAGACCCTCGTCGCCGACGTGAAGCAGTCCGGCCGCGTCCTGCTTGGTCTGGAGCACGGCCTCGCGGTCTCGACCGACGGCGCCCACTCATGGCGGCGCGTGGATTTCCCGGATGTCACCGTGCTGCGCCTCGTGCAGAGCGCGGCCGACCCGCGCCTGCTGCTGGCCACGACCGAGGGCCGCGGCGCCTGGCTGTCGCACGACGGCGGCGCGACGTGGGCCGCGACCGACCCGGGCTCGGCGCACGCCAATCTCTACACCGCCACGATCTCCCCGCAGGATCCGGCCCGCCTGGCCGTGGGCGGGTGGGGGACGGGCGTGCGTGTCTCGGCCGACGGCGGCGCGACGTGGACGGACCGCTCCGCGGGCCTGCCCGTGCGCAATGTCTTCGTCGTGGCGTTCGACCCCGATGTGCGCGGCCGCCTTTGGGCGTCCACGTTCGAGGAGGGCACGTTCTACTCCGACGACCTCGGCGCCACGTGGCATGACGGCGGCCTCTACGGCGCGTACGCCTACGACTTTGTCTTCCTTCCCGGCCGTTGACCTCTCCCTCGATCGTGTCCGAACAACCCTTCGTCAACTCCGCCTCCTGGATCTGGTCCGCCGAGGGTTCGCACTCGGCGCCGTCCCCGGAGGCGGCCACGCCGTCGCACTACCAGGTGCGCTATTTCCGCCGTACGTTCGACGTGGCGGATCCCGCCGCCGCCGCGCTCACGGTGCACGTGTCCGCCGACAGCCGGTACCTGTTTTTCTGCAACGGCGTCCTGCTCGGCCGCGGCCCGGCCAAGGGTGACGTCAACCACCACTTCTACGAGACGTTCGACCTGGCGCCGCACCTGCGCCGCGGCCGCAACGTCCTGGCCGCGCTGGTGCTGGACATGTCGCGCGTCGCGCATCGCCCCGCGCTGCTCGGTCCCCCGTGCTCGGTGATGACCTACACGGGAGGCTTCGTGCTCGAGGGCGCGCTGCGCGAGGGCGCGGTCGCGACCGACCTGCGCACCGAGGCGACGTGGAAGGTGGCCGTCGACCGCGCCCACCGCTTCCAGAACGAGAACACGACGTTCGAGGGCTATCTCGGCTACTTCGAGCACCGCGTGTCAGGTCTGATCCCGGTCGGCTGGAACCAGCCGGAGTTCGACGACTCCGCCTGGCCCGCCGCCCACGTGCTGTTCAAGGCCGAGCGAATCGAGAACCGGCGCGATCCGGCGAGCCCGTACGGCCTGATGCCGCGCATGGTGCCGATGCTCGAGGAAGGGGCCCCGGCGAATTTTGCCGACGCCTTTCTCACCGGCGGCGCGCCGGTCCCGCCCGCGTGGCACGAGCTCCTCACGCAGGGCCGGGCGCTCACGCTCGCCGCGGGCGAGACCGTGACCCTGGTGCTCGACGCCTCGGCCCTGACCACCGCCTACCCGCGGCTCACCGTATCCGGTGGCGCCGGCAGCATGGTGCGGCTCACCTACGCCGAGGCGCTGCGCCTGCGCTGGGATACGCCCGGCGCGAAGCTCCTCGGCCGCCAGCAGTCGCTGGCCAACCTGGCCTCGCATTTTGCCGACGAGAGCCGCGGCTGGACCTTTGACCGTCGCGGCGAGGTGACCGGCTGGTGCGACCGCTGGGAGCCGTCCGGCCGCGAGGAGGTCTTTGAGCCGCTGCATTGGCGCGCATTCCGCTACGTCGGCCTGCAGATCACGGTGGGCCGCGAGCCGCTCACGCTGCGCGGGGTCCAGCACCGGTTCACCGCCTACCCGTATCGCGTGGCCGCCACGTTCCGCTCCTCGGACCCGGCGCTCGACCGGATCTGGGCGGTCGGCCTGCACACGATGCGGATGTGCTCGCACGAGACCTTTGAGGACTGCCCGCACTACGAGCAGATGCAGTACGCCGGGGACACGATGATCACGTCGAAGCTCGGCATGCTCACCACCGGCGACTACCGCCTGAGCCGCCAGGCGCTGTACCACTTCGACTGGTCGCGCCTCTCCGACGGCCTCACCCAGGCGCGGTTCCCGTCGCGCCTCGTGCAGATCATCCCGGCGTGGAGCATCCACTGGATCACGAATCTCAAGGACTACTTCTACTGCACCGGCGACCGCGAGACGCTGCGCGACCTCCTGCCGGGTGTGCGCGCGGTGCTCGACTGGTACCGTCGTCATACCGACGAGGACGGCCTGCCCGCACGGATGCCCTACTGGAACATCACCGACTGGTGCCCGTGGTGGCCGCGCGGCGTCGTCCCCGGCGCCGACACCGGCCCGACCTGCATCCACGCCGCGCAGTACATCAACGCCCTCGACGAGGCCGCGCTGCTGCTCCGGCACGTGGGCGGCACCGCCGAGGCGGACGCCCTCGCGCGGGAGGCCGAGGCCGCCCGACGCAAGGCGCACGCGCGCTTCTGGTCGGAGGCCGAGGGACTCTATTTCGACCGTCCCGGCGGCCCGGAAATCAGCCAGTACGGCAACGCCTGGGCGATCGTCGCGGGCCTCGCGGGCGAGCGGGAGCGCGCGATCATGCTGCGCCGGTTCCCGACCGACCCGAAGCTCGCGCCCGGCTCGTTCTTCTGGTGGCACACCGGCTTCGCCGCGCTCGCGCGCTGCGGCCGCGCCGACGACGTCCCGCAGCACCTCGGGCCGTGGCACGAGTCGATCGGCTACGGGCTTTCCACCTTCGTCGAGGAAAACAGCTACTGGCGCTCTCTCTGCCATGCGTGGAGCGCGCATCCGGTGCTGGAGTTCCAGCAGCGGATCCTCGGCGTCACGCCGACGGAGCCCGGGTTCGCGAAGATCCGGATCGAACCCCACCGCTTCGGGCTCACCCACGCCGCCGGCAGCGTCTGCACGCCGCGCGGCCTGATCGAGGTCGCGTGGAAGATCGCCGACGGAAAATTCCACCTCGCGGCCAGCGTGCCGGCGGGGATCGCGGCCGAGGTCACCTTCCCGGGCGGCGCCCGGCGCGCCTTTGCCGGCGGACGGTTCGAGGAGGCCGTGCCCCTGTCATGAGCACGCTCCGCCTCGACCACGAGACCGGCCGCGCCGTTCGCCTGTGCTGGGGCGACGCCCTCCTCGCGCGCTACGTCTATGCGCCGGAGGTCGAACTGAAGGAGTCGCCGAAGCCGTACTTCCATCCGCTCAACTCCCTGGCCGGCGACACGCTGACGAACTTCCGTCCGAACGACCACCCGTGGCACCACGGGCTCTGCTTTACCCTGAACCAGGTGTCCGGCGCGAATTTCTGGGGCGGCCCGACCTGCCTGCGGCCCGACGGCTACAAGTGGCGCGACGACCATGGCGTGCAGCAGCACGTCGCCTGGACACGCCTCGAGGCGGCGGGCGCAACCGCGACGCTCGCGCACACGCTCGAGTGGCGCCGGCTCGCGGAGACCCTGCTGCGCGAGACCCGCACGCTCGGCGTGACGGTCGACGCCGCCGCCCGGACCTGGGCGCTGCACTGGCAGGGCCGGATCACGAACGTCAGCGGACGCACGCTAAAGCTGGGCAATCCCCACTCCGGCGGGGGCCTGGCCGGCTCGCACTACACCGGGCTCCAGTTCCGCGGCGCGCGCGAGCTGCTCGACGACCACCTCGACCCGACGATCAAGGTCGTCGCCGAAGGCGGGCTCGAGGGCATCCCCGCGGTGCACGGCGCGGCGGCGCGCTGGATGGAATGGCACGGGCAGCTTGATGGCACGCTGCACCGGGTTATCATCCGCTTTGAGAATCATCCCGGACCGCTGCACTGGTTCGTGCGCCGCAACTACCCGCTGGCGGCGCTGCCGGTGCAGTTCGACCAGGAACTCCCGCTGGCTCCCGGCGCCGAGCTCGTGATCGACCACACGCTGACCTTCCGCTCCCCATGAACGTTGACCGGAAAACCTTCCTCCGCGGGATCGGCGCCGGCGCCTTCGGCCTGTTGGCGAGCCGGGGGCTGGGCGCGATGGAGGCCGACGCCTACCAGTCCGCCGCGACGCCGGTCTGGACGGGGGACAATCCCGAGGACTTCTGGCGGCAGGTGCGGGTGCAGTTCCCGATGACGCCGGAGCGGACGTACTTCAACACCGGCGGCCTCGGCCCGGCGCCGCGCCGCGTGCTCGACATGCTGACGCTCGCGAGCCGCCAGCTGCAGGAGCGCGTGGAGACGGGCCATGACTTTTTCGCCCAGGCCCGCGTCCTGGTCGCGGCGTACCTCGGGGCCAAGCCCGCGGAGATCTGCTTCACACGCAACACCACCGAGGGCACCTGCATCGTGGCGGGCGGCCTCGAGCTGCAGGCGGCGGACGAGGTGATCTTCGAGTCGCACGCCCACCCGGGCGGCTCGTTCCCGTGGCTCAACCGCCAGCGTGCCGACGGCATCGTGGTGAAGACCTTTGAGCCCGACCCGGCAAACGCCGCGGTGAACGTCGAGCGAATCGCCGCGCTCATCACGCCCCGCACCCGCGTCATCCAGGTTTCCCATGTCACCTCGCCGACCGGCATCATCCTGCCGGTGCCGGAGATCGCCGCGCTGGCGCGGCAGCACGGGCTCTGGTTCCACGTCGATGGCGCGCAGTCGGCGGGCATGATCCCGGTCGACATGCGTGCGCTGGGCTGCGACTCGTTCGCCACCAGCGGCCACAAGTGGATCGGCGGCCCGCACGAGACCGGCATCCTGTGGATCCGCGAGGAGCGGATCGCGGAGGTCACGCCGCGGCACGTCGGCGCCTACTCGAGCGACGACGTGAACCTGAAGAACCCGGGGCCGTTCATCTACACGCCGGGCGCGCACCGGTTCGAGTACGGCACGCGCAACGCGGCCTCGGTGCTCGCGCTGGCGGAGGCCACGCGCTTCCAGACCGAGATCGGCCGCGACCGCATCGCCGCGCGCGGCCGCGCGCTGGCCCAGCGGGTGCGCGCCGGGCTCGAGCGGATCGACAGCGTCGAGATTCTCACGCCGGCCGACCCCGCCCTGAGCGGCTCGATCCTCACCTTCCGCACCCCGCGCCTGTCCTACGAGCAGATCTTCGGCCGCCTCCTCGGCGACCACCAGCTGCGCACCCGGCCGGTGTCCGAGGTCGACCTCAACGCCATCCGCATCTCGACCCACCTGTTCAACTCGCCCGAGGAGTGCGACCGCCTGGTCGGTGCCCTCGGCGAGGTGCTCCGCAAGGCGTAACGTCCGCCCCGCGGGACGCCGCCCCTCCGCCTCCTCCCTCATGCCGCTCGACCGTCGCACCTTTGTTCAAAGCGTGGGCCTCGGCGCGCTCGGCGCCCTCGCCGCGGGCCCGCTGCAGGCGGCGCCATCCGCAGCCGACACCCTGCCGGCGTACGACCCGGCTCGCCCCGACGAGTTCTGGCGCGCGGTCCGAGCGCAGTACCCGCTCCGCGACGATCCGCTCTACCTCAACACCGGCGGCCTCGGGCCCGTGCCGCAGCGCGTGCTCGACCGCGTGTTCGCGACGATGGCCGAGATGCAGCAGCACTCGGAGCCCGAGCACGAGCGCCGCATCGAGCCCGCCCGGCGCGCGTTGGCCTCGTTCCTCGGCGCCCAGCCGGCCGAAGTCTGTTTCACGCGCAACACCACCGAGGGCAACTCGATCATCGCCGCGGGCCTCTCGCTCAATCCGGGCGACGAGATCATCCTCGACTCCCACGCTCATCCCGGCGGCTCGTACCCGTGGTTCAACCAGGTGCAGCGCCGCGGGGTGGTGGTGAAGCTGTTCGAGCCCGACGTCACGAGTTCCGAGGGCAACGTTGCCCGCATCGCCGCGCTGGTCACCCCGCGCACGCGGGTCATCCAGGTCAGCCACATCGTCTGCACGACCGGCCTCGTGCTGCCCGTGCGCGCGATCGCCGACCTCGCCCGCCGGCACGGCGTCTGGTTCCACGTCGACGGCGCGCAGGCCGCCGGCATGGTCCCGCTGGACCTCACCGCGCTGGGCTGCGACTCCTACGCCTTCAGCGGCCACAAGTGGCTCGGCGGGCCGCACGAGACGGGCGGCTTCTTCCTCCGCCGCGACCGCCTCGAGCAGGTGGCGCCCGTGGAACTCGGCTCGCACACCGGCGACCTGCCGTTCCTGCCGGGCGTGATCAAGTTCGAGGACAGCGTCGTGCGGCACGAGTATGGCACGCGCAACCTCGGGCTCGTCGCCGGCCTCGTCGAGGCGCTCCAGTTCCAGCTCGAGCTCGGCCGCGACCGCATCGCGGCCTGGGGCCGCGGCCTCGCCGCGCACGTCGCCGCGAGCGCGGCCGAGATCCCGGGCGTGACCCTGCAGTCGCCGCGCGACCCGGCGCTGGCGAGCGCCATGACGACCTTCAGCCTGCGGGACGTGACCGCCAAGCGCCTCTCGGAATACCTGAAGAAACAGCACCGGCTGCGGTGCCGGCCGGTGACGGAGCAGGGCCTGCAGGCGGTGCGGGTCTCCACCCACGTATTCACCTCCCGGGCTGACTGCGACCGGGTGATCGCCGCGCTGCGCGCGGCGGCGCACGACCTCTAGCCGATGGCGCCGGTCCTATTCCGCGATCTCGACGACCATCTCGACCTCGACCGGGGCGCCGGCGGGCAGGGCGGCCACGCCCACGGCCGCGCGCGCATGCCGGCCGCGCTCGCCGAAGACCGCCACGAGCAGGTCGGAGGCGCCGTTGACCACCTTGGGCTGGGCGGTGAAGTCCGGCGTGCAGTGCACGAAGCCGCCGACGCGCACGACGCGCGTCACCCGGCCAAGGTCGCCGATCTCCGCCTTCAGCGCCGCGAGCAACTGCAGCGCGCAGGTTCGGGCCGCATCCGCCGCCTGCACCTCGGTGCAGTCGGCCCCCACCTTGCCGGTGAGAAATTTTCCGTCGGGCCCGCGGGCGATCTGGCCGGCCAGGAACACCAGACGTCCGCTGCGGACCGCCGGCACATAGTTCGCCACCGCCGGCGGCACCGCGGGCAGCGCCAGGCCCAGCGCCGCGAGCCGCTGCTCGGGCGTCGTCGTCTCCGCCGCCAGCAGGCCGGTCACGCCCGCCATCATCCAACCCAGGACCATCAGTAGCTTTTTCATGTGCGGTGCGAGCAATGCCCGCCCGCGCCCGCCGCCGCAATGCCAGAACTCCCGCTCCCGTCATGACCTCCCTCCCGTCAACCCTCGCCCTGTTCGCCGTGCTCGCGGGCACGGTTTTGTCCGCCACGCCGGCGCACGACCTCTACCTCTGCGCGGCGATCAACAAGAACTACGTCATTGGCTCGAAGCTCGTCACGCTCAACGGCCTCTACCGCCGCCAGCCCGACGGCAGCTTCCAGCACCTCGGCTCCAATTTCACCGGCCTCTTCGCCCTCGCGGCCGATCCGCGGAATCCCCGCGTCTGCTACGCCGCCACGCTGAACGGTGCGATGACGTCGCAGAACGGCGGCGAGCGCTGGCGCGTGGCGACGGGCTGGGACATGACCGAGCCCAAGGACATCTCCCTCGACCCGCACGCGCCGGACCACGTCTATCTCGCGCTGCCCGACGGCGTGGCCGCCTCCTCCGACGCCGGCGCCACCTGGCCGCGGCGCGAGCAGGGGCTCCCGGACCGCGGGAAGTACACCCAGACCATCGAGGTGGACCGGACGCAGGCCGGGCGCGTCCTCGCCGGCTGTGAGTCTGGAATCTATCTCACCGAGGACGGCGCCTCGTCCTGGCGGCGGGTGCTCGCGACCCGGGCGACGGTTGACGACGTCCAGCAGTCGCCGCACGACCCGCGGCACTGGCTCGCGGTCACGCAGAGTGACGGCGCGTTCGAGTCGCACGACGGCGGTTGCACGTGGCAGAAACTCGCCGCAGTGCCGTCAGCCGAGGCGCTGTACAATGTGGCCTTCGACCCGACCAACCCGCGCCGCATCGCGATCGCGAGCTGGCACTACGGGCTGCTCGTGACCGAGGACGGCGGCCAGACCTGGGAGGTTCGGAAGGCCGGGCTGCCGGAGCAGGACCACTTGTTCCGCGTCGGCATCGACCCGGACGACGGCCGCATCTACCTCAGCTTCTACCAGGGCACGATCCACGTCTCGTCGGACTTCGGCCGCACCTGGCGGACGGCGGGCCTCGAGGGCTCGACCGTGTACAACTTCGTCTTTGTGCCCCGGACGGGCTCCTGAAACGCGTCCCCATCTTGCCGCCCATGAAAACGATCCCTTTCCTTGCCTCCTGTCTGGCCATGGCCTCGGTCCCGCTCCTCGCCCAGCCGTCCTTTGATGCGCCGCCCCCCTCGCGGGCCGTGGTGGCCGACCCCGCGCTGCGCCGCGAGGCCTATCACCGCCGCATCGACGAGGTGCTGGCGTGGCGCGTCGGCCAACTCAAGCCGGGCGAACTGCTCCCGGACATGGGCGCGATCGCGGCCAAGCTCGCGCGTCACGAGGACGCCGACCTCTGCTCGCGCAGCGTGATCGCGCAGATGAAGGAGCCCGGCAGCGGGCCGTTCTGGATGTTCCCGGTGGTCGGCGTGGCCTACCTCGGGCGCGACCAGCTGTCCGCCGAGGCGCGGCAGGCCATTCGCACGGCGTGGACGTCCCAGATGCAGCTGCGCGGTGACACCGAGAACCACTGGGCGATGTACTACACGTCGCTGTACCTGATCTCCGAGCTGTACCCGAACGAGCCGGCGTCGAGCTGGTACAACGGCAAGAGCTCGGCCGAGAACCTCGCGGAGTCGCGCGACTACCTCATCCACTGGATGGACCTGGCGACCACGATCGGGCAGGGCGAATTCACCTGCAGCCACTACATCGGCGAGTACGCGATCCCGATGCTCTTCCTCACCTCGTGGGCGCAGGACCCGGCGATGCGGCAGCGTGGGCACATGATGCTCGACTGGCTGTTCGCCGACCAGTTCGCCAACTCGCTCGACGGCGTGCTGCACGGCGCCAACGCCCGCACCGACGACGTCGGCGTCATCGAGCGCTGGAACTGCCTCTCGTCGTACTTCAGCTGGCTCCTCCTCGGCAACACGCCGCCGCCGTCCGGCTACGGCGGCTGGGGCATCTATTTCGCGGCCGCGGCGAAGAACTACGAGTTGCCCGAGGTGATCTACCGCATCGGCGTCGACCGCGACCAGGATTTCCTCCAGCGCGACCTCAAGCGCACCCGCCGCCGCTGGCGCAACAGCGACGTGTTCATGGCGCCGATCTACAAGCAGAACTACACGCGCCGCGACTACGCCGTCGGCTCCTACCAGGGCGGCATGTCCGACCCGATCCAGACCCACATCTGGGACGTGACCTGGGCCGTGCCCGACCCGCGCGGCAAGCACAACACGATGTTCTCCATGCACCCGGTCTCGTCGTCGTTCGACATGCAGACCTACTTCTCGGAGCTGCCGGACCACATGATGCAGGGCGTGACGAAGGAGGGCAAAGCCTCGTACGACTCGCCCGACAAGCTGCTCGGCGGTTCGCGCTTTGAGCAGGTGTTCCAGGACCTCGATACCGTGATCGCGCTGTACGACATCCCGGCCGGCACGCGCTTCCCGCACATCAACGGTTTCTTCTCGAAGGACCTTGAGCACTTCGCGGTCGACGCCTCGGGCTGGATCTTCGCGCAGGGCGGCCGGGCCTACCTCGCGTACCGGCCGTTGGCGCCGTACGAGTTGCTGCCGATCGCCGCGATCAAGTCGTCCTGGACCGGCGAACGCGTCGAAACCGGCGACCGCCGGCTCTACAGCCCGCACCTGAAGAACGGCACGATCGTCCAGGCCGCGAGCATGGACGAGTTCGCGAGCTTCGACGCGTTCAAGGCCGCCATCCGCGCGCTGCCGCTGCAGTTCAGCCTCGAGCCGAACCCCACGGTGAAGTTCACCACGCTCCGCGGGAAACAGGTCGTGGCCACCTACGGCCAGCCGCCGCAGGTGGACGGTCAGACCGTCGACTACTCGCGCTGGCAGCTCTTTGAAGGCCCCTATCTGAACGCCGCGAAGTTCTCGCGACAGCTCACCCTCTCCCATGGTCACCTGCGGCGCGTGCTCGACTTCAACACCCTGAAGATCACCGACAGCGTCGTGCCCTGACGTCGCTCCCGCCCGGCCGGCCCCACCACCTCCATCCCCGCCCACCATGCCCCGCCTTCGCATCCACGCCGGCGAACCCGGCCCGACGATCGACCGCCACATCTTCGGCCACTTTTCCGAGCACCTCGGCCGCTGCATCTACGACGGTCTCTGGGTCGGCGAGGATTCGAAGGTGCCGAATGTCCGCGGCTGGCGCAGCGACCTGGTGGCCGCGCTCCGGCAGATCCGGGTGCCCAATCTCCGGTGGCCGGGCGGCTGCTTTGCCGATGATTACCACTGGCGCGAGGGCATCGGCCCCCGCGATCGCCGCCCGCGGCGGATCAACGCCCACTGGGGCGGCGTGATCGAGCCGAACACCGTGGGCACGCACGAGTTCCTCGACCTGTGCGAGCAGGTCGGCTGCGAGCCGTACCTCGCCGGCAACGTCGGCAGCGGCACGCCCGCCGAGCTGCGCGACTGGGTTGAGTACTGCAACGCCGCCGGCGGCTCGCTGGCGGAGCAGCGCGCGGCGAACGGCCGGCGCGACCCGTGGAAGGTCCGCCTCTGGGGCGTCGGCAACGAGACGTGGGGCTGCGGCGGCAACATGACCGTCGAGTACTACGCCCACGAGTACCGGCGCTACGCCACCTACACCCGCGACTTCCCCAACGCCCCGCTGTATCGCGTCGCGAGCGGCGCGCGCAACGACGACTACCACTGGACCGACGTGATGATGCGCGAGTGCTTCAAGGGCCCGATCGGTGGCCCGATGCTGCAGGGGCTCTCGCTGCACTACTACACCGTGCCCGGCGACTGGCCGCCGAAGCATCCGGCCACGGGCTTCGACCACGCCGGCTGGAAATGGGTCATGGCCCTCGGCTGGAAGATGGAGGACTACGTCCGCGGCCACCGCGCCGTGATGGACCGCTACGATCCCGCCGCCAAGACCGCGCTGGTGGTCGACGAGTGGGGCTCGTGGTACGCCGTCGAGCCGGGCACCAACCCCGGCTTCCTCCACCAGCAGCAGACGATCCGCGACGCGGTGCTCGCGTCGCTCACGCTCAACATCTTCATCAACCACTGCGAGCGCGTCCGCATCGCGAACCTAGCGCAGACCGTCAACGTGCTCCAGGCCGTGGCGCTCACCGAGGAGGGCGGCGGCCGGCTGGTGCTCACGCCGACCTGGGACGTGTTTGCGATGTACCTCGCGCACTACGACGCGAAACGCCTCCCGGTGTTCTGCGATGCCGGCACGTCGCGACACGAGGGCATGGATTATCCCAACGTCTCGGCCACGGCCTCGCTGGCTGCGGACGGCGCGGTGAACGTCACGGTCTGCAACACCGATCCTGCCGCCGCCGCCGAGCTCGCCGTTGAGCTCGACGGCCGCCCGCTCAAGCTTGCCGACGCCCGCCTGCTGGCGACGCCGGTGCTGACGACGTGCAACACCTACGAGCAGCCGCGCGCCGTGACGACCCGCCCGCTCGCCGGCGCCCGGGTCAGCGGCTCCACCGTGACCGTCACGCTGCCGCCCGGTTCTGTCGCCGCGCTGCGCCTCACATGAGCGACCCCGAGTCCGAAACCCCAGTGCCCAATTCCCGGCACCGCCCTGCCTTCGATGTTCGGCGTTGGGCGTCCGACGTTCGGCGTTCCCCCTGTCTCCGCCTCCGCCTGCCGTGAACTACCCGTCCGCCCTGCCTCTCTCCCACGTCCGCCTCACGCGCGGGTTCCTGGCCGAGCGCGCCCGCCTGGTGCGCGACGTCGTGATCCCGTACCAGTGGGAGGCGTTGAACGACCGCGTGGCCGGCGCCGAGCCGAGCGGCTGCGTGCACAACTTCCAGGTCGCGGCGGGGGAGAAGCCGGGAAAGTTCTACGGCCTGTTCTGGCAGGACTCGGACCTCGCGAAGTGGATCGAGGCCGCCTCGTACCGGCTGGCGACCCATCCGGACGCTGCGCTGGAGGCGGAGCTCGACCGACTGATCGCCACGCTGGCGAAGGCGCAGGGCGCCGACGGCTACCTCAACACCTACTTCCAGCTCGTCGAGCCGCAGAACCGCTGGGCCAACCTCCGCGACTGTCACGAGCTCTACGTGGCGGGCCACATGATCGAGGCGGGTGTCGCGCATTTCCGCGCGACCGGCAAGCGCACGCTGCTGACCGTCGTGAGCCGGCTGGCGGACCTGATCGAGCGGACCTTCGGGCTCGGGCCCGGCCAGATCCCCGGTTACTGCGGCCATGAGGAGATCGAGCTCGCGTTGGTGAAGCTCGCCCGCGCGACGGGCGAGGCGCGCTACGCCCGGCTCGCCGCCTACTTCATCGACCAGCGCGGTCGGGAGCCGAACTACCTGATGGAGGAGACGCGGCGGCGCGGCGAAGAGAAGCTGCCGTGGCACATGTACTTTGACGGCCTGGCGACGCTGCAGGCGGCGCGGCCGGTGCGCGAACTGACCGAGCCCGTGGGCCACGCGGTCCGGCAAATGTACCTGCTGGCGGCGATGGCGGACCTGGCGCGGGACCTCGGCGACGATTCGTTACGGCGCTCGTGCGACACGCTCTGGGCGAGCATCGTGCAGCGTCACTTGTACCTGACGGGCGGCGTGGGCTCCGAGCCCTACGGCGAGAAATTCACCGACCCGTTCGATCTGCCGCCGGACCGCGCCTACGCGGAGACCTGCGCCGCGATCGGCGTGATCTTCTTCGCGCGCCGCATGCTGGAGCTGGGCCTGCGCGGCGAGTACGCCGACGTGATGGAGCGCGCGCTCTACAACAACGTGCTCAGCGGCATGTCGCTCGACGGGACGAAGTTCTTCTACGTCAACCCGCTCGAGCTCATTCCCTCCGTCGCCAAGCGCCGCTACGAGTGTCACCTCGTCAAGACGCAGCGCGTGGGCTGGTTTGGCTGCGCGTGCTGCCCGCCGAACCTCGCGCGCCTGTTCGCCTCGCTCGGCGAGTACCTCGCCTCGCAGCAGCCCGACGGGCTCGCGCTGCACCTCTACGCCGAGGGCGAGCTGCGCTTCACCGCCGCGGGCCGGGACGTCCGGCTGGCGGTGCGCACCGATTATCCGTGGACCGAAACGGTGGCGATCGAAGTCCGCCCGGCGCAGCCCGCCGAATTCACGCTGCGCCTGCGCATCCCGGGTTGGTGCCGCGGGGCGACCGTGGCCGTCAACGGCCAGCGGACCTCGCTCGCGGTCCAGGACGGATATGTGGCGTTGCGGCGGACCTGGACGGCCGGCGACAAGGTCGAACTCACCTTTCCGATGCCGATCGAGCGCGTGTACGCGGACCCGCGCGTGGCGCCGGTCGCCGGCCGGGTTGCGCTGCAGCGCGGGCCGGTGGTCTATTGCCTCGAGGAGCCGGACCACGGGGACAATCTGGCGGCGGTGGCCCTCCCGCGGGACGCGGCGCTCACGGCGCGGACGGATCCCGGACTGCTGGGAGGCTGCGTGGTGATCGAGGGGCAGGGCCAGCGGACGCAGCGCAGCGCACAGCTTTACCAGGCCAGCACACCCGCCACAGTCCCGCAGGCGCTGCGGGCGATTCCCTATGCGCTGTGGGCGAACCGCGGCGAGGGCGAGATGCGCGTCTGGATCAACGAATCATGACCTCACTTTACCGCCTCAAACTCCGTCCCGGACTCCTCGGCAGCCTGATCGCGGTGACCCTGCTGGCGCCGGCGCGCCTGCCGGCCCAGCCGGACCAGGCGGTGCAGGATGCGATCTACGCGGAGGCGAAGGCCGACCCGGCGGGACACGAGTTCCTGCGGGACCTGTGCGACGACTTTGGCGGTCGGCTGACCGGCTCGCCGAACAACCGCGCGGCGTTGGAGCGGACGGTGGAGCGGCTGAAGGCGCTGGGCGTCGACGCGAAGCTCGAGCCGTTCCGCATGCCGGGATGGGTACGCGGCCGCGACGAGGTGGAGATGCTGGCGCCGGTGCACCGGACGTTGCGCGCCGCCTCACTGAGCTACACGCAGCCTCATCCGCGGTTCGAGGCCGAGGTCGTGAACATCGGCGACGGCCGGGAGGAGGACATTGCGCCGCTCGACGCCAAGGGCAAGGTCGGCCTGCTGGCCCCCAACACTACCGTGCCGCGCGGCCAGTACGAGGCCGCCGCAGTGAAGCACGGCATGCGCGGCATCCTGTTCATCGACCGGGTCAACGGCGGCCAACTGCTGGCCCGGACCGGGTCGTTCACCGGCGAGCCGCTCCGGATTCCCGTGTACAGCATCACGCAGGAGGAGGGGAACTGGATGCTGCGCCTGCTCGGGCGCGGTGTGCCGGTGCGCGTGAGCCTCGAGACGCGCTCGCACTGCGAGACAATCGAGACGGCCAACGTGGTGGCCACCTTCCCGGGCCGCACGCCCGACCTCGTAGTGGTGGGCGCGCACTTCGATTCGTGGGACCTGGGCCAAGGGGCGATGGACAACGGCACGGGCACGGGCGAGCTGTTCGCGATCGCGAAGGTGCTGCAGGCGCACGCGCCGCGGAACCTGCGGACCATCCAGCTGGTGTGGTTCAACGGCGAGGAGCAGGGCCTGTGGGGCTCCCGGATCCACGCCCCGACGCTGCGTGACCAGCCGGTGGCGGCGATGATCAACCTCGACATGGTCGGATTCCCGCTGTCGGTGAACTCGCTCGGCTACGACGACCTCGTCCCGCTGCTCGAGCGCTACAACGCCTCACTCGGCGAGCACAAGCTGAAGCAGGGCGTCGGGAACATCAACTGGTTCGGGAGCGACCACACACCGTTCCAGCTCGAGGGCATCCGCGGTATCACGTTCGGCGGGCTGATCCCGCCGGAATCCGTGAGGTACTACCACGATTTCGCGGACACGTTCGACAAGCTCGACCCGAAGCTGATTCCCGAGGCGACCGCGGCGGTGGCCGCGCTCGTCTACCGCCTGGCGAACGAGCCCGGGCTCACGACGACGCGGGTGTCCGCGGCCGACACCGAGGCGCTGTTCCGGAAGTTCGCGCTCGAGAACCGCATGAAGGGCGTCGGCCTGTGGCCGTTCGCGGAACCGCCCCCGGCGGCCCCGCCGAAGCCGGCGGCGGCCAAGGCCCCGTGACAAACCCGGAATCCCGCGTAACCTTCGCCGGCGCCCCTGACGTCACTACGTAACCCCGCGCCTCGCGACCGCCCGCAACCCTGATCGCCTCCTCTGCCCGTCCGTCCCCTTTTCCGCCGTCCCGATGCACCTTTCCCGCCGCGAATTCCTCAAGACCGCCGCCCTCGCCGGGGCGGCCGCCACCCTGCCCGGGTGCCTGCACCACGGGTTTGTCCCGGCGGACGGCAAGTTCCCGGCGGCGCCCAACTTTCACACCAGCCCGGCGGCCTCGGTGATGATCAGCGGCGGGACGATCACGAAGAACGGGAAGTTCACCGACGGCGTCCGTGCCGCGCACAAGCTCCACTACGGCGACCGGAAGAAGATCCTGCTGGTGCTGCACGCGAGCGAGCCGGAGAAGCGAGACCTCGACGAGCGGAAGCTCCGGATGCTCTTTGCGGACGACAACTTCGAGGTCGAGTCGCTGCACCACTGGCAGGGAGACGAGGCGATGGAGAAAATCCGGACCGCCGAGGCGTTCTTCGTCGGGGGCGGGGAGACCTTCCTGCTGCTGCGCACGCTGATTGAGACGGGGCAGCTCGAGCTGATCCGTGAGCGGGTCCTAGCCGGAGTACCGTACAATGGATCGAGCGCCGGCTCCAACGTGGCGGGGCCGGTGATCGGGACCACGAACGACTTTCCCGTGGTGGACGTGCCGACGCGCACGTCGTTCGGGATCTTCCCGGCGGTCGTGAACCCGCACCATCCGGCCGCGACCGACGCCGAGTTCAGCGGGCGGGTGAACAAGATCCAGATCTACACGCGGCTCAATCCCGCCGAGACGGTCATCGGCATCGGCAACGGCGCGGTGGCCCGGCTGCACCGCGGGCGCGTGACGATCGAGGTGGGCCCGGCCTTCTATTACCGCAACGGCGAGCACCATCCGCTGCCCGAGGGCGAGGCGCCCGAGCTGACCGCGCTGGTGCACCCGGCCTAGCCGGACCGGGCGGCGCCGAAGTCGTAGCGCAGGGTGAACTCCCGCCGCGTGCCGGGAGCCAGTTCGGTGGTGAGGTAGGGCTCGATCGACCACGTGTTGCTGTTGCCCCAGATCGGGCAGTGGTCGGGCGTGAAGTCGGACGAAAACGTCAACCCGGCGAGGCGCGGGTGCGAGACCGTGGCACGGAGCGGCGTGTGCGGGCCGACCAGGAGCTGCTCGAAATGGCCGTCGTCCTTGTGCTGGAACTGCCGCCGGAACGTGATCGTGTTGCCCGACTCGAGCGCGAAGCCGACATTCACGGCCATGCCCCAGCTCGCGGGGAGCGTGCAGGTCAGGCGGCGGTCGGTGAGCGCGAAGAACGGGTGGGCGAACCAATGCAGCGGCAGCGGCCGGCTGCCGGTGTTCGCGAGGGCGGTGGCGGAGGAGAGCGTGCGGCCGGACAGTGAGATCCGGCGGGTCAGCTGGCAGGCATAGCCCAGGCCGGCCTGGCTCGTGCAGAACTCCAGGGCGTCGATGCTGCGCGTGACGGTCCAGTCGCAGGGCCGGGTGACGGCCAGCTCGCCGCCGTCGTCCGGCGCCACGTCGCCCACGCCAATGATGAACCCGCGGCGATCCTCGAGGATAAGCGGCCGCCCGGTGCCGAACTCGGCGTGGCGAAAAGACTCGGGCAGGCCCTGGCCATTGAACGGCAGGGGGCGCGGCTCCGGCCACTCCGGGCCGGCGAGCAGGGGCCCGACGGCCGGGTCGGTGACCTGCCAGACATAGCCGCCCCAGCAGTAGCGCGTGCCCTGCCGCGCGCGGTCGGTGACGTCGGCGGGATCAAGCAGGTCGACCTGCAGGGAGGAGTTGGAGAGCTGGAGCATTTCTTTGATTCCGGATTCCGAATTCCGGATTCCGGAGGCTGGCGCGTTGTGGCGTGGGATCTAGCTTGGCGTGGGACGTCGGGAGGCACGCAGGATGGGCCGGCCGCGCTCTGTCCGACCGCCGGCAAATCAGAATCCGGATTCCGGAATCCGAAATCCGGAATCTGCCTTACTTGATTCGGTGGACGCGCAGCGTGGTGTTCTCGCCGTCGACGTAGAGGCAGAACTGGCCGTTCGGGCGGGCCTGGATCTCGATGTCCTTGCCCTCGACGTCGACCGTGATGGGTTCGAAGCCCTCCCAGACCTGGCCGTTGTCGAGCTTGAAGGCGTTGCCGCTGACCCAGCCGGTGCACTTGGCCTTGAGCGCGGGGCGGTCCTGCCAGTCATCGCCGAGGTCCGGGATGCCGAACTTCGAGAGGAAGGACTGCTTGCGCTCGGCCTCGGCGGCTTGGGTCTGCTGGACGATCTGGGTGGCCTGCTGGGTGGCGGCCGTCTTCACCGTGCGGGTGTAGTGGCGGATGATGGCGGCGTCGATGATCCCGAGCTGGTCGGGGGTCAGCGAGGACAGGCCGGAACGCGCGAAATCCTCCGGCGTCATCACGGCCTTGATCCCGGGAAAGGTTTCCGGCGGCGGGGTCTGGGCGACGACGGCGGCGGCGAACAGGAGGAGGCAGGGGATGAGCTTCTTCATGGGGAAAAGTCTGGGGGAATGGGTCGCTGGGACAAGCGGCGGCGGCGCGGGTGCCGCAAAAATCAGGCCTCGAGGAACTCGGCGTCGCCGGCCTGGGCGGCGATGAGCTCGGCGAACACGCCGCCCAGCTGGACCAGGTCGCGGTAGCTGCCCTGCTCGACGATGACGCCCTCGCGGAGGACGACGATGCGGTCGGCGTTGCGGATGGTGCTGAGGCGGTGGGCGATGGTGATGACGGTGCGGCCCTGGGAGAGGCGGTCGAGGGCCTCCTGGATGAGCCGCTCGCTCTCGTAGTCGAGGGCCGAGGTGGCCTCGTCGAGAATGAGGACGGGCGGGTTGCGGAGGATGGCGCGGGCGATGGCGATGCGCTGGCGCTGGCCGCCGGACAGGGCGACGCCGCGCTCGCCGACGGCCGTCTTGTAGCCCTCGGGCATGCGGCTGATGAACTCCTCGGCATTGGCGAGGCGGGCGGCCTCCCGGACCTGGGCGTCGGTGGCGTCGGGCTTGGCGAAGCGGATGTTGTCGCCGACGGTCCCGGAGAGGAGGATGGAGTCCTGCATCACGACCGCGAGCTGGCGGCGGATCCAGCGCATGTCCCACTCCGACTGCGGCACGCCGTCGATGAGGATCCGGCCGGACGAGGGCGCGTAGAGGCCGAGGAGGAGGTTGGCCAGGGTGCTCTTGCCCGAGCCGGAGGGGCCGACGAACGCCACGTGCTCACCGGGGCGGATCGACAGGTTGAGGTTCCGGATGACCATCTTGTCCGGGGCGGACGGGTAGAAGTAGGAGACGTTCTCGTAGGAGAGGTCGCCGCGGATGCGCTCCTCGCGGCGCTTGCCTTGCCAGGCCTCGACGTAGCGGGAGTCGATCAGCTCCTTGATGCTCGCGTAGCCCTCCTGCGCGTTGAAGTAGGGCTCGCTGAGGCCGATGAACATGTGCACCGGGGAGAGGATGTAGCCGAAGCCGGCCATGAACGCGAAGAGCGTGCCGATGGAGATGCTGCCCTTGATGGCGAGGATCGAGCCGCCAGCGATGACGATGAGCGAGAGCAGCTGCATGCCCACGTACACATAGGTGCCGAAGAGGGCGTTGATGTACGACTGGGCGACGCGGCTGCGGGCGAACGTCTCGCTGCTGCGGTCGAGTTCGCGCTCGACCTGCGCCTCCTCGCCGAAGCTGCGGACGAGGCGGAGGGCGGAGATGTACTCGGAGGCCGCGCCGGTCAGCTTCTCCTGCGCGAGCCGGTTCTCATTGTTCGCGCGCTGGATGTGGCTGAAGAAAAAATACTTTGCCGTGGCGTAGATCGGGATGGCCACGAGCAGCACCAGCAACAGCACCCAGTTCATCCAGGCGAGAATGCACAGGATGCAGACGCCCATGAGCAGGTTGGGCAGCAGCTGGTTCAGGACGGCGGTGAGCAGGCCCTCGATCTTCTGCGTGTCGAACGCGTACTTCGACAGCAGCCGGCCCGTCTTCTGGCCGTCGAGATAGCTGAAGCTGAGGAACTGCAGGCGGAAGAAGATGCGGCTGCGCATCTCCACCAGGAGCTCGGCCATGGTCTTCGCGATCGAATTCGCGCCCCAGACCGAGAACCCGTAGTGCAGCGCCAGGCACAGCACGAACCACAGGCTGTACTTGATGACGCCGCTCACGTCGCCGTTCTTGAGCGGCTTGTCCACGATCCACTGGATCAGCAGCGTGCACGGCGCCGCCGCCAGGCTGCGCAGCATCGCGAGCGTCACGCCGCCCTTGAACCGGCCGCGCGCGGCCCAGACGTAGGCGGCGAGGTTGCGCGCTTCGAGCGGATTGGGGGAGGCTTGGGACATGGACGGGGCCGGGGAGGCGTCGGCGGGAGTTGTAGGATGATCAGCCGCGGAGAAAAGCCAAGAGGTGCGGCATCTTGGTCATATCCCGCTTGACGCGCCCCGGGAAACGGCCCCGGGAGCCGGCCGAAACCTCAGCCCTTCTGGCGCTTGGGGGCCAGGCCGCCGTTGATCTGGGTGTAGAAGGGGTCGCCGGGCTGGATCGTGCCCCGGGTGACGGCGGCGCCGGTGTACGCGGACTTGTAGATCGCGGTGAGGAACTCGAGGGTGCGGCGCGCCTCCGGCCCGCTGGTGAGCGGCACCGTGTTGGTGTCCATGTTCCGGACGAGCTCCACCAACTGCGCGCCGTGGGTCGAGCCCACGTCGGGCGGGAAGGCGTTCCACGCGGCCTGCAGGCCGGCGGCGGTGTCGGGGTTGGCGGGGGTGAGCTTCCAATTCTCCCCTTTGTAGGCGTAGAGGTGCGTGAGTTCCACGGTCGCATGCTCGCAGTCCAGCCGGAGGTAGGTCTCCTGCCGCGGCGACAGCACGCTGTTGACGAACGACGCGCGGGCGCCGCTGGCGAACGTGACGAGCGCCATCGAGACGTCCTCGACCTCGATCTTGTGGTAGAGCGTGTCCGCCACCGCCCGGATCTCGGTCCAGTCGCCCAGGAGGTTGAGCATGTGGTCCATGGCATGGATGCCCTGGCTCATCGTCGGCCCGCCGAGCTCGGTGGACCACTTGCCGCGCCACGGCACGGCGTAGTAGGCGGCGTCGCGGTACCAGAGCGTGTGGCAGACCGCGACGAGCGGGCGGCCGAGCTTCCCGGAGGCAAGCAGCGAACGGACATGCTGGTTCGACGAGGCGAACCGCATCTGGAACACGCAGGCGGTGCGGCGGCCGGTGCGCTGCTCGGCGGCGGCGATCCGGTCGAACTCGGCCAGCGAGGCGCACAGCGGCTTCTCGCAGAGCACCCACGCGCCCGTCTCCATGGCGGCGATGCTCATGTCGGCGTGCAGCCCCGGCGGCGCGGCGATCAGGACGAGGTCGGGCCGCTCGGCCCGGAGCATGCCCGCGTAGTCGGTGTGCGCCGTCGGGATCTTGAACCGGTCGCAGAAGGCGCGGGCCCGGCCCGCGTCGATGTCGCAGGCCGCGACCAGCGTGACCCGGCCCTCTGTGGCTTCGACGGCGCGGACGTGCGCCTCGCTGATGCCGCCGGTGCCGACGATGACTGCGCGATACGTTTTCATGGGGGGTGGTGAGGAAAGGGAGATTGAACCAGGAACAGGAGAAAAATCGTCAGACGGAGTCGGCCGGCCGGGGCGTATAGATGGTCAGCCCGACCAGGGAGTGGGCGGGCCGCGGGAACGGCAGGCTGCCGAGGTAGCCGCACCCGATGCAGGTGCCGACCGAGACCGCCGCATAGGCGATCACGTGCACCGGCGTGTAGGCACTCACCAGGGCGGTCGCCACGATGCTGGCCACGATCCCGATCGCGCATCCCTGCCAGTTGGCGCGGCGCGTGAACATCCCGAGCGCGTAGATGCCCGCGAAGCCGCCCCCGAGCAGCGCCATCAGCTCGATGAACTTGTCCCACAGCGACTGCACCTGAAGCCGCGAGAGATAGAGGGCCAGTCCGGTGCCGGCCACGCCCGCCAGCAGGGTCACGGCCTCTGCCAGGCGCACGCTGACCTTGGGCGAGGGCGACCGGGCGTACCGCTCGTAAAAATCCACCGAGATGAGCGTGGCGATCGAGTTGATGTTCGAGCTCAGCGTGGCCATCGACGCCGCGAAGATTCCGGCGATGATCAACCCGGTCACGCCCGGCGGCAGGTCGCTCACGATGAACTGCGGGAAAATCTGGTCCGTCGCCAGCAGGGGATTCAGCAGCGCGGGATGGGTCTTGTAGTACGTGTAGAGCAGGGTCCCGATGCTGAAGAACATCACGCTGCCCGGCAGCGCGATCGCCGTGAGCATGAGCACCGAGTCGCGCGCTGCCCGGTCGTCCTTCGTCGAGAGCACGCGCTGCGTCATCACCTGGTCCTGCGGCCACGTCAGCGTCGTCACCACCAGGAGCAGCAGGAACGTCCAGACGTTCGGCACCGACACGTCCAGGCTCCAGTCGAACAGGTGGGTCTTGTGGTCGGCGGCGGCGATCCGCGCCACCGCGCCCAGACCCCCGGTGCCGACCACCATCCAGGTGATCGCGAACAGGGCCCCGCCCACCATCACGAACACCTGGAGGACATCCGTCCAGATCACCGCCTTCATCCCGCCTAGGAAGGTGTAGAGGGTCGTGATCGCCCCCATCACGAGGATGCTCGCCGTCACGGTCACGCCGGTCACCGCGGACAGCGCCAGGGCCGGCAGGAGCAGCACCACGGCCATCCGGCCGGCGAGATGCTGCACGATGCAGATGAAGGAGGCCATCACCCGGACCACCGGATGGAAGCGCAGCTCGAGGTAGTGGTAGACCGACATCAGGTTCAGCCGGCGCACGAGCGGAATGACGACGAAGGCCACGTAGACCGAGCCGATGAACGTGATCACGTTCTGGGCGAGGTAGAGCCAGTTGGTCGCGTACGACTTGGCCGGGATGGCGAGGTAGCTGATCGCGCTCGTGCCGGTGGCGTAGAGCGAGAGGCCGGCCGCCCACCACGGCACGCGGCGCCCGGCGACGAAGAAGTTCGTCGTGTCCTTCTGGCTCGTGAGGTAGAAGTAGAGCCCGATGCCCGCGACGACCACGAAGTAGACCGCGATCACCGCGTAGTCGACGGGCTTCAGTCCGCGCTGCGTCGAGACAAGTTCGATGCGGCTGGCCTGCGGGCGGCCGGCGGCGTCGCGGGTGAGGACGACAAAGCCGGAGCCGGCCGGCCGGGCCTCGACGACCGGATCCGTTGTTTCCCAACTGCCGAAGTCGGCCCACGTGTCCGTGATGGTGTGGTAGGCAACGAGCTGGCCGTGCCGGCCATCAGGCGCGGGCGCGAGGAACAGCACATGCGATGCGCCCACGGCCCGGGCGGCCGGCAGCACCGTGGCCGTCGGCGCGGCGCGACGCGCCCAGCCGTCGTGGGCGGTGTGGCGCCACCACGATGGGTGCCCCGCGGTGTCCGTGGCCCAGACGTAAAGTGCTCCGTCCTGCACCGCCGCGGTGGCCAGACGCAGGGACGGATCCAGCCCTGGAAGATGCGCGCCGTCCAGATTTCCACCCGGGATCACCGGCGTGCCCTGGCAGTCGTAGGCGGCGGTCGTCCCCGGGCCAAGCGCGGCGACGTCCGCCGCCGACAGCGGGGTGGTCGTGACCGAGACGAGGCTGGAGGCGCGGGCGGTGACGGCCAGGAGGCAGGCCAGGAGCAGCCCGCGCGGGAGTAGGGCTGGCATCCAACGGCAGGAAAGGGCAGGCCCCCCCGCGTTTCAAGCGGTGAGCCTCCGATCATTCAGGCCGCCGCGAACGTTCAGCGGGGCCGCGAGGGCCCTCAGGCCACGCCGGCGAGGCGGCGGATCTTGTCGCCCGTCAGGCGCTGCTCGCGCGGGAGCGAGTGCGGGGTCCGCCCGCCGTACAGGCCGGCGAGCCGGGTGAACTTCTCGCGCGTCGCGTTCACGAACTCCTCGGTCGGCCGTGTCTCGCCGAACATCGCCATCATCTCCGGCAGCCAGCGGTGGCCGTAGCGGACGTGGTTCTGCTCGTCGTTGCGGTCGAACGCCAGGAGCGTGTCAGCCTCGAAGTCGTTCAGCTCGCGCACGCGGTCCATCACCGTCGCCTTCGTCGGGAAGCTGTTCGCCTCGAATTCCATCGTCATCATCGCATACCGCTCATGCGGCGGCATCTGCACGAGGATGTTGTAGAGGTCCAGCGAGTGCTCGACCGTCCGGAGGTCGACGCCGAGCTTGGGCAGCTGGCGGAAGCCGAACTGGCTGTGGCGCGACTCGTCCCACAGGTGGCGGGCGAGGTCGTAGTGCAGGTCGAACGGCGCGTTCGGCGTGTCGAGGAGCACGGTCGCGAGGTAATCGATCGCATCCATCTCCATCATCAGCCAGACGTACACCATCAGGCGGATGACGCGCGCGTCGGTCTGCGGGTCGACCAGCCACGGGCGGACGATCGGGTCCTCCTGCGGGTCGAAGCCGAACACGCTCGAGCACACCGGGTACGGGCCGCGGTTGCAGGTGGCGGGGTGCGTGTACGGCGTCTGCTCGTGCTGCCAAACGTAGCCGGCGGCGAGCGGCAGGCGGGTGTCCTGCCCGAGCCAGCCGCCCAGATCGTCGAGAGCCTGGAGCAGGTGGAGCTTCCACTCGCGGGCGTCAACGCCCTGGAGGTACGGCGCGACCTCGCGCTGGTGGCGCTCCTCGTCGGCGATGAACTCCTCGACCAGCTTCTTCGACGGCCAGTCGGCGAGGGGATCGGTGACCTTGAGATAGTGGCGGTAGGCGGCGAGCAGCGCGGGCTTCAGGACCTCGTAGAAGCCGGCGACGATCACCAGCGGGTCGGCGCCGTTGCTGCCGACGGCCTCCGAGAAGATCCGGCGGATCGGGTCGCGCACCGCCTCGCTCGTGCCGAACGACGTGAGCTCGCGGCCCCGTTCGCGCAGGAAGCGCGCGTGGCCGGCCGACTCCCAGACGTGCTGGCAGACGAGGTACTTCAGCTCGGGCTCGCCGACGCGGTAGACGAGCGTCGAGGCGGTGCGCACGAAGTCGCGCTCGACCTCGAAGAGCAGGCGCAGGAGGCGCGTCATCTCGTTGACGGCGGCCATGCGGCCGGCGGCGGCCGGCGCGGGGCGGGCGGAGGCGGGAGGCGTGGACATCGGGGTGGAGGGCGGGGCGGGATCAGCAGATCAGGTTGCGCTTGCCGTTCGGGCCGTGCGCCGGCGGGTTTGCGCCGATCCAGCGCTCGTCGATCGGCTCGGACGCGCGCTGGTAGCGCGTGTCGCTCGAGATGCGGAGGCGGTTCTCGGTGCGGTTGTCGAGTGACGCGTGCACGAGGAACATGCCGAAGGTCAGGAAGTCGCCGGCCTCGTACTCGGTGGTCAGCCAGCGGCCGCCGAACTTGTTGCGGACCGCGGGCGGGTTGTGCGAGAGCGTGCCGGTGAAGGTCCACTTGCCGTCCTTCACCTTCGTCACGTCGGCGGGCTTGTTCTCGCAGTACGCGTCGACGTCGCGGTACACGTAGTTCTGCAGAAGATCCATGCGCTTGAACGATCCCTCGAGGATCATCAGGCCGCCGAGTTCGTACGAGACGTCGCCGTACGGCAGCCAGCAGGTCATGTGCTGGTGAGTGCCGCGACCCATGTACGGCAAATCGCAGTGCGGGTTCGTGCCCTTGCCGGGCCCGATCGCGCGGAGCCAGGTGAAGTCGTAGTGGCGGATGTCCTCGCCGTAGAACTGCCGGTAAAACTCCGTGAGCCGGCCGGAATACAGCAGGCGCTGCACCTTCTCGTTGCCGGTCGTGAGGTCGGGTTTGAAGAGATAGCCGGAATCCTGGCGCGCGATCCCCTCGATGTGCGGATACGCCGGGTCCAGCGCGCCGGCCGCCGCCAGCCGCTCGGTCAGGCTCGCGCGCGCCTCCAGCACCTGACCGCGGTCGAGGTAGCCCTTCATGTAGAGATAGCCGTCGGTCGCGAACCGGCGGCGGAGCTCGACGAAATCCGTCGCGGCGTCGGACGAGTCACGCAGGAGGCCAAACTTATCCTCGCTCATGTCGAGCGCATGGCCATAGGAATGGATCTGGGGCAGGGTGGCGGTGCTCACCCGTCGAACATACACGGGGGTCGGCATGCACAAAATAGTTGAAGTGGGAAAAGGCATGTAATTTATGGGACGCGTATGGCCTATCTCGAGACGTTCCGTGCGCAACCGTGGCTGGAAAGCCCACTTCTGACACAGGCTGGCGGCGTGCAGCTGGCGGGTGCGTTGCAGGATAATCCGGGAATCGATCCCGGAGCCATGCGTATTTTGGGAAGCTACGCCCTCGTGTACATGGTCGCGGCGCAGGGATACTACGCCGACGTGCGCGGGGTCCGGCGGGATCTGGTGACGGGCGACATCGCGCTGATCTTCCCCGAGCTGGGCCACGCCTACGGGCCGAATCCCGGGACCTCCTGGAAGCACCTCTACTTCGTTTTCTCCGGCCCGCAGTTCGACCTGTGGCGCAAGGCCGGCCTCCTCGACCCGGCGCGGCCGGTGTGGCGGGCGGAGCCGGTCGACTTCTGGGCGCGGCAACTCGAGGAGACGGTCCGGCCGGAGAAGGGTCACGGCCGCGCCGCGGCGCTGCGCACGCTCGGCCGGTTCCTCGGCACGCTCGGCGCGCTGCTGGCGCTGCGGGACACGGACAGCCGCGACCCGGCGGACCGGCTGTGGCTGGAGGACAGCCAGCGCCTGCTGGCGGGCATGGATGCGAAGGGCTGGGTGACGCCGCAGCAGGTCGCGCGGATGGTCGGCCTCAGCTACGAGAATTTCCGGAAGCAGTTCACGGCGCGCACGGGCGTGTCACCGGGCCAGTTCCAGAAGCGGAAGCGGATCGAGCGCGCGCAGTCGGCGATCTACCACGGCGACCACACGCTCAAGCAGCTCGCGGAGGAGCTCCAGTTCTGCGACGTGTTCCACTTCTCGAAGGTCTTCAAGCAGATCACCGGCGCGACGCCCTCGGAGTTCCGCCGGAAAGTCCGGGGCGGGTGACGGCGGACGCTGTCGGGAGATGGGAGCTGTGAGATGGGAGATCGAATACCGGGTGCAGCGACACCGGCATTCCATCTCCCATCTTCTATCTACCAACTCCCGGAGCCTCGCTCCCGAAGTTCGCCTGACGCTGCGTCAGTCGAACTTCGGCCACTGCGAGCCCGGGATCGGGCGCCACAGGATGTCGCGGTCGACGCGCGGCCGGTGGTGGCGGTATTTCTTCATGAGGCGGATCTTCTCGCGCAGGAGCGCGGGCAGGTTCTCGCCGTAGAAGAACGTGTTGTTGGCGGTGGCGGAGAGCGCCATGACCTCGGTCGAGGCGCCCTCGAGCAGCGCGATGAGGTCCGCGGTGTTGGCCAGCTCGAAGTCGATCGCGTCCTGCAGCTGCCGCTCGTGCCGGCGGCGGGCCGCGGCCGTGGTGCTGTTCAGGTAGCCGTGGACGTGGGCGCACCAGGCGCACACGGTGCGGAGCGAGCCGCACCACGCGCGGTAGGCGCGGGCGCGGTCGAGCAGGTCGGTGAACACAGCCTGCACCGCGGGCGTGCCGGCGGTCTTCGCCTGGAGCTTCGCGAGGTCGCGGAGCAGCCGGGCGAGGCGCGGGAAGACGTTGCGGTCGAAGCGCTGCGTCGCGAGCGCGCCGTAGGCCTGCGGCACGAGGTCGAAGAGCACGTCCTTGCCGAGGTCATTGATGCCGGGATTATTGTGCTGGAAGCAGCCGAGGCGCTCGTAGTACGCGCGCTCCGCCTCCGGGATGGCCTCGATGTCGGGCACGTACGGGCGGTCGAAGGTGCGCTGCCAGCAGAAGCCGAAGCCGGTGAACAGCGGCACGGGCGGCTGCCAGCTGAGCGCCTCCTCGAACCGGTCCCACGCGTCGACCAGCGCCGCGGCGTGGGCGTCGCCGACGAAGCGCTGCGCCGTGTCGTGCAGCACGGAGTCGATCGAACGCTGCGGCGTGAACTGCGCGGCGCGCAGCACGGCGGGGTTCGGCCAATAGGGCGTGACGGCGGTGTTGGCCAGGCCGCCGAGCGCGCTGATGCGGTTCAGGCCGAGCTTCCGCATGGCGGTGAGCTTGCGGTGCAGCAGGCGCGCGTAGGGGATGCCGAGCAGCGGCTCGTGGTTCATCACCGGGCCGGCCGAGTACTGGAGGACCGGGTCCATGCCGTGGGCGCGCGACTCGCGCAGCACGGCGCGCTCGCTCGCGTCGATGTCCGGCTGCTGCGCGCTGCCGGCCACATGGCCCATGTCGTCGTAGCGAAAATGCTTGTACGGGAGTGCGTACCCGCGGACGAGGAGGGTCGGGGCCTCCCACGTGACGTGGTCGCCCATCGCGGCCTTGATGTGGTCCTGCTCGAGCTTGAACGGCTCGATGCGGAGGATGACGTCGAAGTCGGGGTTGATCTCGGCGGCCGCGGTCTGGAGGTTGCGGAGGTAGCGGCCGATGCTCTCGCCGGCGGCCTTCGCGATGTTCTCGTGGCTGCGCCACTCGCGGATCATGTACGGGCCGCCGTTGCGGCCGACGTAGAGGGAGCCGGTGTGCTCGAAGCCGGCGCCGCTGTCGTTCGTCCAGACCGACATGTAGCTCAGGTCCGGCACCTCCTTCATCAGCGCCTGGATCGCCGCGCGGTAGTGCTGCTTGGTGACCGGGTGGTCCTGCGCGAGCGTGTAGCGCGGGAGACGCGAGCGGAACGGATGGTCGACGCGCGCGCCGCGGAGCGTCGGGTAGCGCTGGAAGAAGCGCTCCGGCAGCGTGCGGGGCTCGAACATGCACACGCCCGGGCGCAGGCCGTAGCGGCGGCCGAGGTTGGCCAGCTGGCCGAGGTGGGTGCGGTTGGCCTCGAGGTAGTGCGTCGGCCACAGGCCCTGTGTGAGCGGCGTGTCGATGAAATGGTTGAAGCCCGGGCAGTAGGTGTAGAACTGCGAGTAGTACTCGGACGGGACGCTGTCCTCGTACGGCATGTGCTCGGACAGCCCGTTCACCTCGATGTGGGTGAAGCCGCTCTCGGCGAGCGTCGCGACATACTGCTCGGGGTCGAACTTCCGGGCGGTGCGCCAGTACTGCGTGTAGCAACTGTCCCAGTGCGGGCGGTGCCAGCTGAACGCGCCCTTGAGCAGCACGCCGCGATCGAGCTTCGCGCGGGTCACGTCGCTGAGGCCGTTCGCCAGCAGGCGGACGGCGGCGAAGAGGAACGCCGGCTCATTGGCGATCACCTCGCCGGTGCCGGCCTCGGTGATCCGCAGCCAGATCCACGCGCCCTCCGCGGGCGCACCCGGGACCCGGGCCCACCGGCGGGCGGCAAGCGCCACGTTCACGCCGGCGCCCGGGCGGGCGGAG
>DAOQKI010000035.1:0-32784 GCA_035334485.1 Opitutaceae bacterium
GTCGGCGATGCCCTCGTCGAGCCGCGGCGCGACCTGCGCGAGGCGCGCAAGGTAGTTCTCCACATCGCGCGGGTTCCGGATCGGGTGGGTGGACGTGAGGAAATTGACCAGCCCGAGATGGAGGCCGCCGAACTGCTCGAACACGAAGCGGTGCTGCGCGAACGGCTCGTTCCGCACGGTGTTCTCAAGCGTCCAGCGGATGATGGCGGCGGAGGTGCGCTGCGTGGGCGTGAGGCTGGCGTCGGGATACCGCTGCAGGTCGGTGAGGCCCTGGCGGGCCAGCGCGGCGTAGCGGGCGTAGAGCTTCGTGCCGAACAGCTGGCCGAAGGCGCCGCTGGGCCCGAGCTGGCGGTCGAGCTCGTCCTGCTCGGCGCCCTTGAAGTACTGGGTGCGGGTGGCGAACTGCGGGTTCAGCCGCACCCACTGGGCGGCATAGTCGTCGGCCCACTGGTCGAAGGTCGGCGTGGCGGCGCGACCGGCCAGGGGGGCGCAGGCGAGGAGGAGGGCAAGGCAGGCGGACGGGAGCTTCATGGTGGCTGGGGACGGAAGCGGCGGGGGGAAACCGCGGGGATTGGCCCACAGGGATATTTCACCCGGACCCGAACACAAGGCCGGCCTAGAGAAACTTGCCGAGCACGCGCAGCAGCTTGTCCTCGGTGAACGGCTTGCCCAGCAGGGCGGCCACCCCGACCGGTTTCAGCTTGGTTTCCTGTTCCGTGACATCCCCCTCGGCGACGAGGCCGGTGCAGAGGATGATCGGCAGCGACGGCTCCAGCTGGTGGATCATCCCGGCGACATTTTCCCCGCTCAGGCCGGGCATCATCCGGTCGAGCAGCGCTGCCTTGATCCGGCCGCGGTTGGCCCGGAACAGTTCGACGGCCTGCTGGCCATCCGCGGCGAGCAGGGTGACGAATCCCCGGCGCTCGAGCACCTCCTGGGTCACGTTCCGGATCGTCTCCTCGTCATCCGCCACGAGGATGTAGCGACCCTGGCCAGCCACGAACGGGTGGCTCGACGAGCTGCGGGCCGCCGCCTCCGGCTGGGAGTCCACCGGCAGGTAGACCCGGAAGGTCGTGCCGACGCCGACGTGGCTCTCGACCTGGATGAAGCCGCCGTGGCTGCGCACGATGCCGTGGACCGTGGAGAGGCCGAGGCCGGTGCCCTGGCCGCGCGGCTTCGTGCTGAAGAACGGCTCAAAGATGCGGGGTAGGACCTCGGGCGGAATCCCAGTCCCGGTGTCGGACACCTCGAGCCGCACGTAGTGGCCGGGCTGGGCGCCGACGATGAGACGGGCGGCGGCCTCGTCGAGGTTCTCGCTCGTGAGGCGGAAGCCGAGCCGGCCGCCGTTCGGCATCGCGTCGCGGGCGTTGACGGCGAGGTTGAGGAGGACCTGGTGAATCTGCGTCGGGTCCACGCGCACCCGCTCCTCGGTGGCCACCAGGTCGGAGATCAGCTCGATGTTCCGCGGGAGCGTCTCGGACATCAGGTGGATCATCTCCTTCACGAGGCGGCTGAGCGGCAGCGGCACGCGGGTGCCGTCCATGCCCCGCGAGAACGCCAGCACCTGCCGCACGATGTCCGCCCCGCGCCGCGCGCACTGCTCTACGATCTGCAGCGAGCGCTGCTCGTTCGGGTATTTCGCGTGGAGGAGTTCTATCGAGAGGGAGATGGGCGCGATGATGTTGTTGAGGTCGTGGGCGATGCCGCTGGCGAGCAGGCCGATGCTCTCGAGGCGCTGCGTCTCGTAGACCTGCTTCTCGAGCAGCTTGCGCTCGGTGATGTCCTGCTGGACCGCGACAAAGTGCGAGATCACGCCGGAGTCGCCGCGCACGGGCGTGATCGTGCTCTCAACCGTGACGCGCCGGCCGTCCTTGCGCAGGTTCACCAGCTCGCCGCTCCAGCTCTGCCCCGCGGTGATCCGCTGCCACATCCCCGCGTAGAACCCGGCCGGCTGGCTGCCGGACTTCAGGAAGCGCGGATTGCGGCCGACGGCCTCGTCGGCGCTGTAGCCCGTGAGCCGGGTGAACGCGGGGTTGACCCAGATGATCTCGCCTGCGGTCGAGGTGATGATGACCGCGTTGGCGGTCGCCTCCAGGGCCGCGCTCTGGAGGCGCAGCCGCGCCGCGGTGGCCTTGAGCGTGGTGATGTCCTGGGCCATGCCGTGCACCGACACGATCCGCTGATCGGCGTCGTGGCCGGCCTCGCCGCGGACGAGGAGCCAGCGCCGCGTGCCGTCGGCCCGGACGATCTCCAGCTCCGTCTCCCGGGCATCACCGGTCGCGAGGAGATGCTGAAGATTCTGGTTCAGCATCTGCCACGAGTCCTTGGTGCAGTACCGCTCGAGCTCCGCGAACGCCGGCGGCGGGCTGTCGGCCGCGAGGCCGAAGACCTCGTAGAGGCGTTCGGTCCACGTGATTCGGCCGGTCGCGACCTCGAGCTGCCAGCTCCCGGCCTGCGCGGCCCGCTGGGCCTCGCGGAGCTCGCGCTCGCTCAGGCGAATCTTGGCCTCCGCGGCGACCAGCGGGGTGATGTCGCGCCCGAAGACCGAGATGCCCGTCACCTCCGCGCCGCGCCGGACGGTGCTGAGCGAAACCGAGAGCGTCCGCTGGCCGGTCAAGGTGTGGTACTCCGCTGTGAACCGCCCGTCGCGGAGCGTGCGGGCATAGTACTCGCGCCAGCGCGCCGCGTACTCCGGGGGCACGAGGTCCTCGGGCGTCATGCCTGCGCGCGGCCGGAAGCCCCGCTCGTTCGCGTAGTAGTCCTCGAAGGCCTGGTTGTAGGTCACGAGCGCGAACCTCTCCGGGTCCACCGACCAGATCAGGTCGCCGGTGCTGTTCATCACCGCGATCGCCTGCGCCCGGGAGTCGCGCAGCGCATTCTCGGTCTGGAGGCGCTCTGTGATGTCGTCGAACACGCCGAGGAGGCCGTAGATCTGGCCGGCGGGATCGCGGAGGGGGACCTTGGACGTGCTGAGCCAGCGCTCCTCGCCGGAGGCGAGCTGGATCTGCTCGACGAGGTGGAACTTCGTCTCGCCGCTGGCGATCACCGCGGCGTCGTCGGCGCGGAACTTCTCGGTCTCGGACCGCCGCCACGGCAGGTCGAAGTCGCTCTTGCCCACGATCTGGTCGGGGCGGGCGAGACCGGCCGCGCGGGCGAACACCGCGTTGCAGCCGAGGTAGACGCTCTGCCGGTCCTTCCAGAAGACGGCCTGCGGGATCGCGTCGAGCACGCCGGTCAGCATGACCTCGCTGCGGTGCCGGCGCTGCTCGCGCTCCAGCATGGTGAGCGCGAAGGAAAGGTCGCTCGCCGTCTCGCCGAGGACCTGCTGCTCGGCCGGGCCGAAGAAGCCGGCCTCGCCGGCGTAGACGACGAGCACGCCGCGGACGGTCTGCTCGACCCGGATGGGCAGCGAGATGCTGGAGTACAGGCCGGCCGCCAGGGCGCGCTCGCGCCACGGCACCGTTGCCGGGTCCGCCTGAAAGTCGTTGCACACGTACACCTCGCCGGCGCGGAAGCAGCGCGCGGTGGGGCCCTGGCCGCCGGGATGGTCGGGCTGCGCGGAGGCGCCGATCCGGTTCACGTAGTTGTCGTGGTCGCCCGACGCCGCGAGCGGTCGCAGCTCGCCGTTCGCGGGGTCGTGCCACGCGACCCAGGCGATGCGGAAGCCGCCCTCGCGGATCAGGATCTCGCAGACCTCGCGGAGCAGCCGGTCGCGCTCGCGGACCTGCACCATGGCGTAGTTGACCCGGCTGATGGTGGCGTAGACGCGGTTGAGCCGGCGGATCTCGCGCTCGCGGGCCTTGAGCTCCGTGATGTCGTGGAAGGTCGTGACCACCGCGGTCGGACGGGCGCCGGGCTCGGGCACAATGGGCTGGGAATTGATCGAGATCCAACGGCGCGTGCCGTTGGGCTGCCGGATGCCCATGATCACGTCGGACTGCGGCTGGCCGGTACGCAGCGTGACCATGGAGGGGTGGGCCTCGCCCGGGAACGGGCTGCCGTCCTCGTGGACCGCGCCCCAGGTCTTGTCGTCGGACTTGCGCCCGACCAGGTCGGCGTCGCTGCGGCCCTCGATCCACCGGGCCGCGGCGTTGGTGGCCACGATCCGGCCGTCGGCATCCTGCACGACCATGCCCTCGGCCATGGCCTCAAGCACCGAGCGATACCGGGCCTCGGAGGCGCGGTGCGCCGCCTCGATCCGCTTGCGCACCGCAATCACGCGCTGCTGCCAGGCGAATAGGGCGGCCAGCGCCGCCGCCGCCAGCGCCGCCGGCCAGCGGTACGGCGTGAGGTCGATGAAGCGGATCGGGCGCGGCTCGATGGGACCGATCCAGCGGCCGTAGATCTCGTCCAGCTTGCCGGAGCGGATCACCTCAACCAGGCCCTCGTTGATCCGCCGCAGCGTGGCCGAGTCGCCCCGGTGCACCGCGATGTGGAATCGATACACCAGGTCATCGACAAAGGTCGCGCGCAGGTCCGGGACGTCGGTCCCGGGCTGCGCGCCGGGCCGCATGTGCAGGGCGACGTCGCACTGCCCGGACCGCACGGCGTCGAACGTGGCGTCGCGGCTCGGGTAGGTGACCAGGGTCCCGCCCCAGGCGCCCGCCTCGCGCGCCTGCAGGTGGGTGAGGGAGTCAAGCATCACCGCGATGCGCTTGCCGGCGAGGTCGCGGGTGGCGGTCACCGGCCGCTCGGCGGTGCGCGTGTAGGCCAGCGCGTGCAGCGTGGCATGGCCGACGGAAAACTCCATCGTCTCAGCGCGCTGCGGCGTGAATGCGACGTTCGCCAGGGCGTCGAGCCGCCGGGCGTTGAACTCCTGGCCGATCCAAGTCCACGAGCTCGGCACGCACTCGAACTCGATCTGGGAGGCGCGGCCAACCTCGCGGAGCAGGTCCGCCGAGAATCCGGCCAGCCGGCCCTGGCCATCCACGTACGACAGCGGCGCGGCCTTGTCCTCGACGCCGATGCGGACCTTCAGCGGAGGGCTCGCACCCCAGGCGGCCGTGGCCAGCATCATGGCCGCGGCGACCGCGACTCCAAGGCGGCACCAGTCGTGTCGGAGGCGTGCGCGGAGAGGGGGGACTCCGAAAAGCGGGAGCATCGACACGTGCAGCATGACACCTCCGCCGTTCAACCGCAATGCTGGGCTCGGCCCGGCTGCCGGTCAGTCCACGTGTCCTGCGGTCACCGTCTTGATCGCGTTGGCGAGATCGGCGAAGGCGAACGGCTTCCCCAGCACATAGTTGGCGCCGATGCCGGCCGCCACGTCGAGGCGCACGCTGTGGCCGGAGATCGCGATGATCGGCAGCATGGGAAATTCCGTGCGCAGCACCCGGATGGTGGGCAGGCCGCCGTACGGCATCTCGATGTCCGTGATCAGCACGTCCGTGCCCTGGGCCCGGATCTGCTGCGCCCCGTCAAAGCCGTTGGTCGCCGTCGTGACCGTGTGGCCGAGCTCCTTCAGCGAGATTGCGAGGGTCTCGCGGAACACGTCGTCATCATCGATCAGGACAATCCGGGCCATGGGAAGGAGGGGCGTCGTCAAAATCCGCTGAAACTGCGGGACATGCGACGATTCTCCCCGGAATCCGGGCCTTCGGGCATCCGCCTTTTCCCGTAATCAGGGCTCAGGAAAGCTACCTAGGGAGGCTACCCACCGGTCTTGCGGAATCCGCGGAAGGTGCTAGTCCCCTCATCCGTCCGGCCACCCAACCCCGAACCGGACCCCGGCTCCACCCCGGCCGGCCGCGGGCAACCCATCCACCCATGAACCTTGAACAAGTGATGGCCGAACTGGCCGCGAAGGGCAGCGAGGCGACGAAGCGGATTTTCCTGAAGCACGGCGCGAAGGAGCCGTTCTTCGGCGTGAAAGTCGCCGACCTCAAGGAGACGCACAAGAAGATCAAGGGCGACCAGGCCCTCGCGCTGAAACTCTATGCGACCGGCAACGGCGACGCGCAGTACCTCGCCGGCATGGTCGCCGACGGCCGCAAGATGACGCCGGCGCAGCTGCAGGCCTGGGCCGAATCCGCCGGGTGGGGCATGATCTCCGGCACCATCGTGCCGTGGGTCGCGTCCGAGCATCCCGAGGGCGCCGCGCTCGCCCTGAAGTGGATCGAGTCGCCGAAGGAACACGTCGCCGTGGCCGGCTGGCGCACGCTCGGGGCCATCGCGACGGTCGTGCCGGACGACCAGGCTCCGACCAAGCAGTTTGCCGCGCTGCTCGACCGCATCGCGAAGTCCATCCAGACCGCGCCCGACGACGTGAAGCTGGCGATGAACTATTTCATCATCGCGTGCGGCACCTATGTCGCGCCGCTGGCGGACAAGGCGATCACGACCGCGCGCAAGGTCGGTCGGGTCGAGGCCGACATGGGCGACACCAACTGCAAGATCCCCGAAGCCGAGGCCTACATCCTCAAATCCCGCCGCGGCGCCCCGATCGCGCCGAAGCGGAAAACCATGCGGTGCTGAGGGCCTGGCGGCGGATGCACAGGAGGCAACGGAGGAAACCGAGCGTCAATTCTGTGCCTGGACGATCGGTGCCAACTCGAACCCAAATTCGGAACCGGCCTTGCCCAGTGAACCCGAGCAAGCCGGCCCGGTCAGACTAGCTCGGTGACGAATCACCCTCCGTTTCCTCCGTTAACTCCTGTGTCCCCTCCGATGAATTCGAAGACGCTACGCGAAACCCTCCCCGGTACCTGGCAACTCGTGAGTCGCGAGGACCGCGACCGACGCGGTCAGCTCGTGGACGAACCTTCGCTGGGCCGGGATCCGGTGGCGCTGCTCTACTACGACCGCGCGGGGCACTTCGCGGCGCAGTTCATGAAACGCGATCGCCGCGGCCCCAGCGCCGATCCGGTGGCGGCTGGGCCCAACAACAGCCGGGCGCAGGGCGGATACGACGCGTATTTCGGCAGCTACGAGATCAACGAGCGCGACAGCACCGTGACCCAGCGCCTGCTGGGCGCGCTGTCCCAGGAAAATGTCGGCCTCGTGGTCACGCGCGCCATGCAGGTGGAGGGCGACACCCTGACGATCACGCTCGAGACCACCGGCGCCAACCGCGAGCCGGTCACCCGCACGCTGACCTGGCGCCGCGTGGGCTAGCTGGACTTCGGCAACAGGTCCAGTGGCGGCATCTCGATCCGGATGGGCGGTCGCTCGAGGTGCACTGGAAGTTCAGGCCGATAGGGTGAAGGCGGTCGGGGTAGGGTGAATGGGAGGCTTGGTTCCGCGACACCCGGCTCGTCGAGGAGCCCGAAACGGTCGTGGAGGTACATGGCGGCTGCTTCGGTAAGGCCCGCATCTCCGACCTCACCTCCCAGCCTGATCATCGAGTTCCCAATGATCCCGACGAATCCCAGCAGTTTGCCGGCGCGAGAGAAGAACAAGGTGTAGTCAGGGCACATCATCAGCATGATGGGACCTCCGATGCGGTATCGCGCGCCGGTCTCTGGATCGGTTTCCCACACCACCTTCGGCTCGCTGACTATCAGGTGTGCAATCACCTCCTGCACTTCGCCGGTTCCCCGGACCTCCGCGATCAGCCGCGGGCGCACGCGCCAAGGATGGCACACGGCGCCGCGGAAGATCACCAGTTTGTCAGCACTCGCATACTTGCGGAGGGCCTCGCGTGCTTGCTCAGGTCGACCCGCCTCGGCCGCGGGGAGGGCGAGGACTCCAGCGAGAACGAGGAGCTGCAGTACCTTGATCAAAGTGAAACAAGGCTGAGGTGTGGACGACGCTCAGCCGCGCTGCCGGCGGCGTGAGATCAGGACGGCGCCGAAGACCGAGAGAATCCCGAGACAGGTTGCGCCGGGTGCGGAGTCCGGCACGCCGACGAGGCGGGAGGGGTGGCCGTAGTTGTACTCGAGCGAGCTGAAGACGTCGGTGCCGGAATTCGTCCGCAGGATGAATCCGTAATACGGCGAGTTGGCGCTGCGCAGGAACGCGGTCACGTCGAGGCGCGTGTCCTGGCCGTAGCCGATGCTCGCCGGGATGTTCAGCGTGCCGAGGAACTGGCCGAGGTCGTAGTCCGTGCCAAGGATGGTCGAGTTCGTCGAGCCGTAGCCGTAGACGTCGACCGTCAGGTCCCAGACCGGCAGCCCGTACGGGTTCACCGTCAGGTAGAACTTCTCGTTGACGGTGGAATCGAACGCCTGGAACAGCATCGCTCCCCGGATGTAGCCGCTGGTGAGCACATACGCGCCGTGGGACACCGAGTTCGGGCTCGGCGCCAGGCCGTAGATCGAGCCGTCGTCGATCGGGTTGACGATCGTGTCGGCGGCGAGCCGGGAGGAGAACAACAGGACCAGAACCAGGCAGAGGCGCTTCATGAGAGGACGGGGAAGCCAGACTTCAGACATGGACCGAACCGGCAGACGGGCAAGACCTGAGCGACCGACAGCGTGAATAACCACGTCGCGCCCGATGTTGCGGGCGGCATGCCGGCCGACGTCGCGGCCGCGATCCGACGCAATGACTTGATTCCGCCCGAATCCGCGACTGATTCGGGTCATCGCCAGCGTCGTCCGGAACCACCCAATAGTCGCATGAAACCGCGCGCCGTCTCCCGCCTCCTGGTTTTCATCTGCGCCGCACTCCCGGGATCGCTGCCCGCCGCTGCGCCGGCCGTGGCCGGCGATGCTGAGCGCGGCAAACTGCTGTTCATCCAGAACTGCGCCCTGTGTCACGCCACGGGAGTGGCGACGGACAACCAGCCCATGTCCGGCCAGGGACCGAGCTTGGCGGGGGTGGTGGGTCGCCAGGCGGCCGCCGAGGCGTTTGGCTACACTCAGGCGCTGGCCGCGTCGAAGCTGACGTGGAATTCCGCGACGCTGGATCAGTTCTTGGCCAGCCCAACGCTCGTGGTCCCGGGTACCACGATGGGGGCGGCAGTGCCGGACCCGGTCGACCGCGCGGACGTCATCGCCTTCCTGTCCACTTTACCGGCGTCGGCGAACACCGCCTCAAAGCCGGCTCCCGTCGCTCCGGCGGTGCACCCGGGTGGCTCGGGCGACTGGCGGCTCGCGGCACCGGGAGTGCGATACCATCTGAAGGTTGCCGATCTGCCGGCGCCCTACGAGACGGTGTCGTCGAGCAACGGCCCGCGCATCGTGCCGGCGACGGCGACGAGCCGTCTGGCGGTGCCGGCGGGATTCACGGTGCGGAAATTCGCGGAGGGCCTGACGAATCCGCGCCTGACCCGCGTGGCGCCGAACGGCGACATCTTCGTGGCGGAAACCGCCGCACGCCGCATCCGGGTGATTCGGGCGGCGGACGGGGCCGCGGCGCCGACGGAAATGTCCATCTATGCCGAGGACCTCGACCGTCCGTTCGGCATCGCCTTCTACCCGCTGGGCGACCGTCCGGAGTGGGTGTACGTCGCGAACAACAACGCGGTCGTCCGCTTTCCGTACCAGAACGGCGACCTGAAGGCGCGTGGCGCCCCCGAGGTGGTGGTGCCGCGGCTGACGCCGGGCACGGGCGGGCACAGCACGCGCGACGTGGCGTTTTCCCTCGATGGCAAACGGCTGTTCATCTCGGTCGGGTCCGCCTCCAACGTCGCGGAAAAACTGGGGTCAAAGTCTCCCGAGGAAATCCGGCAGTGGGAAGCGGCCCACGGCCGCGGCGCGGCCTGGGGTTATGAGACGAACCGCGCGGACATCCTCGTGACCGATCCGACCGGCCGGGAGCCGCTGCGCACGTACGCCACCGGCATCCGCAACGGCGTGGGCCTGGCGGTGGATCCGACGACTGGCGTGCTGTGGACCTCGACCAACGAGCGTGACGGGCTGGGGGACGACCTGGTGCCCGACTACATCACGCGCGTCAGGGAAGGCGGATACTACGGCTGGCCGTGGTACTACCTGGGCGGTCATGAGGACCCGCGGCACCGCGGCGTGCGGCCGGATCTCGCGGGCGCGGCAATCGTGCCCGACGTGCTGATCCAGGCGCACTCGGCGTCGCTGCAGCTGACCTTCTATCCGTCGAGGAAAGGGCCCGCGGCCTTTCCGGCGCAGTATCACGGCGACATCTTCGCCGCGCTGCACGGCTCGTGGAACCGCCAGACCCGGACCGGCTACAAAGTCGTGCGAGTGCGGGTCGACCACGGCGTGCCGACGGGAGTCTACGAGGACTTTCTCACCGGCTTCGTGACGGACGACGACCACGTCTGGGGCCGCCCGGTGGGCGTGGCCGTCGCACATGACGGCGCGCTACTCGTGACGGAAGACGGCAACGGCACAATCTGGCGGGTGGCGTTCAGCGGGGCGCGCTAGAAACGCCGGAGGTGCGCAGGTTTCGAAATTCGGAATCTGAAATTCGAACTTCGAGACGGGCGAGCGACCTTGCCCAAGCCCGGTCGAAGAAACCGGGCACAAAAAAGCCGGCTGCATAAGCAGCCGGCTTGAAGTGAGTCCTAGGCTACGGAAATCGAGCTGCGAACTGCGATCTTCGAACTCCGAACCGCCGGTCGCGTGCGACCGGACGGTTACCGGTATTCCTCGCCGGTGACCGCGTTGATGATCTTGAAGTTCTCGACGTGGTAGTTGAGGTCGGCGCGGAACGCGAGTTTCACGCCGTAGAGCTTCTCGACGCGCACGAGCAGCTCGGCGTCCTCGCTGCGGAGGCGCTCGAGGATGCTCGGGTGGACGAGCACGCGGAGGTTGTACTCCTTGCCGTCGTTCCGCAGCTGGAGGCGGCGGGCGACGGAGGAGAGCTTGCGCTGCAGCTCGACCGACATGGTGGTCGCGCTCTTCACGATGCCGCGGCCGCGGCAGTAGGGGCAGTCGGTGTAGAGGTTGGACGAGAGCGACTCCTGCTGGCGCTGGCGGGTCATCTGGAGGATGCCCAGGGTCGAGATCGGCAGGATGTGGTTCTTGGCTTTGTCCTGCGCCATCTCCGCGACCATCTTCTCGTAGACGGCGTTGCGGTGGCGGCGCTCCTTCATGTCGATGAAGTCGATGATGAGCAGGCCGCCGAGGTTGCGGAGGCGGATCTGGCGGGCGGCTTCGACGGCGGCCTCGAGGTTGACGGCGTAGATGACGTTCTTCTCGTCGCCGCCGCGGGACTTGTGCGAGCCGGTGTTAACGTCGATCGAGATCAGGGCCTCGGTCTCGTCGATGACGATTTCGCCACCGGACGGGAGCGGGACCTTGCGCTGGCCGGTCTGCTCGATCTGGCGCTCGATGTTGAACCGCTCGAAGATCGGGATGCTGTCGTTGTAGAAGGCGATCTTGCCGGCGGAACGCTTGGAGATCTGGGCGACGAGCTGCTGGGTGCGGGCGTGGTCCTCCTTGTTGTCGATGAGGACGCGGTCGACCTCCTCGGTGAGGAAGTCGCGCACGGTGCGCTCGACGAGGCCGGGCTCCTGGTAGAGGCAGGCCGGCGCGCGGTCGTTCTGCATCTTGGTCGTGATGTCCTGCCAGGTCTTGAGGAGGATGTGGAGGTCGCGGACGAAGTACCGGGCCTTCTTGCCCTCGCCGGCGGTGCGGACGATGACGCCCATGCCCTCGGGGATGGTGAGCTCGTTGATGAGCTGCTTGAGGCGCTTGCGCTCCTGCGGGTCCTCGATCTTGCGGGAGATGCCGCAGCCGTCGCTGTACGGCGTGAGGATGAGGTAGCGGCCGGGGAGCGAGAGGTTGGTCGTGGTGCGCGGGCCCTTGGTGCCGATGGGGCCCTTGGTGACCTGGATGACGATGTCGGTGCCGGGCGGGTAGAGGCCGGGGATGTCCTTGACGGTGGGCTCGGCGCCGCGGGCGGGGGCGTTCTTCTTCTTGTTCACGCGCACGACCTCGACCGAGGAGTCGGCGGCGGCCGGGAGCATGTCCCAGTAGTGGAGAAACGCGTTCTTGGTGTAGCCGATGTCGACGAACGCGGCCTTGAGGCCGGCGTCGAGGTTCTTGATGCGGCCCTTGTAGATGCCGCCGACCATCCGGTTGTCGGACTCGCGCTCGATCTCGAACTTCTCGAGGCGGCCGTCGACGAGCAGCGCGACGCGCTTCTCGAGCGGCTCGGAGTTGATGATCAGCTCCCGGTAGGAGCCCTTCTCCTTTTTGAAGATCGAGAGGATCTTCTGGAGGATGGGACGCTGCTGGGCGCGCTCGGCGGCGCCGGCCTTCAGCTCCGCGGAGCTGAGCGGCTTCGTCTCAGCCGCGGCCGGGGGGTTGACGAGTTCGGAGTCATACTGCTGGGCGACGTCCGGCGGCGGGCCGCCGGGCGAGGGTTGCGAGGATTCGCTCATGGTGGGTGTCGTGGGTTGGGATCACGGGGCACCCCTGGGCGTTCGTCGCGGCGCAGGAAATTCCGGCAGAGCGGTCGATAGCGCGAAGAAGGGATCTCATATGAAATCCTTCCTGAAGCGATAGACGCTCTGGACCAGTCCTTGCAGCAAGCAGCAACTGAGCACAAAGGAGCCACCGTAGCTGATGAAGGGAAGTGGTATGCCCGTGATGGGCACCAGCCCGATGGTCATGGCGATGTTCACGAACACATGCACCGCGAAGAGCACCGTGACGCCGATGGCGAGCAGGGTGCCGAAGCGGTCTCGGGCGAGACCCGCGATGCGTATGCCGTTGAACAGTACCACGCCAAAAAGGCCGAGAACCGTGAGGCTTCCCAGAAATCCTTTTTCCTCGGCGATGACCGAGAAGATGAAGTCGTTGTGGGCGACCGAGCGGGGCAGGTAGCCGAGCTGCGCCTGCGTGCCGTCGGTCCAGCCCTTGCCGGTGAGGCCGCCCGAGCCGACCGAGATGAGCGACTGGCGCTGGTTCCAGCCCACGCCCATGGGATCGACCTTGTCGGGCCAAACGAAAGAGATGATGCGGTTGCGCTGGTAGTCGTGCAGCGGCACCCAGGACTGCGCCTGATAGCTGCCCTTGTCCGCCAGGTACGAGTACCCGTGCGACTCCATGTAGTTCTTATAGCTCAGCGTGTCCCAGGTCACGATCCCGAGGACCAGCAGAAAAGTCCCCAGCGCGGCCGCGAAAAAGCGCGTCGAAAGCTTGGAGACGTAGAGCATGGAAAAGACCATCGGGGGCAGCACGATCGCCGACTTCAAGTCGGGCTGTAGCAAGATCAAGAGCATGGGTGCACCCACCGCAAGGGCCAATTTCCCCAGCACGCTCAGCGATTGTCGGACCGTGCCTACCTCGTTGCGGATCAACAGGCTGGCCGTCATCAGCAGCACCGCGATCTTGGCGGTTTCCGACGGCTGGTAGGAGAAGAATCCCAGGTTGATCCAGCGCTGCGACCCGTAGACCTCGGACCCGATTCCAGGCAGCAGGACCAGCACCAGCGGGACCAGGCAGAGCAGGTAGAACCAATGCGCGACGCTCAGCCAGAACCGGTAGTCGATCAGGGAAACCACCCCATACAGGAACGCGCCCGCCGCCAGCCAGACCACCTGGGTCAGCCAGTTGTTGCCGTGCACCGAGTACTGCGCGCTGTAGATGAACGCGATCCCGAACAGGCTCAGCAGCGCCAGCGCCAGCGGCGTCGCCCAGTCCCACCGCTCCCGCGTCGTCGTCTTGAAGACGCTGATGTAGTCGGTGGGCGACGGCAGATTCACGGGTCCCGACTAAGCAGGCTTCCCGGCCCCGGCGCAAGTGTGCGGGTGCCGGGCGAACTTCGAACATCGGACGCCGAAGGATCCGATCGAACGCCCAACGCCCAACGCCGAACGTCGCACGCCGAACGTCGAAGTCACTCCCGCCCCACCACCGGCAAACCCTCCCTCGTCACTCGTCCCTTGTCACTCGTCACTTCTGGCTCTGCTGGCGTCGAGGCCACGCCCAGGATGATCCAGAACACCACGGCTCCCATCGGGCCCTCGAGCACCACGCCGAGACAGGCGCTGGCCAGCATGATCCAGGTGCTGCACCACAGCCCCGCATCCAGCGGGGCGCCGCGCAGCGACCGCCACGTGCGAACCGCCGCCACGCCGAGCACGACCAGGAAGCCCAGCAGTCCCACCAGCCCCATGCGGGCGAACACCGTCAGCAGGATGTTGTGCGGGCTGCGGGTGGAAAACTCCTCCGGGCTGTCGGCGTAGTACTCGCGGACGAACCGCTCCGCGAGGTCGGAGCCGAAGCCGAGGCCGACCCACGGGTTGCCCTCGATGGTCTCGTCGATCACCGCGCCCCACCAGACGCGCCGGAACTGGTTGTTGTCGCCCTTGCTGGCGCTGTCCGCGCTGAGGTAGGTGCGCTGGCCCGAGAAATCGACGAGCGACATCGCCCGCTCGTACACGCCGTACACCGGGGTTTTTTCGATGGGCTGGTTGAGCGCCACCGCCCCGAGCAGGATCAGCGCCGAGGCCAGGCCGCCGCAGCCCGCCAGCGTGACCGCGTAGTGCCAGCGCCGACCCACCAGCAGCCAGGTCGCCGCGATCATCAGGCCCAGCATCGACGCGCGGTTGGTCGTCGCCAGCACCGCGCCGGCCAGCCCGATGCTCAGCGCCGCGTTCCACCAGCGCCCGCCGGCCTCGTAGCGCATGAACAGCATCACCGAGCCGATCGCGAGAAACGTGCCCACCAGGTCGCCCTTGAAGTAGATCACCGGGATGCCCCGGATCGCGAGCGTCTCCATGAACAGCTCGGGGTAGCGGTTGAACAGCAGCGACACCGGCAGGAGCACCACGCAGGCGATCATGAGCGTGTTGACGAGGAACCGGCGCGACGCCGGGTTCCGCGCCGATTCCTGCGCGAGATAGAAGAACCCGGCGTAGTACACCGTCGCAAAGTCGCGCAGCGCGACCAGACCGTAGCTCCGCACGTCGATCACGATCCGCAGCGCCCCGAGGCAGATCCACAGCAGCAGCGCCACATTCAGCACGTCGCGCCGGAACGGCAGCTCGCGCCGCCACGCGCACTGGAAGCCGAACAGCAGTCCCGCCAGCGCCAGCACGCCCTCCGCCGGCAGGATCGGCAGCGTCGGCGCCAGGGTGATCTGCGCGAAGCCGCGGTTGCCGACGATGTAGCCGAACACCATCGCGCCGAGGAGCACCGACCCCAGCGGCAGCCGCAGCCACGGCGTGACCGCGAATCCGAGCAGCACCGCCGCCACCAGCGCCGGCAGCGATTCGCCCTGGGCGATCGCCACTCCCATCCAGACCGCCACCACGGCCGCCACGGTCGTGAATAGGCGGATGCGCCAGGCGGGTGTCAGGGGCATGGAGAAGCGGTCACTGGTATTGGCAGTGTTCCCCGGCGCGCTCCAGCGAAAAGGCCGGGAGCGGATTGGAGTCGAAGGCCGCAAGTCGAAGGTCGAAAGCTGGCGCGGACGCCACTTGGGCGTTGAGCGTTACGCGTCGAGCGTTGAACGTACTCCCCGTCCCCGTCCCGCCGCCATGCCCATCGTCTCCGTCCTGATGGTCACCCATCGCGTCACGCCGTACCTGCGCGACGCCGTGGCGAGCGTGCTGGCGCAGTCGCTGGCCGACCTGGAGCTGGTGCTGGTCGACAATGGCGCCGGATTGAAACCGGAGGATTTCGGCCCCGCCGGCCGCGACCCGCGGGTGCGGATCGTGCCGCTGGCCGCGAACCAGGGGATTCCCGCGGGACACAATGCCGGCGTGGCCGCCGCGCGCGGCGAATTCCTCGCGCTGCTCGACCATGACGACGTCATGCTTCCGCTCCGGCTGGAACGCCAGGTCGCGCGCCTCCGGGCTGATCCCGGCCTTGGCCTGGTTTCGTCGCTCGCGGAGTCCATCGACGCGAACGGCCGCGTCACCGCCCGCGAGTTCGCGCTGGTCGAGCCCGCGGCGCAGCGCCGCTACTCCGAGTTCGCCGCGCCGGTCGTGACCCCCGCGTACACCGGTCGGCGCGAGGTCTTCACGGCGCTGCCGTACCGCGCCGCCTTCACGTTCACGGCCGACTTCGACTTCCTCGCGCGGGCCGCCGAGCGGTGCGCGATGGCGGCCGTGCCCGAGGTTCTGCTGCAGTACCGGCACCACGCCACCCAAACCACGGTGGAGCAGGCGACGCGGATCGCGCGCGAGCGTTGTGTCGTGCGCCTGCTGGCCGCGCGGCGCCGCGCCGGTCGCGACGAGGGAACGGATTGGACCGGATGGCTCGTCGCGGATACCGACGGTAGGAGCGAGTCCGCGATGCTCCGCGAGTTTGCCGAACGGTTCCTCGCCGACGGTTTCCCCGTGCAGGCAGCCTACCATGCCCGTCGGAGCTTCGCAGCAAACCGCTCGCCTGGCGCCCTGGCCGCTGCCGTGGGGCTGGCCTGGCGCGCGTGGCGGGCCGCAGGTGCCGATCGGAGCAACGTGACCCGGATGTTCCTGCAGGGACCCGTCCGAGCGCTCCACCTCCAGCCGCACTAGGACCTCGCCCCAAAGATCACGAAGCCACGAAGTTTGACGGGCCCGTCCCCGAGCCAGATACGTCCGCCCTTCGTGTCCTTGGTGCTCTTCGTGGCCAATCCCACCCAGTCACCCGCTCACTCCGCGCGGCCGCGCAGGCGCCACCAAGCGTGCTTGGCACCGCGGAATGCCCGCAGCAGGCCGGCGTGGCCCAGCGCGATCTGGCCGCCGACCCACCAGTGCGGGGGACGCAGGCGGTAGTCGCGCAGCGCGCGCAGCAGCCCGCCGGTCGTGAAGTCCGCGCAGAGCGTGGCATGACGCTGCTCGAAGAGCTGGTCGGCGTGCGGCAGGAAGCCGAACACCCGGACTTCCCGCGCGGTGGGACGATCGTGGAAGTCACGGTAAAGCCCGATGACCGCGCGGGCATAGTCCTCCGCCGGGGCCGCGGCGGTGTCGGCGGTTTCCTCGGCGTGTCGCGCGAAGGCGAGGATCGCGTCCTGAAACAGCCGGATCTCGCCGAGATTGACCGGCCCGACGGAATTGAGCACGGGCTCCCAGCGTCCGTGGGTCTCGCGGAAGTTGAGGACCTGTCCGTGGTCGCTCTGGGCCATCAGCTCGATCAGCACCTTGTGCGACTCCTCGCGCACCAGCGGGATCGGGGCGAAGCGATTGGCGAAGCCGAGCATCTCGCCGGCGGGCCGCGGGTCCGCGGGAGGCATGAGCCCAAGGTAGAAACCCGTGAGCGGCGCGGGTCGGCCGGGTTCGCCGAGGACCTGCTCGAGGTTCCGCTGGATGCTGCCGAGCCAGCCGGCGTCGACGAGCCCGACCGGCTCGCCGGCACGCAGCCCCTCGGACTCGAGATAGGCCCGCGCCCGGGCGGAGCGGGCGGCCACCGCGTCGTTCAGGAGCTGGCGCCGGCCCGGCTCGAGCAGCCAGTCCGCGAGCGCCTCGCGCGTGGCAGGCTCGAGGTTCGCGTCGGGATCGAGCTGGGCGAGCGATTCGGGCAGGTGGGCGCGTCCCCACGTCTCGTCGAGGCCGAGCTGGAGCAGCGCCTGGCGCAGCGAATGGAAGTGTCCGGTCGGCGCCGCCAGCCAGCGCAGGGCCGCGGGCGAACCGAGCTCGACCGGCCCGGCGAACACCAGGCGCGACGCGTACAGGTAGCGGCACTCGACCGCCGCCGGGCGGCCGGCCTGGAGCTGTTGGGCAATCCGCCAGAAAATCTGCCCGTCCCGGGCGAGAAAATAGAGCCGCTTGAGTCCGCGCCGCTCGGCCTCCGCGAGCGTCCAGCGCACAAAGCCGTGGAACAGCGGGCCCGCGACCGCGGTGCCGGTTTCCCACAACACGGCCTCGCGGTCATTGGCGGGAACCCGGTCGAGGCGCGCCCGGCGCATCGCCCCGGCCAGGAGCGAGCGCCACGGCGGGGCGAATTCGCCGCGGGTGGCGCGTGCCTGCCGTTCGCGCGCCGTGAGGTGGACGTCGGTGAAATGGGTCGCGGTCAATCCCAGCTCGCGCGGCTTGGCCACGTCCGCGAACGGGTGGTCCCCGGTATGATGCCAGCCGTCATACGCGATCCCGGCGGTCGTGCGCACTTGCTCGTACATCCGGCCCGAGCTCTTGTTGGCGCGGATCTCGCCGGAGATGAACAGCCGGTCGCCGGGCTGCATCACGCGCTCGCGCTCGAGCCAGGCGCCGAGCACCGCGGACGGCAGGTACATGTCGGAGAGGAACAGCAGCGGTCCCGCGGACTGGCGCGCCGCCGCGAGCAGCGGCTGCGCGCGCGGCACGGCGTGCAGGTGGCGGGCCTCGGTGTCCAGTTCGACCTCCCGGGCGCGCGCGATCGCGGACGCATCCCAGCGCAGCGCGCGCGCGAGGACCGCGAGGATCTCGTCCAGCGTCACCTCGACGGCCGGGGACTCGCGGCGGGCCGTCAGTTCGGCCTGCCACCGGGTGGCGGCGTAGGCTTCCGGCGCGAGCGCGGAGACGCCCTCGGCCCGGAGGAGGGCGCCGACGTGCACGAACAGGTCGCGGGGATGCGCGAAGTCGCGCGTCACCACCGTGTCGAACACGTCGAAGCTGGCGGCCGCCTTCATGCCGGCGCCCGGTCAGCCGTCGCGAGCAGGTTCGGGGTGAGGGTCACGCTCCGGCCCCGCTCCCAGCCGAGTTCGGCGATGAATTCCGTGCGGCGCCGCAGGCGGCTGCAAACCCGGAACCACCACGCGAGGGACCGCCGCGTCGGCAGCCAGAACAGGAAGCGCGGCCGCGGGAATAGCTCGATGCCGCCGCACCGCACGTTCGTGAAGCCGGTCTGGGAAAGCAGGAACGTCAGGCTGTCGCCCGTGAAGCTGGCCTGGTGGGTGTAGTCGTTGTGGAACCAGTAGCCGCCGATGCCGCTGGCGGCGTTCGGCACCGAGCAGATAAGGCGGCCGCCGGGCGCGAGGCTGCGGCTGATCGCGCGCAGGAAATCCGGTTGGTCGGCGCGGGGCACGTGCTCAAGGACGTCGAGCAGCAGGATGGCGCCGTAGCTGCCGGGCCGGGCGGTCAGGAATTCCTCGGTCCGGGTCACGTGCGTGACGTCGAGCCCGCGCTGCCGCGCGTGGGCCGCCTGGCCGGCGTCGATGTCGATGCCGCTGACCCGCGTGTAGCCGAGCGCCCGCAGGTCCTCGATCACGTAGCCCCGGCCGCAGCCCACATCGAGGATCGGCGTGGCACGGTCCGCGGGGAGACGGGACGCCAACATGCGGTGATGCAGCAGGGTCAGGCCTTGCCGGTGTCCCGGGGTGTCGGGATGGAAGAGGGCGTACTGCGCGGAATAGTCCAGCGACATGGGCGGCTCAGGAGCGGAATTGCGCGAGTAAAGCGCGCCACCGGGACGGGGCAACCGGGATCAGCAGCGCCCTTGTCTGCACTGGGCCGCAGGCCCGCAGCGAAGGGAACAGCCAGGTGGTGAGGTAGCCGCTCGCGACGACGGCACCGAGCCAGGCCACCGCCGCGCCGAGGATGCCGTGGACCGGCAGGAGCCAGGCGGCGAGCAGGACCAGCACGGCCAGGTGGACCAGCGCCGCGGCGAGGTTCAGAATCGTGGGCGCGGACAGCAGGATGTACTGCCACCGGGCATTCGCGCTGAGGGCAAACAGGCAGGCCCAGCCCTGCACCATCAGCGCCGGCGCGGCGGCGGCATAGGCGGAGCCGTACAGGAGGCGGACCACCAGCGGCCCGAGCACGGTGCAGCCGACCGCAACCGCCCAGCCCGTGGCGGTCAGCGCGTCGAACATCTGCTGCAGGCGGGCGCGGTAGGCGTCGGGGGACTCGGCGTGGCTGGCCGAGAGGCCGGGGAAGAAGCTCAGCGTCATCGTGCTCCCGAGAAAGAGCGCCACCTCGGTCAGGCGGCTCGCAGCGAAATAGAGTCCGGCCTCGCCGGCTCCGAGCCAGTGGCGCACGAGCAACTGGTCGGCGCGCATCGCCAGGGCCACCGCCAGCGTCGAGATCGCGAGCGGCGCACCCCGCCGCCACAGCGCCCGCGCAATCTCCGGGTCCCACGTCCAGGCGCCGCTGGAATAGGGATTGTGCCGCGCGGCCCACGCCAGCCCCGCCGCCACCAGCGTCACGTCGGCCACCTGCGCCCAGGCAAAGGCGGCCACCGGCAGGTGCGCGGCCACGAAGCTGATCTTGAGCGCGCCGCCCGCCACCAGCGCCGCGAAGCGCACCAGCACGGTGCGACGGGAATCGAGGTGCCGCTGGAACCACAGGTCCACGACGTCCGCCGGCTGGAAGACCAGGAGCGTACCGACGATGAGCACGAGCGCGGCGTCGGCCGGCGAACCCCAGAGCCCAAGCCACGCGCCGCCGGCTAGGAGGCCGTACGTCGTCAAGGCGCCGAGCAGGCGCAGGCGGATCGCCGTGCCTAGCACCGCACCGGCTTGGCCCGGCCGTTTTACCAGCTCGTCGACGACGATGCCCTCGAGCCCCAGCGTCGCGAGCGCCGTGCCGATGGTCACGACGACCATCGCGAAGTTCAGCCGGCCGAAGCCCGCGGGCGCCAGGTAGCGCGCCACCACGCCGAGCACGACCGCGGTGACGGTCGCGCGTCCGGCGCGCTCGCCGACCAGCCAGAGGATGTTCTGCAGGGGTTGGCGCGGGGAAGGCACTCGCCGGACTATGGTTGCCCCGGGGATTGGGCCGCGAGCCGGAAAGTGCGCCGACGAAATGGCTGTCATTCTCCGGGACGGGAACTTAGGGATGCGGGGCGTCCGCCCATGTTCACCGTGCTGCACTACACCGGGTATCGCGCCGAGCGCGGCGGCGTGGTCGCAGTGCTCCGGGCGCTGCGGGCAAGCGGACGGGGCCGGATGCTGCACGGCGTGGCCCCCGACTTCGCGGCCGCGGATTCCGCTGCGCTGGAGATCTGGCGCGGCCCGGCGATCGAGGGCGAACGGATCGGCTGGCGCGAGGTCTGGCGCGCGCGGGCGGTCGCCCGCGCGGCGCAGAGCTGGCTCCGCGAGTCGACCGACCGCGTGTTTCACGGCCATTCGCGCGCCGGCCTGCTCGTCGCGCTGTGGCTCCGCCGCTGGGGAGAGTCCCGGGTCGTGGCGAGCGTGCACTGCTACGGCCGGCAACGCTGGTTCTACCGCTGGGCGGCGCGCCAACTCGGGCCGCGGCTCCACTGGCTCACCCCGGCCATGCGCGCCTACTATGGCGTGACCGGCAGCGGCTGGGACCAGTGCCTGCCGGGCGGGGTGACCGAGGACGATTTCCTGGTCACGCCTCCGGCGCCCGCGTCGAACCGCCTGCGCCTCGGCGGGGCCGGGATGCTGGTGCGATGGAAGCGCTGGGACCTAGTTCTCGCGGCGCTCGCCGCGCTGCCGCCCGAGGTCCGCGCCCAGGTAAGTTTCGAGCACATCGGCGCGGCCAACGACGACGCCGACTCGATCCGCTGCGCCGCGGAACTCCGCGCGCAGACGGAACGGCTGGGACTCACGGGACAGGTGACGTGGCGGGGTCAGGAACCGTCGTCCCGCCGCCTGCTCGGCGCCGTCGATCTCGTGGTCGTGTCCTCGGACCAAGAGCCGTACTCGATGATTCTCCAGGAAGCCTGGGCCGCCGGGGTGCTGGCGCTGGCCGCCGATTCGGGCGGTCCGACGGACCTGGTGCGGCCCGGGCACAACGGCTGGCTCTTCCGCAGCGGCGACGCGGCCAGCCTGGCTGCGGCGATCACCGAGCGTGTCCGGACGCGGGACTGGGCCGGCTTGGATCGCGCGGCGGTGCGGCGCACCGCGCGTCGTGCGGCCGAGGTGGCGCTGCGCTGGGAGGAGATTTACCGCCGCCTATGAAACTCGCGTTCAGTTTCCTCTGCGAGCATCCGACGCGGCGCACCGGCCTGACGACGCTGTTCCGCGCCTTCATCGCCGAGGCGCGGCGCCAGGCCCCGGCGGTGGAGTGGGTGATCTTTGCCGGCGCCGGCGCGTTCTCCGATTTGGCCGGACCGGGCGTGGAGGTGGTGGAGGATTTTCCGGCGAACGACCGGCGTTCGGCGCGCCTGTGGGCGGATCACTTCCGCGTCGGGCCGGAGGCACGACGGCGGGGTGCTTCGGCGCTGCTGACCGTGGGATTCCTGCCGCTGCGCACCGGCGGCTTGCCGGTGGTGATGCATGTGTTCTCGGTCCACCACCGCGGCGGAGGCGGCCTTGGCGCGGCCTATCGGCGGGCGATGGTTGGACGCGGGCTGCGGCGGGCCGCGCTGGTCATCGCCAATTCGCAGTGGACCGCCGACCAGCTCGACGCGCGGGTGCCGGTGCTCGTGAGTCATGAGGGACTGGACTCCGCCGTGTTTCACCCGGCCGGGCCCGCCGGGATTCCATCGACGCCGGCGCCGTACCTCCTGTGGACGTCGAATTTCTATCCGTACAAGCGGGCCGAACGGGTGCTGGCCGCGTACGCTCGGCTTTCACGCGAACTCCGGGCGCGGTTCCCGCTTGTGCTGGCGGGCGGCGACTGGGAGGGCGGCCGCGCGCGGGCCGAGGCGGAGGCGCGGCGGTTGGGGATCGAGGCCGACACGCGGTTTGTCGGCTGGGTCGCCGACGCGGACTTGCCCGCGCTGTACCGCGGAGCGCGGGCGCTTGTCGCGGCCACCGCGGAGGAGACCTTTGGCCGGTTCGTGACGGAAGCGCTGGCCTGCGGCTGTCCGTGTGTCCTGCAGGATCTGCCGGTGTTGCGCGAGGTGGCGGGCGCGGCGGCCCGCTTTGTGGATTTCGCCGATCCGGTCGCGGCCGGCGAGGCGCTGCGGGAACTCTGCACGGATGACGCTCTGGCGGCCCGGCTGAGGGCGGAGGGCCTTGAGCGGGCGAAGCAGTTCAGCTACGAACGACTGGTGCGGGAACGTCTCACGGCGATCCTTCGCTTGTCCCAGCTGAAACCATGAACGACGCGCGCACCTCCCGTCTTCCGGCCTGGCTTGGCGCCGCCGTGTGCGCGGCGGCCGGCGCGGCGCTGTTCCAGTGGTACGGCAACGCGACCCGCGGGTACATTGACACGGCGTCGCTGTTCTATTGGTGGGGCTTCCAGTGGTTCAACGCGGCCTCGGAGACCGAGCATGGCCTCCTGATCGTCCCACTCGCCGTCGGAGTCTTCGTGCGCAATTTGCGCACGACGGAGATCGGAGCCCGGAGATCGGAGCTCGGACTTCAGCGTTCCAGTGGACTCTGGCTGGGGTTTTGGGTGATGGCGTTCGGACTCTTGCTCCACGCCGTGGGCTTTGCGGCGCAGCAGACCCGCGTGTCGGTGGTTGCGCTGTTGATCTTCCTCTGGGGCGTGCTGCGGCTGGGCGGCGGGAAGCGCTGGGGCGACGCAGCGGTGTTTCCGGTGGCGTTTCTGATGTTCGCGATCCCGTTCAACGCGCTCGACTCGGTCGGGTTCTGGCTCCGGCTCTGGGTCATCAAGGCCAGTGGCGGCGTGGCCCACCTGGCGGGCATCGGGGTGATCCAGAACGGCACGCAGCTGCTCGCGCCGGACGGTCGCTACCAGTACGACGTCGCCGCGGCCTGCTCCGGGGTGCGATCGCTGGTGGCGCTCCTCGCGCTCGCGTTGCTCTACGGCTACCTGACGTTTCGCGCGTGGTGGCGCCGCGCGCTGCTCCTGGCGCTGTGCTTCCCGCTGATCTACGTTGGCAATGTCGGACGGATCCTGTCGGTGATCTTTGCCGCGCAGGCCGGCGGCCAGGCGTGGGGTGAACGGGCGCACGACATCATGGGCTACGGGGTCTTTGTGATCGTGCTCGGTGGCGTCATGCTCGCGGCGCGGCTGATGCCGGAACCGGAGACTCCGGTGGAGCAGGGAGCAGGGAGAATGGAGCAGGGAGGTGGGTCGGAAGATGCCGCCGGACGCGGCGTTTGGGCGGTGACCGCGGCGCTGGTGGGTCTGGCGGTGGGCGAGTGGTTTTTCCTCGGGCATCTCGCCTCGCTGCCGCCGCGTGGCGAGGCCGGCGTGCTGCTGTCGGCGGATGGCCAGAATCCGGTCGAGCTGCCCGCCTTTCTTGGCACGGACTGGATCGGGCGCCGGGTCGACATCAGCCCGGTGGAGCGTGAGATCCTGCCGCCCGACACCGGTTACTCCCGCCGGGACTACGTCGCGGTCGCGAACGCGCAGGACCGGGTCTATGTCTCGGTGGTCCTCAGCGGCCGCGACCGCACGTCGATCCACCGGCCTGAGCTGTGCCTGGTGGGGCAGGGATGGACGATCATGTCGTCCACGTCGCAGGACCTGGCCTGGAAGGGCGGCCGTTTTCCGGTGACGCTGCTGCAGGTGCGCCGCGAAGTGCAGACGCCGCGCGGCCCGGTGATCGTGCCGCAGCTGGTGGCCTACTGGTTCGTCGGCGGCGACACCATCGTGGGCTCGCACTGGCGTCGTTTGGCGGTGGACGCGTGGAACCGCGTGGTCCATGGCCGGGCCGATCGCTGGGCGTATGTCTTGGTGCAGGCGGACGCACGCGATGGCGAGGCGGCGGCCCTCGTGCGCATGCGGTCTGTTCTGGACCAAGTCTTGCCCGGCTTGATGGCGCCGGCGGAAGGTACCAGGTAACAGGTACCAAGTACCAGGTAACAAGTAACAGGTGCCAGGTACCTAGTAATAGGAACCAGGTAGGTGGAAGGGATGATGGTTCCTGTAAGTCCGCTGTCTTCCTGATACTTGGCCCCTGGATCCTGTGCCCTCGCTCGGCCGGCGGCCGGCCGAGCGATCTGGATTGAAATACCCGGGCGACGGCGCATAGCGTCCGCGTCCCCGATTTAATGGCTGCCTTCGCAATGTATCTTCCGCTGCTCCTGGTGGACTATGGGGAAAGCGACTGGTTGTCGCCCGTGTTTGTGGTCGTGGGGGGCGGCATCGGCTTTTTGGTCGTCTGGGCGCTGACCCGGCACACGCGGCGCGTGGCGCACGAGCAGGCGGCCGAGCTGATCGAGGTGGCGCGCCGCGAGGCGGCGGTGGCGGCCGAGGAGCTGAAGCAGAAGGCCGAGGGCGAGATTCAGGAGAAGCGCGCCGAGGCGAACCGCGAATTTGACCGCCGCGAGATCGAGGCCGACGCGCGCCTGCGCGAGATCCGGGCGCACGAGGAATCGCTCGCGCTCCTCGACTACCAGCTGGAGCAGCGGCAGGAGCGACTCAACCGCGAGAACTCTGCGGTGCGGCAGGCGCGCGACGCGCTCCGCGCGCTGTCCAAGAGCGTCCGCAAGCGCCTCGAGGGCGTCTCGCAGATGGACGCCGAGGAGATCCGCCGCGCGCTGCGCGAGGAGGTCATGCTCGAATGCCAGGACGAGCTGCGCGCGCTCAAGCGCGAGACGCTCGAGAAATCCGAGCAGGAGCTGCAGACTTCCGCCCGTCGGATCGTGGTGGCGGCGATGCAGCGGATCGCCAGCAAGCCGAACAACGATCTCACCTCGACGCTGGTCCAGCTCCCGAGCGAGGAGATGAAGGGCCGCATCATCGGCCGCGAGGGCCGCAACATCAAAGCGTTCGAGGCGGCGACCGGCGTGACCGTGCTGATCGACGAGTCGCCGCAGATGGTGCTGCTCTCGTCCTTCGACCCGATGCGCCGCGAGGTCGCGCGCGTGGCGCTCGAGGCGCTGGTGAAGGACGGCCGCATCCACCCGGCCACCATCGAGGAATTCGTGAAGCGCGCGCAGGAGGAGATCGACCTCACGACCACCCAGGCGGGCGAGGAGGCGGTCGCCCAGCTCAACATCAACGGCCTGCACCACGAGATCGTGAAGCTGCTCGGCCGCCTGAAGTTCCGGTTCTCGTACAACCAGAACGTGCTCGACCACTCGGTCGAGACGGCGTTCCTCGCCTCAATGCTGGCGAGCGAGGTGGGCCTCGACCCGAACCTCGCCAAGCGCGCCGGCCTGCTCCACGACATCGGCAAGGCCGTGAGCAGCGAGTTCGAGGGCAGCCACGCCCACGTCGGCGCCGAGTTCATCAAGCGCTACGGCGAGACCCCGATCGTGGTGAACGCGGTCGCGGCGCATCACGAGGAGGTGAAGCCCGAGACGGTTTACGCGGGGTTGGTGATCCTCGCCGACACGATTTCCGCCGTCCGCCCGGGCGCCCGGGCCGAGTCGATGGCGATCTACGCGAAGCGCCTCGAGCGGCTGGAGAAGCTGGCCCTCATGCTCCCGGGCGTGCAGCAGGCGTTCGCCATCCAGGCCGGCCGCGAGATCCGCGTGGTGGTCTCGCCGCAGACCGTCACCGACGACGGCGCCCGCGACCTCGCGAAGGAACTCCGCGCCAAGATCGAGGCCGAGCTCCAGTACCCCAGTTCAATCAAGATCACCGTCATCCGCGAGCAACGGTTCACGGAGACGGCGACTTGACGTGCGAGTAGCGCGTAGCGGGTAGCGAGTAGCGCGCATGAGGCTACCGCGGCCTTGCCGCCGGCCGGTGGACGCGGGAATCCCCGGACGCGCGGTTGGGTTTGAATTCCTACTCGCTACCCGCTACGCGCTACTCACTACTCGCAGTCATGGCTGACCCGAAAATCCTTGAGACCTTTCCGAATCCTGCGCCGCGGCGGGACTATGTGATCGAGCACACGCATCACGAGTTCACGTCGCTTTGCCCGATGACGGGACATCCCGACTTTGCCACCATCACGGTCCGGTACGTCGCGGATCGGAAGTGCGTCGAGCTCAAGTCGCTGAAGCTCTACTTCCACGCCTACCGCAACGAGGGCATCTTCTTCGAGGCGGCGACGAACAAGATCTGCGACGACCTGGGCGGCGCGCTGCAGCCGCGCGAGCTCACTATCGTCGCCGACTGGAAGGCCCGCGGCGGGTTCACCTCCCGGGTCACGGCGACGTGGTCGCCCCGCAAGAAGCGCTGAGGTCGGAGTCGCGCGAGGTTCCGCCGGCCAGCCGGCCTACGGATTGAGCGCCGCGATCACCGCGGCGTGCAGCTGCGGCCCGGCGGCGACGATCGAGTTGGCGTCGACCGGATCCTTGCCCTGCCAGTCGGTGATCACGCCGCCGGCGCCGCGGATGACGGGAATCAGGGCGGCGATGTCCCACGGGTTCATGATCGGGTCGCACATCACGTCCGCCCAGCCGGTGGCGACAAGCAGGTAGCCGTAGCAGTCGCCCCAGGTGCGGACGAGGCGCGCGCGACGGATCAGCGCCTCGAAGGCCGGGCCGTTCTGGTGCCGCGCGGGGGACAGGAGATTGGTGGAGAGCACGGTCGCGTCCTCGACCCGCGCCATCGGGCGCACGCGCACGGGGCGGCCGTTGAGCTCGGTGGTGGTCCCGTCGCCGATGACGAGTTGCCCGAGGATGGGCTGGTGGATCGCGCCCAGGATCGGCTGGCCGTGGTGCAGGAGGGCGATGAGCGTGCCGAACAGCGGACAGGCGGTCGCGAACGACTTGGTGCCGTCGATCGGGTCGAGCACCCACACGAACTCCGCGTCCGGCCGGTCGCTGCCGAGTTCCTCGCCGATGACGCCGTGGTTGGGAAAGCGCGCGTTGATCAAACGCCGCATCAGCTCCTCGGCGCCGCGATCGGCGAGCGTCACCGGCGTCGCGTCGCTCTTCGTCTCCACCACGAGGGTGGGATTGGCGAAATACGGCCGGATGAACTCGCCGCTGCGCGCGGCCAACTCGCCGAGAAACGTGCGATAAGGCGTCAGGTCCACGGTACGGTTGAACCACGAAACGCCCGAAACTCACGAAAAAAGGCGCCACACCCCTTTTCACCGCCAAGCGCGCTAGGCCCGCGAAGCCCGGATGGTCTGATCCCGTGGTCTTCGCGGCGCTCGCGGCTAACCACGGCTCCGCGGAGGGATTTGGTTGCGGGCGGAGGGGGACGATTGTGTTGTGGCGGCACACATGGCTTGGACCGGGCAGTCCATCTTCTTCATCGACTTCGAGGGCAGCCGTTCGTCCGGGATCCTGGAATACGGCGTGGCCGAGGTGCGCGACGGCGCGATCGTCGGCACGCGGACGCGCCGGTGCCGTCCGACCGGACACATCCGGCCGGAGGACGTGGCGGTGCACGGCCTGGACGCCGCGGCGCTCAGCGGCGAGGCGCCTTTCGCGGACGACTGGGAGTATTTCGCCGGGCTGCGGGAGCGCGGGCCGTTCGCGGCGCACTACGCGGGCGTGGAGAACGGGCTCCTGAAGTCGGTCTGGCCGTACCCGCGGCCGTCGCCGGATTTCGCGCGGCCGGGCGAGCAGCTGGCCGAGTGGGGCCCGTGGATCGACACGGCCCGGCTCCACGCGCAGCTCTACCCGCAGCTGGACTCGGGCCGCCTCGAGCGTCTGGTCGCGGCCTGCCACCTGCAGGAAGAGCTCGACCGCCTAGCCGCGCAGCACTGTCCGGCCGACCGCCGCCGCTACCATGCGGCGCTGTACGATGCGCTGGCGGGCGCGGTGCTGCTGGCCGCGCTGGCCCGTGAGCCGCGCCTGGCGGCCCTCACGACGATGCAGCTTCTGGCGCTCAGCACGCTCGACGGTGACAAACGCGACGCGCTGCAGCAGCGCGGACTATTCTAGCGGATACCGCTTCAACCCGAGCTTCTGCGCGAGGAGGCGCAGGACAAAGAGCGGGTTCGTGACCAGGTAGCGCGGCCCGAGCCGGCGCGGCTCCATCGCGAGGCGGAACAGCCATTCAAGCCCGCTGCGCTGCATCCAGCGCGGCGCTTGGCGCACGCGGCCGGAATGGAAATCGAACGCCGCGCCCACGCCGATCAACAGGCCGGTCTCAAGCACCCCGGCATGTGCGGCCATGAATCGCTCCTGCTTGGGCGTGCCCACTCCCACCCAGATCACGTCGGGCTGCGCGCGGGCGACGTCCGCCTGAAGGGCGCCAAATTCCTCGGCGGTCAGCGGCCGGAACGGCGGGGTGAAGGTTCCGACCACCTCCAGGCCGGGAAATCGCGCCGTCAGCCGGCGCCGGAGTTCCTCCGCGACACCAGGCGCGCCGCCGTAGAAATAATGCCGCAGCCCGGCGGCGCGGCCGGCATCGCACGCGGCGAGCAGCAGGTCGGGGCCGTAGACGCGCTCGACGCCTTTCGGTCCCAGCCAGACCAGCGGCATCCCGTCGGGAGTGGTGAGATAGGAGCGGTTCAGGATCGCACGAAAATCCTCGTTGGCCCGCGCCTCGCTGACCCCGTGCACCGTGGTCACGCAGATGTATCCAAGGTGCTTCCGGCCGCGCGCGGCCACGACGTGCTCGCAGGCCGAGGCAAGCGTCAGCGCCGAGACACCGACGCCGAGGACATTGTAGCGGGGAGGAAGGACGGGCACGCCGCGTCACGATGCAGGGGAAGCGGCGGGCGATAAAGGGCAAACGGTACGGAACCGGACGAACATCGAACGTCGGACGCCGAACATCGAACGCCGAAGGAGACGGCGGGATTGGCCACTTGGGCGTTAAGCGTTGAGCGTCGAACGTTGAGCGTTCTCCTCCGATGCCGAATCCCCTTCGGCGTCCGGCGTTGGGCGTCCGACGTTCGGCGTTCGGGTTGGCTGCCTTTGGTGTTCAGGATTGTCACGCGCAACGGCCCTCCTCCAACGTGACCGTTTCCATGGCCCTCGTCAGTCTTCTCGATGTCAGCCTGAGCTTCGGCGGCGCGCCGCTGCTCGATCGCGTCAATCTCCAGATTGATCGCGGCGAGCGCGTGTGCCTCGTCGGCCGCAACGGCGCGGGGAAGTCCACGCTCATGAAGGTCATCACCGGTGAGCTGAAGCCCGATGCCGGCCAGGTGTTCCGCCAGCCGGGCGCGGCGTTTGCGACGCTGCGGCAGGAGGTGCCGGCGGGACTGGCCGGCACGGTGCGCACGGTCGTGGAAGGCGAGGGCGGGGCGTTCGAGCAGCACCACGACTGGGAGCGTCACGACCGCGTGGAGCGGCTGCTGGAGCAGATGGGCCTGCCGGCCGAGACCGAGTTTGCCGCCCTCTCGGCGGGCCAGAAGCGTCGCGTGCTGCTCGCGCGCGGGTTGGTGGAGGCGCCGCAGCTGCTGCTGCTGGACGAGCCGACCAACCACCTCGACCTCGAGTCGATCCGCTGGCTCGAGGAGTTTCTCCTGGAATGGGACGGCGCGCTGCTGTTCGTGACCCACGACCGCGCGTTCCTGCGCCGCCTGTCGACGCGCATCGTCGAGGTGGACCGGGGCCAGCTCATCGGCTGGGCGTGCGACTACGACACTTTCCTGACGCGCAAGCAGGCGGTCCTCGAGGCTGAGGAGGTGGAGCGCGCGCAGTTCGACAAGCGGCTCGCGCAGGAGGAGGAGTGGATCCGTCGCGGCGTGAAGGCGCAGCGCTCGCGCGCCAACGCCCGTATCCACGCGCTCGAGCGGATGCGCGCCGAGCGCCTGGCGCGACGCGACCGGGCGGGCACGGCGAAACTGACCGCGCAGGAGTCAGACCGCAGCGGCTTCAAGGTCATCACGTGCACCGGCGCCGGGTTCCGCTACGAGGACCGATGGATCATCCGCGACCTCGACGTGCGCATCGAGCGCGGCGACAAGGTCGGCATCGTCGGCCCCAACGGCGCGGGCAAGACCACGCTGCTCCGGTTGCTGCTCGGCGAGCTCACGCCGCAGGCCGGCACGGTCGAGCAGGGCACGCGACTCGAGGTGGTCTACTTCGACCAGCTGCGGGCGCAGCTCGACGAGACCATGCGGGTCCAGGACGCCGTCGCGGACGGCAACGCGACGGTGACGATCAACGGGCGGACCCGTCACGTGATCTCCTACTTGGAGGATTTCCTCTTCGAGCCCGCCCGGGCCCGCACGCCGATCCGCGCGCTGTCGGGCGGGGAGCGCAACCGGCTCCTGCTGGCGCGGCTGTTCATCAAGCCGTGCAACGTGCTCGTCCTCGACGAGCCGACCAACGACCTGGATGCCGAGACGCTGGAGCTGCTGGAGGACCTGCTGGTGGAGTTCGGCGGCACGCTGCTGCTCGTGAGCCACGACCGCGCTTTCCTCAACGAAGTCTGCACGAGCCTGCTGGTCTTCGAGGGCGAGGGCCGGGTGACCGAGTACCTTGGCGGTTACGACGACTGGCAGCGCGAGCAGGCGGCACGGGCTGCGGCCCGGGCGGCGGCAGCGGCCCGTCAGGCGCAGGAGACGGCCGCGCCCCGCGTGGCGTCGAAGGCCCGCAAGCTCACCAATCGCGAGCGGGCGGAACTGGAGGCGCTGCCGGCGAAGATCGAGGCGCTTGAGGCCGAGCAGGCGCAGCTGACCGAGAAGCTCGCGGATCCCGCGTTCTTTAAGAAGGCCGGCGCGGAGGTGACCCAAGCCACGACGCGCCTGCATGAACTCGAAGCCGAGCTGGCCCGCGCCTACGCACGCTGGACCGAGCTGGAAGGCAGCTAGAGCCGGGCGCCCCGACGGGCGTTGCCGGTACTCAGCCTTGGGCCGCCTCGAATTGCGGGATCAATGCGGCAAGTGTCACGTCGGCGAGGGACTTCACCTGCAGGTTCGTATGACCGAAGTCGTGGTGCGCGGTGGACGGGTTGGGGACGGCCACGGTCCAGAGATTCGCCCGTCGCGCCGCCAGACTGCCCGTGTGGGAATCCTCGAAGGCGATCGCCTCGTGCCCGCGCAGGCCAAACTGGCGGAGCACGAGTCGGTAGAGATCGGGAGCCGGCTTGGGCAGCGGCACGTCCTCGCGGCACGCGAGAAAGTGAAAGCGCTCGAGGAGACCGAGGCGCGCCAGGTGCCGCTCGCAGTGGCCGTGGGTGGAATTTGACGCGAGACCGACGCGGAGGCTGCGGGTGCGGGCGTCGTCGAGCAGGGACTGAACGCCGGGCAGGACGGGCAGCTCCAGGTCGCGGCGCCGGTTGTGTTCCCGCCGCTCGACCTCCAGCGCGGCGCGGTCGGCGCGTTTCTCGAACGCGTGCCAGGGATCGAAGGCGTAGTCGGCGTGGCCGACGGACCGGAGGAACTTCTCGTGGTCAAACGTCACGCCGTGCGCCGCGTGGACATCGGCATACGCGGCGATCAGCGCGGACTCCGTGTCAAGAATGAGTCCGTCGAAGTCGAAGACCAGGGCGCGGATCGGCATCTGTTTCTGGTAGTTTGTAGTTGGTAGCTAGTAGCTAGCAGCTGGTGGTTAGGAGCTCTCGAGAGCGCGGAGTGGTTTAGGCCGTCAGTCAGGTATTCCATCTACCATCTACCAACTACTATCTACCAGCTACGCTCCCCTCCCGCCAACTCTGACCGAGCGACTACAGCCCTTCGGTATCGACCAGCCAGATGAGTGCGGCGAGGGCGGCGGCGCCGAGGTGCAGCTCGCGCGGGTTCACCTTGTCGAGCGTGTCGATCGCGGTGTGGTGGTAGTCGAAGTAGCGCTGGGAATCCGGCGCGAGGCCGGCGACGGGCACGCCGAGGAGGAGCAGCTGGTTCACGTCGGCGCCGCCAGAGCCCTTCGCGAAGCGCCAGATGCCCCACGGCTCGAAGAGCGGGAGCCAGCGCTGGGCGCGCTCGTGGGCGTTGCCCTGCGTGCTGCCGAGGTTGAAGCCGGTGGGCGTGAAGCCGCCGCTGTCGGTCTCGACGGCGAGAATGTGGTGCTCGCCGGCGTCGCGGGCCAGCGAGGCGTAGCGCGTCGCGCCGGCCAGACCGTTCTCCTCGTTGGTGAACATCACGCAGCGGAGGGTGTGGCGCGGCTTGAGACCGAGGGCGCGGAAGATCCGCAGGACCTCGAGGGACTGGACAATGCCGGCGCCGTCGTCGTGGGCGCCCGGGGTGATGTCCCACGAGTCAAGGTGCCCGCCGACCACGATCACCTGGTCCGGGAACTCGGAGCCGCGGATCTCGCCGATGACATTGTGGGACGGCGCGTCGGGCAGGACGCGGCCGTGGAGCGAGATCGAGACGCGGACGTGCGGGTCGGCGGCGAGGGCCGCGGCGAGGCGGTCGGCGGCGTTCGTGCTCAGGGCGGCGGCCGCGACGAGCGGGCCGTCCTTCGGGCGAGCGGAGATGCCGGTGTGGG
>DAOQKI010000036.1:0-31383 GCA_035334485.1 Opitutaceae bacterium
TGGCGTCCCCACGGGGATTCGAACCCCGGTTCTCACCGTGAAAGGGTGGTGTCCTGGACCGGGCTAGACGATGGGGACTAACCGCGGAGCCGGAAAACGTAGGACCACCCTCCCCTCGCGCAAGGCTATTTTCCCCCGGACTCCGACCCACCCCCATTCCTTGGCTAAACGCCTCGGCAGAAACGGAAAAGGGGCGTGGAAAATCGGGAAAGTCGGAAATTGGGAAAGCGGGAAACGGAAAAGGACCGACGACTCCACCCCGTCTTCCCTGCTCCGTTCTCCCTGCCCCATTCTCCTTTCTGCTCGGCTCGCCCCAGCCGGCGGTGCACCGTCGGGTTCCGTGCCTTCCCGCCCCAGCCGCTACTCGGCCGTCGACCGCGCCATCGTGCTCCGTCAAGGCGACTGTCTTTTCAACCGGCCCCTCTATCTCGCCAACACCAACGCCTTCGTCCTCGCCGGCGAGCGCCCCGCCCTCAGGTTCGGCAGCGGTGACACGTTGCATGGCACGTTGTTCTTCGGGCTTGTCCGCGACGGCTCCGTCCGCTGGCTGCACGATGCCTCCGACCGCGTCGCCCGTTACCACGGCGCGATGTTCTCCTGGTCCGTGCGCGACCGCGACTGGCCCGGCCTCGCTCTCGAGCTTGAGGTCGTCGGCGCTTCCGCTTCGGTCAGTTTCGCGTTCCGTCTCACCGCCTCCGGCGCCCGCGCCGGCGACCGGCTAATCTGGGTCTTCGGCGGCGCTCGCACGTGGCCCGGCCAGAATCTCAACTGGGAACTCGATCCCCACAAGCAGCCCGCCTTTCTCAACGCCTGGTTCGATCCTGCCTGGTGCGCCGGTAATCGCGTCGAGGTTCAGTCCTCCGGTTTCTCACTCGCACCGGCCGGCAAGAATCCCGTTGTCATCCACGGCGCATGTGACGCCGCCACGCCCGCGGTCGCGCGCAACGCCGACCTACTTGACCAACCCGCCGCGCTGCTCGCGTCCTCCGGTGCCGCCCGGCCCATCCTCGTCGGCGAAGTCGATCTCGCCGTCCAACCGCTCGTGCATTGGGTCGCGAGTCGCGAGCAGCCCAAGACCGCGAAACCGCTCTCGCCCGTCGTCGCCTTCGTCGCCGGCCTCGGGCGCGCACACGCGTTAGCCGATCGGCTTGTGGTCGAAACTCCCGACGCGCGCCTCAACGCCGCCGCCGCCGTCCTGCCCGCCGCGCTCGATGGCCTGTGGTATCCGCCCGTCTTCCGCCACGGCGCGATGCTCTGGAACAACCGCTATCCGGGCTGGCGCACGGTCTTCGGCGGCACGGTGCTCGACTGGCCCGAGCGCGTCCTCGCCCAGGTGGAGTTCTACTGCGGGCACCAGGTCACTTCGAACCGTCACCGCTCGCACGCGACCGATCCCATCCCGCTGCATGCGTTGCCCGCCCAGGGGTCGCGGTTCTACGGCCGCGGCCGCATTCTCGAAGACCAGGGCGTCTACAACATGCAGTCGCAGTTCTTCGACCAGCTGATCCACGCGTGGCGCTGGACTGGCGACGAGTTTCTCGCCGCGCGACTGCGCCCGGCGCTCGAGCTGCATCTCGAGTGGCTGCGCGAGTGTTTCGATCCGGACCACGACGGGCTCTACGAGAGTTTCATCAACACCTGGCCCACCGACTCCGTCTGGTACGCCGGCGGCGCCGGCACCGAGGAAACCGCCTACGCCTACCGCGCCCATGTCGCCGCCCGCGAGCTGGCGCAGCACGACGGTGATCGCCCCGCCGCCCGGCGTCACGCGCGCCAAGCCGCGCGGATCCGGCTCGCGTTTCATCGTCACCTGTGGGTTCGCTCCCACGGTCATGCCGCGCTCTACCGCGAACCCGCGGGCAAGCGGCGCGTGCATCCCGACGCGACGCTCTACAGCCTTTTTCTGCCGATCGATGCCGGACTCGTCACCGCCGAGGAGGCCGTCGCGTCGCTGCTCTATGCGGAGCGCCGACTCCAGAACGACCGCATGCCCTGCGGCGGCCGCCAGGTCTGGACCAGCAACTTCGTCCCGGGGATCTGGTCCGTCCGCGAACGCTGGCCCGGTGACAACTATCATCTCGCGCTCGCCTGCTTCCAGGCCGGGCTCGGGACCGATGGCTGGGAGCTGTTCCGCGGCACGTTTCTCAACACCGCCTTTGACCAGCTGGTGCCGGGTGATTTCGGCGCGACTGCCGGCGGCACCGATTTCGGTGACTGCACGCACATGTTCGCGCGGACGCTCGTCGAGGGACTGTTTGGCTTCGCCCCCGACCGCGCCGACGGCGTCGTGCGTGTTTCACCGCAGCTTCCCGCCGCGTGGAATCACGCGCTGATGCAGACTCCCGAGGTGCGGCTCGAGTTCGCGCGCAAGGGATCCGTCTCCACCCTCACGGTCGAACTCTCGCCCCCGGCCACGCGCCTGATCCTGCGTCTCCCGATCTGCGCCCGCGGCATCAAGCGCGTCACGGTCGACGGGCGCGAGACCCGCTGGCAGGCGGAGCCGGGTTACGGCCAAACGTTCATCTGCGTGGATCTGCCGCACGTGACCCGGGCCGAATTGCGCGTCGAAGCCGCCGGGAAGGCTTCGCGTGCTGCAACTATCACGTCGAAAGGCAACGCCGGCGACCTGCTCACGTTCGCTACGGCAGAGGCGAAGGTGGAGTCCTTCTCCGACCCGCAGCGCGTGTTGGCCGGATCGGCGCTTCGTCACGGACGCCTCACCGCCCGTCTCGCCGCGAACCCCGGCTGGCACACTGTGCACGCGCAGGTGCGAGTGGGCGAACTGCCGCAATTGCGGCGGTGGCTGATTCACGTGACCGATCCCGCGGCCGCCCGGTTGGCCACGGCGCAGCGGCCGGGTCCGATCACGACGCGGAGCCGCTGGCACTGCGTGGATCTCGCCCCGGTTCTCAACGGTGACGTGCGCACGATCTACTCGCAGGAGTACGTGACACCGCGGACCAAGACGATTTCGGTGCGGCTGGGGACTGATGGCTATTCGCCGTGGACGTTTCGCTACTGGAACACCGCGCTGCCCAAGATCCAGCTCGACGCCGTGCCCGGGCTCCTCGATTCCGCGACAGGGCGGTTGCGCACTCCGGCTGGCGTGCCGTTCGCCTGGCCTGGCGAGGCGCGGAACATTGCGTTCACCTCCCATTGGGACAACTGGCCCGACCGCGTCACTGTGCCGGTGAACGCCGCCGGCGACGCCGTGTGGTTCCTCGTGTGCGGCTCGACCAACCCGATGCAGAACCAGATCGCGAACGCCGTCCTGCGCCTGCGTTACTCAACGGGCCCCGACGACGCGCTCGAGCTCGTGCCGCCGCACAACTACTGGAACCTCTGCCCGATTCGTCCCGGCGTAGCCGCTCCCGGACAGGAAAGCCGTGGCGACTACACGGACGCGATGGATGCGTTCTGCGTCCCGAAACCGTGGCCGCAGACCGTGCAACTCGGCGAGAACTGTCGCGCCATGGTCCTCGGCCGCCGGTTGCGGAAGGGCGCAGTGCTGAAGAGCGTGACGCTCGAGACGCTTTCGCCGGAGGTCTGGGAGAGGCGGTGGCGGATGATGTTTTCGCCTTTGGCTTTGATGGAGGAGTGTTCCTTCAAAACGGCGGATTTCGTCGGCGCGAGAATGCAATCAAAGCGGCGCAAGACGGTGAGCGGGAGGATGACCTTGCGATACTCGTTTCGCTTGTAGGGGCCGCGAAGGAGGTTGCAGATACCCCAGATGAAGCTGGCAATTTGCGCGTGGGTTTCGGCGGTCATGAGGACACAGGACTCAAATTGAGGGACGGACTATCGCGATAAAGAGAGTTACTAGCAGCGGTCCGAAAGATCGGCCCTGAAACAAATCAGCCGTGACTAAGCATCGTCCGCAGCTGAACCGGACCAAGCTCAGCCCCGCCTCGCAGATCGTGCAAGCGCGTAGCAGTAGTGACAAAGGCGATAGCTAGTCATGAAACATAAGCACAACCCATCGGTCCTCAGCGGCGACGCCCTCCCGGCACTCGAAACGTGGGGAGCTCACCCGGAACTCAAGTTCGGCGATCTCACGCTCGACATCCTCAAGGCCAGCCGCGCCGACGTCGCGGCCGCCGACGATGCCGTCGAGGCGAAACGCGCCGAGCTCAAGCAGCTGATCGGCATCCGTGACGACAAGGCCGCGGTCCTGAACGACCAGATCAGCCGCGTCCGCAGCGGCATCCGCGCCTCGTTCGGCCCGGATTCGCCCGAGTATAAGAAGGTCGGTGGCATCCGCCGTTCCGATCGCAAGGGCCGGAGCCGCGGGCTCAAGCTCGCAGCCGAAGCCACGGTGGCTCCGGCGGAGCCCGTTCCTCAGGCGGCCGCCGCCTGAGGAACGAGGCTGTAGGCTCTAGGCGATAGGCTGTAAGCTTAGTGCTGTAGGCTTAATGCTGTAAGCTGAATGCTGGTTAGTTCAGCCGCAGGTGGCGGGCGAGGAGCCCGCTGCCTGCGGTTTTTGGGTAGGTTGAAAGTTGAAGGTTTGGGAGGCGCTCATTTCATCTGCCTGGTCAGTCACCTCTCTCATCCATGTGCCGCCATTCACAGTCGTGCGTCCTGCTTGGCGACGATCCTGCGGCTTGGAGCAAGGCGACTCCGTTGCCGCCGCCGCGGTGGTTTCGGGATGAGGCGTTGTTGCTGCAGGAGTCGGTCAGGGTCCTGGTGGCCGGGCAGAGAGACCAAGCCGTGGCGATCTTCAGGAAGATCCGGAGCGACGAGATGCGGGATTGGTTCGACGAGCATGGTCAGGTTTCAGGGGGTCACCGTAAGCGACGGCTGAACCTGAAGACGCCGGCCGCTCTTTCACCACAACGCGACCCGTTGCGCTCGCCAGCAAGGTGGGAGGCGACGGTATTCCAGCGCGATGGCTATCGCTGCCGTTACTGCGGAACTCCGGTTATCCCGAAGAAGGTGCTGGAAGTTCTCAGCCGGTCATTCGGTACCGAGGTGTTTCCAATCCGCGGGACCAATGCCCAGCAGCATGGCGTCATCCACGCCTACAAGGCCGTCGCCGATCATGTCGTGCCTCACCGACTTGGTGGAATGACGAACCCCGACAACCTCGTCACCGCCTGTCCCGGCTGCAATTACGGCAAGGACCGTTTCACGGTTGAGCAATTGGGATTGGAGGACCCGCGCAATCGCCCGCCCGAGCCGGACAGCTGGGATGGACTCGCGGCGTTGAGCCGATGTTTGGTAGCGAGCGGCGATACAGCAGACGGTGGACGGTAGGCGGTAGGCGGTGGACGGTGGACGGTATCTGGGAGCTGGAAATTAGGAGCTAGGCGGGGTGCTGCGTCTTCTTGCGGCAAAAAGGTCCTGACTGCTGAAAGCTGATGGCTGACCGCTTAAAGCTTTCAGCTGACCACCCGCCGCCAGCTGCGCGCTATCGGACAAGAAAACCGATGGTATTTCGCACATATGCTCATGGCCGAGTACCATGGCCTTTTTCGTCCATGTGACCAAATCCTCGCTCGATTTCATCGATCTTCCACGAGAACCATCACGGCGCCGATGTCGTACCCATCCTATCATGTGGAAAACAAAGATGGCTGCTGGCGTGTGTCGCGGGGAACGCATCAACTGCGTCAGTTTGGTTCGCTGACAAAGGCCCTTGAGTTCGGTGAGACCAAACTTCGGCAACAAGCCGGCCAACTCGTGGTGAGCGACAGGGATGGCAGGCTTATAAAGCATATCGTCACGCCCCTCCGGGCCCGGGACCTAAAGGTCCGCCTTCGTCGGATCTACGCAGACTAGGGAATGCGTCGCGTACATGCGCACGACGTTTTCCTGAACGTCCCTTTTGATCGAAACTACGAACGGCTCGCTGTCACGCTGGTCGCCGGTCTCGTTTGCCTCGGCAGAGTTCCTCATTGTGTCCTGGAAATCCCAGACCACGGCCAAGGGCGGCTGGTCCGATTGTTGGCCCTGCTTCGCGAGTGTGGACTCTCCATTCACGATTTGAGCCGGGTTGGTCTCCCAGTGCGTTTCAACATGCCGTTTGAGTTGGGCCTGGCCTGCGCGATCGCACAACGCGGCGGCAACCACAAATACCTACTGCTAGAACGGGTCCGGTACCGGCTAGACCGCACATTGAGCGACCTCAAGGGCCGCGACCCCTATATCCATGGAGGAAGTGTCCGCGGCATGCTCTCTTGTCTGCTGGAAGCGCTGGGACCGCCATCAGGATGCCCTGCAATCGAGCAAATTCTGAACGTCGAGCGGGACCTCTGGTCCTTCGCTTGCGACCGGCGAAAGGTTCACCGCAGATCGACCGTCTTCAATCGCCGTCTATTCCAGGAAATCACCTCCCACGCCGTTGAGCTCGCCGAACAAGCAGGAATGATTGGGCGCTAGTTCGGTTAACCGGTTTCGGGATAGTCGACCAGGGACGCAGAAATCATGGGCCGGTACGGTTTGAGCGTCAGCTCATCGATCAGCCTAGGGCAGACCATTCTTCCCAAGTCGTGGAGCATCCTTCGACTTTCGACCTGTCACATTCGACGGCGCGGCTCTGCCGCGCCTAGTCGACCTGGCTCGACCAGTTCACCTGGGCGAAGTTCTTCGCGGGGGCTCGCTCGACGGTGCGGTGGGCGAGTTCGCGGAAGCTGTCGGCGGTGCGGGAGCGCGGGACGACGAAGTAGACCACCTCGCAGTCCATCGCGTTCGCGGCCCGCTGGAGGGAGTTCAGGCTGATAGCTCCACGTTCCTCCGCGGCCTCGAGGTCAGCGTAGGCTTGGCGGGTCGTCTTCAGCTTCGCCGCAATCTCCCCTTGGCTCCGGTCCAGGGCGTTCCGCACCTCGCGCAGCCAGCCGCGTTCGGGTCGGGTAGCGCTGGCTCGGGCGGCGGATAGGCCAACTAGGCGTTCGTCGAGTTGGGTTAAGGCTTCGGCGGGGGTTTCGGTTGGCATGACGGTTATAGCCTGCTTAATGTCTAATGAAAGCAAGTCTAAACCTGCTTTGGTGGTGTTTGTTGCATGTTTTAACCTGCTTTAATATCTATTGCGGGCTGAGGTTTCTTTTTTACCACGGAGGTAACGGAGGGCGGACGCGGAGATAACGGAGGCGGATGAGGCCTCGCGGAACGAGCTGGGCAACGCCCAGCTCGTTCCGCTCGGGCTTTTGAGGGAATCAGGAGCGGTTTTTTTGCCGTAGCGAGTAGCGGGTAGCGCGTAGCGAGCATCTGTTCTTCAGGTAGGTGGTAGCTAGTACTTGGTAGCTGGTAGGAGACGTGTGCTGGTGTCGCGGCCTACGGCTTGCCGCCTGTGGCGGCAGTAGCGAGTAGCGGGTAGCGTGTAGTGGGCATGACTTCGGTAGAAGGTAGTTGGTAGCTAGTAGCTAGGAGGGCTTGGGCTGGTTCTGCTCTTTGCGCCTCTTGCGCCTCCTTGCGGCATGAGCGCTCGCCTCCCGCAGCGTACGGCATACCGCTTACCGCCTACAGCCTACCGCTTACACCTTACATCCCCACCCCGCCTCCCTGCGCTAGAATCAAGCTGACCGCTGACCGCTGAGTGCTGACGGCCCCAAAGAACTAATGCTCTCAAGTACCACCCAAGCATTCAGCTTGTCCCCAACTTCGGGCGTTGAGCCCGTTCTTCCGCCCGCTGACCGTCTCGTCACCCGTCACTCGTCCCTCGTCACTTCCGCCAATGCTCTCCTCTCTCGTTCAAAAGGTCGGCGACGCTATCTATTCCTCCGTTTGCCCGCTCCAGATGCAGGGGTGGCGCACCGCTGAGCCGGTGCCCTACTCCGCCCGGCAATCCGGTACTCCCTTCCTGCCCAGGATCGGCGAGCCTTGGGCAGGGAAGCTCTTCGATTGCGCCTGGTTTCATTTCACGGCGGACCTGCCGGGTGACTGTCGCGACGGTGACCCGCTCGTGGTCCGGATCGATATCAATGGTGAGCTTTGCATCGTCGATGACGCCGGGGTGCCCGTCCGGGGACTCACCGCGGTCAAATCCGCCTACGACCCGCGTCTCGGTTCACCGGCCAAGACCGTCTATCGCCTACCGTCCACCGTGGCCGCGTCCGGTCGCGTCGATCTTTGGGCGGACGCTGCGTTCAATGATCTCTTTGGCGTCCTCTGGGACCAGGGCCGGGTCGTCTTGGCCGAGGTTGCGCGCTGTCGCGAGGATGTGCGCGATCTGTATTACGATCTCGAGACGCTGAAGCACTACGTCGAGGCCGGCGCGGTGCCGGAGGCGCACGCGGCGAAGCTCAACGAGGATCTCGCGGCCGTCGCGCGCGAGCTCGACTGCGCGAGCCGCGACAGCGTGGCGGCCGCGCGGGCGCGGTTGGCCCCGTGGTTCCAATCGAACGAGAAGCCGGCGCTGGTCGTGCACGGCACGGGTCACGCCCACATGGACCTCGCGTGGCTGTGGCCGATCCGCGAGACGATCCGCAAGGGCGCCCGGACGTTTGCCACGGTGCTCTACAATCTCGAGCGCTTCCCCGACTACCTCTACGGCGCGAGCCAGCCGCAGCTCTACGCGTGGATGAAGCAGCATTACCCGGAGCTCTACCAAAAGATCCGGGCGGCCGTCGCGCGCGGGCGGATCGAGCCGCAGGGCGTGTTCTGGGTCGAGGTCGACTGCAACATCCCCAACGGCGAGTCGTTCGTCCGCCAGATTCTCCACGGCACGCGGTTCTTCCGCGAGGAGTTCGGCGCGGAGCCGCGCTACTGCTGGGAGCCCGACGTCTTCGGTTACCACGGCCAGCTGCCGCAGATCCTCCGCCGCGCCGGCGTCGAGGTGTTCATGACCCAGAAGATCTCCTGGAACGTCGTGAACAAATTCCCGCTGCAGTCGTTCCACTGGGAGGGCATCGACGGCACGGCGGTGCTCGCGCACCTGTGTCCCGAGGACACCTACAACGGCCCGGCCTCGGCGTATTCGCTCAAGAAGATCCGCGACGACTATCTCCAGAAGGACGTCTCGAACCACGCGCTGATGGTCTTCGGCATCGGCGACGGCGGCGGCGGTCCCGATGCCGAGCACCTCGAGCGCCTGCGCCGCGCCAGTGGACTGCCGGGCCTGCCGCGGGCGATCAACGAGCCGGCCGCGAATTTCTTCGCCGCGTTCCAGGCGGAGGCCGAGCGCTTTCCGCGCTACCGCGGCGAACTCTACCTCGAGCGTCATCAGGGCACGCTCACCACGCAGGCGCGCATGAAGCGGTTCAATCGTCAGGGTGAAATCGCCCTGCGCGAGCTCGAGTGGGCGGCGTTCCTCGCGAGCACGCACGCCGGCGTGCCGTATCCCGCCGAGGAACTCGACCAGATCTGGAAGGAAGTCCTGCTGTACCAGTTCCACGACATCCTGCCGGGTTCGTCGATTAAGCGCGTGTACGACGAGTGCTACGCACGCTACGAGCAGATGCTCGTCCGCGTGGCGGCATTGCGGGACGAGCGCTACCGCGCCCTCGCGGCGCGCGCCGGCACGACCGTCGCGTTCAACTCGCTCGCCTGGGACCGCACCGAGTGGCTCAAGGCCGACGGCGGCTGGCGGCAGGTCACCGTGCCCGCGCTCGGCAGTGCGCCGTTGCCGACGCCAACGGCTTCGACCGAGCCCATGTTCGCCGACCGCACGCGGCTCGCGAACGGACGGCTGAGCGTCGGTTTCGCGCCCGATGGCCGGATCGCGTCGATCCGCGACCAGCGGACAGGCCGCGAGTATGTGCCGACCGGAGAGTTCGCGAACGCGCTGGTGGCGATCGTGGACAAGGGTGACGCGTGGGACTTCGAGGCGGATTTCGATAAGAAAGATCCGTGGATCTATCTCGGGCTGCCGGTGATGCAGCCGACGCTGGTGAGCGTCACGGCGGCGGTCGACGGCCCGTGCGCGGCGGTCACGCAGGTCTGGCGGCTGTGGAATTCGGAGATCCGGCAGACGATCCGGCTGCTGGCCGGATCGGACCGGATCGAGTTCGACACCGAGGTGGACTGGCGCGACGTGGCCCGGATGCTGCGGGTGCGGTTCCCGCTGGCGGTGCAGGCGGACGAGGCGAGTTTCGAAATCCCGTTCGGGCATATCCGTCGCTCCACTCGCGAGGACAATCTCGTGCAGCGCGCGCAGCTCGAGGTGGCCGCGCAGCAGTGGGTGGACCTGGCGGAGCCGACGCATGGCGTGGCGCTCCTGAACGACTGCAAGTACGGCCATCGCGTGAAGGGCCACACCCTGGACCTCTGCCTGATCCGTTGCGTCCCGCATCCCAACTTCGCGATCGCGGCGAAGGACGTGCCCGAGGACTCGCCGGCCGGGACGTTCACCGACGTTGGGCGTCACGTATTCCGTTATGCGTTGCTTCCGCACGAAGGCCCGACCGACGCCGCGCGCCTGACGCGGGCGGCCCGCGAGTTCAACACCCCACTGCCGGTGGTCCGCGCGCCGAAGACGACCACATCGAACCCGCTGCCGGAACCGCCGATCAAGCTGGACCGTCCCGAGATCGAAGTCGCCGCCTTCAAGCGCGCCGAGTCCGGCCAAGGCTGGGCCGTGCGCCTGGTGAACGTGACCGAGCGCCCGGTGAGCGCGACGCTTACGCTGACGACTCACACCGCCACCGAGTGCGACCTGATGGAACGCCCGATTGGGGCCGCGACGGCGAAGGGCGAGGTGGCGCTGCAGTTCGCGGCGTTTGAGGTGAAGACGGTGCGTCTGACGTAGCCGTCAGCTATCAGCTGTCAGCCGTCAGCTTTTCTAGCCACTAGGAGGGCTGCGGTAGGCTGTCAGCATTCAGCTATCAGCCTTCAGCTTTTTGCCGCAAAGAGGCGCAGAAGGCACATAGGAGCGCGAGCCATTCGAGCACAGGCCTCCTACCAGCTACCAAATACTAGCTACCAGCTACTCGAGCCATGCTCGCCACTTCAGTCCAGCGGTCAGTAGTCAGCCATCAGCCATTAACCGAAAGAAGGCGCAGAGGAGACATTGGCTCGGCCTGCTACCAGCTACCAAATACTAGCTGCCAGCTACTCTCCGAGATGCTCGCTACGCGCTACACGCTACTCGCTACTGGCGCCCAGCGCCGCCTACAGCTTATCCCCGAAGCGGATTTTCTTCGTCGCCCGCTTTTTCTTCGGCGACGGTAGGATGCCCAGGCGGGGGTCGTTCGCTTTCACAAGTTGAACGAGCCGCTTGGCGTCGCGCTCGAAGGTGTCGCAGGCCTCGGGGAGGTAGAGCCACTTTCCGAGCACCGGGTGCTGCAGCAGCGCAGGAAACTCGGCGCGCAGGCTCGGATGATGCTCGCGGTAGGTGCACACCAGGACCCCCTGCCATGGCTCGCCCTGATACGAGAGGAACAGGTGGTGCTTCCCGTGCAGCATGATCGTCCGCCCGCCGAACCACGACTTCAGGATGAACGTCGGTTCATTGACCAACGGTTCCGCCAGCCACTGCAGCGGATGCTCGGCTTTGACGGCACGGACGCGGAGGTCGGCGGAGCTCTTGGCTTTCACGTGTGGCCTTCAGCTATCAGCCGTCAGCCTTCAGCCCAAGCCGGATTGTGAAGCAATGAGGGAGCAGGACGTAGCTGGTAGCTGGTAGTTGGTAGATTGTAGATGGTAGCTGGGAGGACCCTCCTGCGCCTTCTTGCGGCTGAGCGCCGGTAGCGCGTAGCGAGCATCAATACTAGCAGTTGGTAGCTGGTAGTTGGTAGCTAGTAGGGTTCCCTATTGCGCCTCTTGTGCCTTCTTGCGGCAAAAAAGAACCTACAGCTTACAGCCTACCGCCTAAAGCTGATAGCTGACGGCTGACAGCTGAACGCCTCCCCGCTACCGCGGTGTCAGCATGCCCAGACCCCGCATCGTCGCATCCGTCACGGCGCGGTATTTCCAACGACCGGGCCAGTCGCGGTGCAGCAGTTGGTCCAGACGGTCCGAGCCGCCGGATACCGCCACCGTCCGCAGCAGCGGGGTGCCGGTCGCGGCGAGGAGCGGGAGGCGTTCTGCGCTCGCGCGGATCAGGCCCTCGACCACGGCCGAGAGCATCTGCGTGCGGTTGCTCGCCAGGGTCAGCCCAGTGAACGCGCCCTGGCGCTGATCGATGCTCGTGCGCTCGCCGGCCATGTACGGTTCGAAGCGGACCGTGCCCGACGCCGACGGACCCTGACGGGCCAGTCGACGGAACTCGGCTCGAAATTCCTCGAGCGGCATGCCGTTGAAGAACTGGTCGCGCACCCAGTAGATCGCCGAGGCGGCGGCGGCGAGCGTGCTCACCTGGAGCCATTTTCCGTCCACGCCCAACGCGCGGGTCAGGAGGCGCTCGTGCGGCTTCGGCCGGTTGGTGCAGAGCGCGAGGACATCCGTCGAGCCGCACACGTTGAAGAGCTGTCCCACCTTCGCCCCCGCGAGCAGCATGCCGGCGCTGCCGTCCATCAGCCCGACGATCATCGGCGTGCCGGCGCGGAGGCCGAACTCCTTCGCTGCGTCCGGCAGGATCGTGCCGCCGATCCGGTCGGCGTCGAGGACTTCAGGCAGCAGCGACGGACTCACGCCAAGGTTTGCGCAGAGCTCCTCGCTCCAGCCGCTGAGCTTTAGGGTGTGATACAGGCCGGTGAAGGACGCGTTCGACGGATCGGTCACGCGCGCGCCGGTGAACCGACGGTGCAGGAAGGTGTTCAGGTGTCCGACGAGATCAGCGCGTTTCAGCCGCGCCGGCTGGTGCGCGCGGAACCACGCCCAGGTGGTCGAGCTGATGCCGCCGGGGAACGGCCGACAGCCGCAGAGGTTGAGATGGCGCTGCTTGCCGAGCCGCGCCTCGAGCGCCTTGGCCTCGGCGACGCTGCGACGATCCTGGTGCGTCACGATCGGCGTGAGCGGCCGGCCGGCGCGGTCGAGCGCGACCCACGCCGGGCACATCACGGCGAGATGAATCGCGTCGACCTGCTTCGCCTTCCCGCCGAGGCCGGCGATGGCGGTGCGTACGGCGCGGAGGAGCTCATCGGGGTCCACCTCGACGCTCTGCCCGCTGTGCCGGGTGCGGAAGAACGCCCGCGGCGCCTCCGCCTCAACCTTCGTTCCGCGGAGAATGCCCGCGATGACCGACGACGAACCGATATCCAGCCCAAGTGTCGTGCCCATGTTTTCGGGCTGAAGATTGGAGATGGCAGCTGGGCGGTGGAAGACCGGAAATACCTCCGGCTGAGTCTATCCACTGAAAACTTTCATAGGTGAAAAAGAACCCGGACTTTTCACAGGAGGTAACGGAGAAAACGGAGAGGAACCGCTAATCCGCACTAATCCACGCTAATCCTGATCGGAGCATTAGCGTCGACTAGCGAAGATTAGCGGTTTCCCTCTCCGTTCCCTCCGTTGCCTCCTGTGCGTCCCGGTTTTCATGCCGCGAATTTGGCTTCGCTCCGTCACGGCTTTCGGCTCAAAAACGAGGAGATGACCTTCGCCGAGATTGCCGCCTCGCTGCCCAAGAACGCCGTCACCACCATCGAGGGCCTGCCCTTCCCCAAGATCGCGTCGGGCAAGGTCCGCGAGATCTTCGATCTCGGCGACGCCCTGCTGCTGGTCGCGACCGACCGGCTCTCGGCCTTCGACGTGATCCTGCCCGACGGCATCCCGGGCAAGGGCGCGATCCTCACCCAGATGAGCCACTGGTGGTTCGCGCAGACGAGCGGGATCATCCGCAACCACCTGCTGCCCGACCAGGCCGGCGAATTCGCGCGGCGCGGGATCACCAGCCGCGATCTCCAGCTGCGCAGCATGATCGTGAAAAAGCTGAAGCCGCTCACCATCGAGTGCGTCGCACGCGGCTACCTCATCGGCAGCGGCTGGAGTTCGTACCAGAAGACCGGATCCGTCTGCGGCATCAAGCTGCCGCCCGGGCTGCGCCAGGCCGACCGCCTGCCCGAACCAATTTTCACGCCGACAACCAAGGCACCGAAGGGCCAGCACGACGAGCCGATCGACGACGCGCAGGGGGCCGCCGCGATCGGCGCCGCGCTCTACGCCCAGGTGAAGGCCAACAGTCTCGCGCTCTACAAATTCGGTCATGAGCGCGCGAAGCAGGCCGGCATGATCCTCGCCGACACGAAATTCGAGTTTGGTACCGACGCCGCCGGCGGCCTCTACCTCATCGACGAGGTGCTCACGCCGGATTCGTCGCGCTACTGGCCCGCCGACCAGTACGCGCCCAACCAGTCTCCCCCAAGCTACGACAAACAATTTGTCCGGGACCACCTCCTCGCGATCAAATGGAACCAGACCCCGCCCGGCCCGCGCCTGCCCGCCGATGTGATCGAGCGCACACGGGAGAAGTATCTGGCGGCACTCCGCAACCTGCTCACGTAGCGCGGCGAAGCCGCGCTCTGTGAAGTAACAGGTATCAGGAAGCAGGTACCAAGGTAGTCACCGTCAAGCCAAGGTCCCCGCACTCCACCCTGTTACTTGGCCCCTGATCCCTGTTACTTTCCCTTCCGATGAGATCCATCCGTGACCTGACTCCTGTGACTTGGACGCTGACCGGGTATGCGCCGGAGACGTGGCGCGGCCTCGCCAGCGTGGAACTCGGCGCGCCGAGCGTCGCGGAGGTCGGACCGATGAAGGCCCGCGTGCCGGCGTCAGTGCAGCAGATCCTGCGGGAGCATAATGTCATTCCCGACTGGAACCGGCTGCTCGACAGCCGCGCCAGCGAGTGGGTCGAGAACCGCAACTGGGTATTCTCCACGAATCTCCCGCGCGCCTGGCTGACCGGCGGGACCGTTCGCCGCTTGCGCTGCGCCGGGCTCGATCATTCCGGCTGGGTCTGCTGCAACGGCCAGCTTGTCGGTCGGTTCGAGAACGGCTTCGTCGAGCATGTCTTCGACCTCTCGGGCGTGCCCGTGGCGGATGAGAATCACCTTTCGATCGTGTTCGATCTGCCGCCGCGGTGGATCGGCCAGTTCGGCTACACCTCGCGCATCAAGGACTGGCGGGCGCGGTTCAACTACACCTGGGACTGGCAGCCGCGCCTCGTGCAGATCGGCGTGTGGGATCACGTGACGGTGGAAGTCTCCGACGGCCCCGAGTTCACCGACTTCCGCTGCCGGACCGGCGCCGACCAGTTCACCGTGTACGGCAACTCGCCCGGCCGCGTGGAAGTGAGGCTGGAGGACGGCGACCGCGTGCTGGTGAAGGAGACGGTCGAGCCCGCGGCGTTGGCCGGCGGGGCGACCTTTGGGCCGCTGCGGGTCGACCGGTGGTGGCCGCACAGCGAGGGCCCACAGAAATTGTACCGGCTGAGCTGCCGGCTTTTCGCGGCCGACGGGAAGACCGTCGTGGACGAGTGGATCCGGATGATCGGCTTCAAGGAGATCGAGTGGCGTCCGTGCGAGGGTGCGCCGGCGGGCGCGGACCCGTGGATCTGCGCGATCAACGGGCGGCCGGTGTTCCTGCAGGGCGTGAACTGGACGCCGATCCGGCCGAACTACGCGGACGTGACCCGCGCGGATTACGAGAAGCGGATCAAGGCCTACGTCGAGATGGGCTGCAACGTGCTCCGGGTGTGGGGCGGCGGCTTCCTCGAAAAAGAGGTGTTCTACGAATTGTGTGACCGACACGGCCTGCTCGTCTGGCAGGAGTTCCCGTTCTCGTCGTCGGGCATCGACAACTGGCCGCCGGAGGATCCGAAGGTGATCGCAGAGGCGCAGCCGATCGTGCGCTCGTACATCACGCGCCGGCAGCATCACGCCTGCCTGCTCCTCTGGTGCGGCGGCAACGAGCTGCAGGGTGGGTTCGACGGCGGCAAGGTCGGCACCGGCGTCCCGACCCCGGCGTCGCATCCGCTGCTCCGCATGATGGCCGCGGAAGCGGTGGCGCTCGATCCGGGCCGCCGGTTCCTGCACACCTCGCCCGCCGGCCCGCGGTTCAACGCCGACGAGAAGGAATTCGGCCAGGGCCTGCACTGGGAAATCCACGGCCCGTGGCAGGCGGCGCCGGAGAGCTACTGGGCGAAGGACGACGCGCTGTTCCGCAGCGAGGTCGGCGTGCCGGGAGCGAGCCCGGTGGACATCCTGGAGGAGTATTACGGCCCGCGGGCGCTGCTGCCGCTCGACGAGAGCAACCCGCGCTGGCGGCGCTTCGGTTTCTGGATCCAGGCGGAGGCCTTCCAAAAAACGCATGGCCGGGGACCGCGGGATCTCACGGAGTACGTGACGTGGAGCCAGCAACTGCAGGCCGGGGCGCTGGCGTGCGCGGCACGCTACAGCAAGCGTCGCTTCCCGCGCTGCGGCGGCTTCATCGTCTGGATGGGCCACGACACTTTTCCGTGTCCCGCGAACACCGCGGTGCTGGATTTCGAAGGACGATCTAAGCCCGCCGCGGAGGCGCTGAAGCTGATCTTTAGGACGGATGCTGCCAAGCTGTAGGCGGTAAGCGGTAGGCGGTAGGCCTTACGCTGTAGGCATTAGGCGAAAGGCTTTGAATCGAGCTAGTTGGCCGCAAACGGGCCCCTCTCTAGAGAAGAGCTTAAAGCCTTCAGCTTATCGCTTACAGCCTATCGCCTACCGCTCCTCCGCCTCCTCCACGATGATCTCGGAGCAGGTCGCGGTGGGTTCCATCTGGAGGATGTTCACCCGGAGCTTCTGCGTCTTGATCGGGGTGAATTCGTCGCCAGCCAGCCACATGTCGATGTGGTCGTGCGTCAGCAGGTGCTGCCACGCGTGGCCATCCCACCAGTCCACCGAGTAGGCCTTGATGCGGATCGGGCGGGTCGATTCCTCGAACTTCAGGCTCTTGATCGTGCGCACCCGGTTGAACGTCAGCTCCAGGCTTGCCTGGCTCTGTCCCTCGGGCGCGGACCATTCGGTCTCGGGATCGCTGTCCTGCACAAACGACGCCGAGTGCTTCGCCGCGGGTTCCCGCGTGGCGGAGGCGGTCACGCTCACTTCCGGCGGCAGGCTCACGATTGGAAGATCCTCGGCGGAACCGTCGAGATCGAGGCGGACCACGGTGACGGGATTCTGCCGGTCCGCCGGTGGCACGGACACCGCGAGTGAGTCGGCCGTCTGCTCAAACGTCGCCTTGCCGCCGCCGAGCACATGTGCGGAGAGCACGTGGCGGCCGAGTGCGGGGAGCACGAGCCGGTCGGCGTCCCAGCGCAGCACGTGGAGATAGACGGCCGAACCGCGACGCGTGCTCGCGAGATACGTGGTGGGTTTGTACGGTCCGCCGCGGGTGCCGTAGATGCTCTCGCCGTTCGTCGTCAGCCAGGCGCCGATCTCGCGGAGGCGGTCGGCTTGGCGCGGCTCGAAGGTGCCGTCGGCCATCGGGCCGACATCGAGGAGGAGGTTACCGTCGCCCCCGGCGCAGTAGACGAGGGCGCGGATGAGCTTGGCGCGGGACTTGAGCGCGTCGTTCGGTTTCCACGACCACTGCGTGCCGATCATCATGCAGCTCTCCCAGACGGCGTCGTTGCGGAAGCGGCCGATCCGTTCCTCGGGCGTGAGGTAGTCGCCCGGCACCGCGGCGCGGTTGTTGACCAGCACGTCGGGCTGCAGCGCGCGCAGGTACGGCACGAGTCGCTGGCCCTGCTCGGGCCAGTGCGCGCCGGCCATTGAGTCGAACCACACGCACAGCATCGGGCCGTAGCCGGTCATGAGCTCGGACAACTGGGCCATCATGTACTGTGTGTAGCCCTCGAGGTCGGTGGTGGGTTTGACCGGCGTGTCCTTCACACCGAGGTACGGCGCGCTGTACGGGAAGAGCGGGTGGTGCCAGTCGGCGATGCAGTAGTACACGCCAAACGGGAGCCCGCCCCGGCGGCACGCGTCCGCCAGTTCGCGCACGATGTCGCGGCGGAACGGCGAGCGCATGATGTTGTAGTCGGTCTGGTGGGTGTCCCAGAGACAGAACCCGTCCATGTGTTTTGCCGTGAGAACGATGTACTTCATGCCCGCGGCCTTCGCGAAGCGGACCCATTCGTCGGCATCGAACTTCACCGGGTTGAACCGCTCGTAGAGTCGGTCGTACTCGGCGGCTGGCACCTTGTCGCCGCGCGCCCAGCCCAGCTCGTAACCCGTCAGGGACACCGGACCCCAGTGGAGAAAGAGGCCGTAGCGCAGCTCAGAGAATTTCTTCAGCGACGCGGGCGACGCCGGCGGCATGCGCGGGTCGGTCGGGAATGTGATCCCGTGGAATCCGGGCAGCGACTCGTGGACGATTTTCGGGTCGGTCGCGGCCGCGAGGGACAAGGCGCCCGAGATTCCGATCCACCAGAGCAGCGCGCGGGGGTTCATCGGGGAACCAGCATGCGGAGCGGGAGGGCAGGCTCGATGTTTTTTGCGAGGGGCGGTAGGCGGGAGGCGCTAAGCTGTAGGCGGTAAGCTCTAGGCGGTAGGCTTTAAGCGATCAGCTGTCAGCTTTCAGCGATCGGGGAACGTTCGACGTTCAACGCTCGACGCTCAACTTTCCCGGCAACCTACCCTGTTACTTGGATCCTGGACCCTGTTACCTGCAATGCCGCGCTGAGCGCGCTATTGCATGACTCCGGTCCGCCGGTCGGGCAGTGAGACGCCGGCTTCGGCGCGGCGGAGTTCGCGGCGGAGCCAGTCGAGCGCGGCGTTCACGGCGCGGACTTTCACGGTGGAGCGCGGGCCGGGATAGCTGAGTTTCTTCGACCACACGCCGTGTGGGGCGTGGAGCGCAATGTAGATGGAGCCGACGCGGTTGGCGTTGCCGGCACCCTCGCTCGCCCCGGCGAAGCCGGTCACGGCCAGGGCGTAGTCGGCGCCCAGCGTCTCCGCCGCGCCGGTCGCCATCGCGACCGCGGCCTCGGCGCTGACGGCGCCGTGCTGGAGGAGCAGGCACTCCGGGACATCGAGGAGCTGCATCTTGGCGTCGTTCGAGCAGCAGACGACGCCGCCGGCGAAAAACTTGCACGCGCCGCACACCTCGGTGAACGCGCCGGCGAGCAGGCCGCCGGTGGCGGTCTCGACCACGGCGAGCTTCTTCTCCTGGGAGCGGAGCAGGTCGGCGCAGATCTTCGCGAGCGAGTCGTGGCCGTAGCCCATGAAGTCCTCGCCCAGCAGCACGGCGCACTCGGCGGCGATGGCCTCAAGCTGGTGGTGCGAGAGCTTGCCGCTCGGGGAACTCACGCGGCAGTCGACCTGGCCCTGGTGGGCGCAGAACGCGACGCTCAGCGCGTCGCCGTGACGGTCGAAGATCGGCTGGAGGCGGGTTTCCAACGCGGACTCGCCAATGCCGGCGGTTCGGAACTGGACGTAGGCCTCGCGATCGAGGAGCAGGCCGCGCTTCGCGAGCCGCGGCAGGATCTGGTCCACGAACATCGGCTGCAGCTCGTTCGGGGGTCCGGGGAGCATGCAGAGCACCTTGCCATCCTGCTCCACCCAGAGCCCGGGCGCGGTGCCGTTCGGGTTCGGGATGACTTCGCCCCGCTCGAAACGGTAGGCCTGCTTGAGATTGTTGGGAGTCATCTTCCGGCCGAACGCCGCAAAGCGTTCCTCGATCGCCTTCTCGATCGCCGGGTCGAACACGAGCTTCTGGCCGAGCATCTCGGCGATGACCTCGCGCGTGCGGTCGTCGCAGGTCGGCCCCAGCCCGCCGGTCGTGATCACCACGTCGGCCCGCGCCCAGCTCTCGCGGAACTGGCGGGCGATGGCATCGGCGTCGTCCGTGATCGTCACATTACGGTCGAGCAACACCCCCCGCCGTCCCAGCTGGGCGCCGAGGAACGTCAGGTGGCCGTTGGCCGTGAGACCGAGCAGCAGCTCATCGCCGAGCGTGACGAGTTCGTAACGCTTGGAGGCGACCGAGGCAGGCGTGGCGGAGGGAGGAACCATAATTTAGGCAGAAGACCTTAGGCAAAAATAGGGAAAATGCCAGCAGGGGAAACGGCGACCGCGGACGGTCGCCGGTGGACGGTGGACCGTAGACGGTGGACGGTGGGCAGCGGACAGTTGTCGGTGGGCAGTGCTTCGCGGGCTTAGCGGGCTTGGCGGTGAAAACCACCACCACCCAGCCCGCGGGCGGGCCCAGCTTGCCCCTGACCGCCGACCGCCTCACCGTCCACTGTCCACCGTCGTCCGCCCTCCGCCCAAATGTCCGACGATCCCCCGCCAACCCTGAAAGAAAAGGTCCGACGCCTGCCGGACCGGCCGGGGGTTTACCTGATGAAGGACCGGCTGGGACGGATCATCTATGTCGGCAAGGCGAAGAGCCTGAAGAAGCGGGTGTCGTCCTATTTCCAGCGCGGCCGGGTCCGGACGATCGCGCAGCCGAAGATCCGGGCGCTGATCGAGATGATCGCCGACCTGGACACGATCGAGGTGAAGTCCGAGCCGGAGGCGCTGCTGCTGGAGGGCAAGCTGATCAAGCAGTGGCGGCCGCGGTACAACACCGACTTTACGGACGACAAGCGCTTCCTGCTGGTGCGGGTCGACCTTAACGAGGAACTGCCGCGGTTCCGGCTGACGCGCATGAAGAAGGAGGACCGCTCCCGCTACTTCGGCCCGTTCGCCCACAGCGGGCTGCTGCGCAAGACGCTCGCGCAGATGCGGCGGCAATTCGGGATCCTGCTCGGCGACGGCACGCCGCAGCGGCTGGAGGACGGACGGTGGGGGTTGTACGACGACGTGCGGCAGGAGCTCTACGGCGCCAGCACGGTCGTCTCGGCCGAGGATTACCGGAAGCGCGTCGAGGACGCGTGCGCGTTCCTCGAGGGCAAATCGCGTGAGTGGCTCGCCACGCTGCGCGAGGAGATGGCCGCGGCCGCGGCGAGCCAGGCCTTCGAGAAGGCAGCGGAACTCCGCGACGTGGTCTTTGCGCTGGAGAAGACGCTGGCCAAGACGCGCACGTTCGAGCGGCTCGACCCGACGCGGCCAGCCGGGGACGCCGAGGCGCTGCAGGCGCTGGGCGAGGCGCTGCACTTGGCGGCGCCGCCGCGCACGATGGAGTGCTTCGACATCTCGCACATCTCCGGGACGTTTGTCGTGGCCTCGATGGTGCACTTCGCCGACGGACGTCCGGACAAGGACCATTACCGTCGCTTCCAGATCAAGAGCTTCATCGGCAACGACGACTTCCGCGCGATGGAGGAGGTCGTGGGCCGCCGGTACCGTCGCCTCGCCGAGGAGGGCAAGCCGTTCCCGGATCTTGTCGTGATCGACGGCGGCCGCGGCCAGATCGGCGCGGCGCTCAAGGCGTTTCTTGGGCTCGACGTGATGCCGCCGGCGATCATCGGCCTGGCGAAGAAGCACGAGACGGTGATCTTCCCCGACGAGCGTCCGCCGCTGAACCTGCCGCTGAATCATCCGGCGCTGAACCTCCTGCAGCGGCTGCGTGACGAAGCGCATCGGTTCGCGAACACCTACAACGCCGACCTCCGGTCGAAGAAGATCCGCGAGAGCGTGCTGGACGATTTTCCGGGACTCGGCCCGGTGCGTCGCGCCGCGCTGTTGGGGCATTTTGGTTCGATCGACCGCCTGCGCGCGGCGACGGAGGCCGAGATCGCGGAGGCGCCGGGCTTCGGCCCGAAGTTCGCGGCCGACCTGCATGCCTTCCTCCATCGCGAGGAGGAGCCGCCGCAGCAGCTGGGTTAGCGCTGGCGACGTCGGGGAAAATCGATCCGTTTTTTCACAGGAGGGAACGGAGGAAACGGAGGTGTCGGGCGGGGCTTGGGTGCTGATGGGGTTGTTGGGTGCGCCGAGGTTCTCGTTTACCGCGGATTTCACGGATTTTAGCGGATGAGGTCGGACGATTCCTCACGGACCGTCGCGTTGCGCTGCGCGCAACGCTAGGTCCGTTCGGCCATCGGAGACGATCCGGTGCCGGGTCCCCTCGAACCCGCCTCGCGGACTGCGCAGCGACGCCAGTCGGTGCGCAGTCCGCGGGGCCTCGTCCGTCTCATCCGCCAAAATCCATGTAATCCGTGGTAAACACACCTCGGTCCAACAAGCGGGCCCATCAGCACCCCAATCCCAGCCCGAAACCTCCGTTCTCTCCGTTACCTCCTGTGAGACGATCGAACCGGTTTTCTTTCGCTGTGCATTCCTTGGCGTCACGCTCGCCTCTTGCCACGCGGGAGACGGGACTGTTGGGTTCAGGTCTCGTCGCCTCATGAAGATCTCCCGCCTGGTAATGCTCGGCCTGGGTCTCGCCACCCTGGTTCGCGCCGACATCACGCTCGCGCCGCTGTTCGTGGATCATGCGATCCTCCAGCGCGACCACGCCCTGCCCGTCTGGGGCAGGGGTGAGCCCGGCGAACATGTGGTCGTGACCTTCAAGGGCCAGTCCATCGGCGCCACGGCGGGCGCGGACGGCCGCTGGATCGTCTACCTCGACCCGGTCCCGGCGTCGGCCGAGCCGGCGGAACTGGTCGCGGCCGGAAAGAACACCGTGAAGGTGTCCGACATCCTGGTTGGCGAGGTCTGGCTCGTCGGCGGCCAGTCGAACATGGAGTGGGACGTCCAGCGGTCCATCAACGGTGAGCGCGAGGTCGCCACGGCGAACTACCCGCTGCTGCGGCACATCAAGGTCGACCACACCATCGCGGACGACGGCCCGGTCGAAACCACGAAGACCTCGGGCTGGCAGACGGCGACACCTGCGACCGCCGGAAAGTTCTCCGCGATCGGCTATTTCTTCGGGCGCGACCTGGTGAAGAAACTCCAGATCCCGATCGGCATCGTGAACAGCACCTGGGGCGGCACGCCGGTTGAGTCGTGGATGCCCGGCCCGATCCTGCGGAAAGCGGCGGTGTGGCCATCGGTGAACGCGCGCTGGCAGAAGAACCTCGCGGAGTCCGAGGAGCGCAAGGCGCACTGGCCCGCCGAGTACGAGGCGTGGAAGAAGGCCGACGAGGCGGCGAAGGCGGCCAAGCAGAAAAACCCCGTGCCCCCGCCAAGGCCGAACCTCGGGCCCGGCTCGCCATACGCGCTCAGCGTCTTGTTCAACGGCATGATCGCCCCGCTGCAGCCCTACGCGCTGCGCGGCTTCCTCTGGTACCAGGGCGAGGGCAACTGGCCGTATCCTTCGGAATACGCCGAGCTGTTTCCCGCGATGATCCGCTCGTGGCGCGCCGGCTGGGGTCAGGGCGACACGCCGTTCTATTTTGTCCAGCTGGCCGCTTGGGAGGTCGACGAGCCCACGCGTCGGGCTTGGGCGTGGCTGCGCGAGTCGCAGACCAAGGCGCTGGCGCTGCCGGCGACCGGCATGGTGACGGCTATCGACATCGGCGATGCCAAGGACATCCACCCGCGCAACAAGCAGGAGGTGGCCCGCCGGCTCGCCCTGATCGCGAAGAACCGGATCTACGGCATCGCGAGCGACTATGAGGGCCCGGAGTTCGACAGCGCGACGCGCGAGGGTCATGCGATGCGCGTCCGGTTCCGTCACGCCGGCGGCGGGCTCATCTCGTACGACAAGCCCGTGCAATCCCTCGAGCTCGCCGGCGCCGACAAAGTCTTCCATCCGGCCACCGCCAAGATCGACCGCGGCACGCTGCTCGTGACCTCACCCGCCGTGAAGGAACCCGTCGCCGTGCGCTACGCCTGGAGCAACGCGCCGGTCGCGAACCTGTACAACGGCGCCGGGTTGCCTTGCCTGCCGTTCAGGAGCGATGGCTTCTGACCGCGTAGTTAGCAGCTAGTAGATGGTAGCCAGCATGCCGGAATTCAGGATTCGAAATCCGAGGTAGCGGATTGAAGCCTGAATTCCGGAATCCGAAATCCGGATTCCGGAATCACCCAGAGGGCCTAGCGGCTCACGGGAGCTCGTAGATCTCGACCAGCGCGGTACCGTCGGTGGTCGTGGCGCTCTCGACCTGGGCGGTATAGGAGCCCGGCGGGAGGACGACGATGACGGCCGCGTCGAGGCTGCCCGAGGCGAAGGCGGAGGCACCCGCCTGCGTGTTCGCCAGGGCAATCTCGGCGGCGCTCACGGCGGGATAGCTGGAGTTCGCCGTGTAGGGCGTGCCCCAGTTGTCGTTCATCGCGATCAGCGCGCCGTTCTTGTCGAAGACCTTGAGGACCGGATCGGTCATGAAGCCCGAGACCCCGTAGCCGCCCAGCGTCGGGCCGACGCCGCGGATGAGGATCCGCTTCGAGGCGACGCCGTTCACCACGAAGCCGCCGACCATGACGTTCAGGCCGGAGTTGGCGGTGGAGCGGGCCGAGAGATTGACCAGGCGCGGGGCGCTCGACGACGAGCTGGTGCCGGTGTCGTAGACCTCGGCGAGGGCGATGCCGCCCATGCCGTTCACATCGCTGACCGCGACGGTGTACTGGCCCGGGGCGAGCGTCACAAGCATGGCGGCGTCCGCGCTGCCCACGGTGAGCGGGAAGGCGCCGACTTGGTTGAACACCTGCATGAGCGCGGAGGTGCCGCCCCAGCCGGTGTTCTCGCTCAGGAGCGCGCCGGCGGCGTTGTAGAGCTGCATGCGCGGGTTCGTGATCGCGGAGGTGATGCCGTAGCCGGCGAGGGCCGGGCCGATGGCGCGGAGCAGCACGGTCTGCGGCGTGGTGCCGCTGATCACGAGGCCCGCGATGAGCGGATCCGTCGGCCGGACCGGCGCGCGCGCCGAGATGTTGACGAAGCGGACGACGCTGCCGCCGCCGCTTGTGGCATTGACGATGATCGTGAGCGTCTGGGTCGCGGTGCCCGCGGCATTGGCGGCGGTCAGCGCGACGCTGAAGACGCCGGTCTGCGTCGGGGTGCCCGAGATGATGCCCGTGGTCGGGTCAATCGTCAGGCCGGCCGGGAGACCCGTGGCGCTGAAGGTCGCGCCGGAGACGTTCGTCGTGACGCCGAAGAAGAAGCTGCTGCCGTTGGTGGCGGTGGCGGAGGAGGCGCTCACGATCTGCGGGAGGGCCGCCGAGTAGAACTGGCGGACCGCCTCGACGAGGCCGTACGAGGCGTACTGCGAGGTGAGCGTCAGGCCATGGGCCCGGACGAAGAGGTTGGAGCCCGTGTAGAGCGACTGGCCGGCGAGCTGCCAGGTGTCGGTCGTGCCGACGCGCGTGGCGTTGCCAAGGACGCTCCAGGAGCGGCCATCGGTGGACTGCTCGAAGGTGACGCCCACGAGGGCGGGACCGGAACCGCCGCGGGACCAGGTGATCGTCGAGAAATTGCCGCTGACATCGATCGACTGGCTGGCCGGCGCCGTCATCGCGATGCGGGCGAGGCCGTAGCGGGTGCGACCGCCGACCGAGGTGAAGCTGCCGCCGAGGAGGACCTTGCCGCCGGCCTGGACGGTGAGGGCGGTGACCGCGGCGTTCGGGGCCGGGTTGTAGCTGGTCTCGACCGCGCCGGCGCTGGTGAGGCGCGCGAGGTAGCTGATGGCCGAGCCGCCGATGGAGGTGAAGGCGCCGCCCACGAGGATCCGGCCGTCCGACTGGACGACGATCGCGTTGACGTTGCCGTTCGGCGTCGGGTTGAAGGAACTGTCGCGGGAGCCGTCGGCATTGAGCCGGACCAGCGCGGACGGAGCGGCGCCGCCGACCAGGACCTTGCCATCGGGCTGGAGCGCGATGGCGTTGACCGTGCCGAGGCCGGACGGGTTGAAGGTGCCGTCGAGCGTGCCGTCGGCGTTGAGGCGCATCAGCGTGCCGCGGGCGGAACCGGCGTAGCCGACGGCGGCGCCGCCGAGGAGGACCTTGCCGTCGGGCTGGAGCACGAGCGCGGTGGGACCGGTAACGGACGGGTTGGCGCTGAAGGTCGCGTCGATGGTGCCGTCGAGCTTGACCTGGGCGATGCCGGCGCGAGCGACCCCGGCGATGGTCGAGTACGAGCCGGCGATGAGCACGCGGTTATCCGGGCGCGAAATGATCGAGTAGACCGGGCCGTTGGGGTTCGGGGCGAACGAGGCGGAGGCCGAGCCGCCGGAGTTGAGCAGCGCGACATTCTTCAGCTGCACGCCGCCGATCTGGTCGAAACTGCCGCCGACGAGGATCGAGCCCACGGGCTCGACCGAGGTGAGCGTGCCGCCGGCGAGGATCGTGCCGTCGGCCAGGGCGACCACGGTGGAGACGCTGGCGTTCGGCTCGGGATCGAAGCCGTTGTCGAGCGTGCCGTCGGTGTTGACGCGGGCGAGGAAGGCGCGGGTGAGCGGCGTGACGACGCCCGGCGGCTGGAACGCGGTGAACAGGCCGGCGAGCAGGATCTTGCCATCAGCCTGCTTGGAGAGGCTGTTGACCGGGTTGTTCGGGTTCGGGTTGAAACTGTCGTCGAGCGTGCCGTCCGCATTGACCCGGGCCAGATTGTTGCGGGTCGTGATGTAGCTCGCGCCGTTCGGCTGCACGAAGGCGAAATTGCCGCCGAACACGATCTTGCCGTCGGACTGCACGACCAGCGAGTAGACCGTGCCGCTCGCAGACGGATCAAAGGTCTTGTCCGCGGTGTTGTCGGCCTTCACGCGCGCGATGTGCAGCCGGTTCAGGACCGTCGTAGAAGTCGGGCTCTCGAGGATCGTCGTGAACGAACCGCCAATGACGAGACTGCCGTCGTCCTGCATGGCCATCGCGTAAATGGTGCTGTTCGGGTTGACGCCGAAGCTGCTGTCGAACGTGCCGTCCGACTTCACGCGGGCGAGGTAGTTGATCGAGTTCGCCGTGGTCGCGCCGTTCGGCTGCAGGCTGGTGAAGGCGCCGCCGAGGATGATCTTGCCGTCGGATTGCACGAGGACGGTGAAAACTTGGGAGTTGGCCGTCGGGTTAAAGGCCGTATCGAGCGTGCCGTCGGCATTGATGCGGGCGACATACTGGCGGGAGGTGCCGCCGACATTCAGGAAGGTGCCGCCAATGACGATCTTGCCGTCGGACTGCAGGGCGATCGAGTTGACCGTGTTGTCGACGACCGGGTTGAAGGACGCGTCGAGCGAACCGTCGGCGTTGAGTCGGATCAGGTTCGCGCTCACCCGATTGGTAGAGTCGGTCACGGAGCCGCCGAGGAGGAGTTTGCCGTCCGGCTGCTGCACGATGACGTTGACCTGGCCGCCGATCTGCGCGGCCGCCGGCAAGCTGCTGCGGAGGGTGCCGTTGTTGTTCAGCCAGGCGAGGCCGGAGAGCTGGGTGCCCTGCGAGCCGCCGCTGATGCGGGACGAGACCGAGTAGACCGTGCCGGTCGGGTTCGGATTGAAGTACGCGTCCGGCACGCTCTCCGCCTCAAAGCGGGCGAGGTTGTTGCTGGACGAGCCGCCAAAGGTAGCGAACTGGCCACCCACGAGGATGCGGGTGTCGGCCTGGATCGTGATCGAGTTGACCACGGCGCCCGTCGGGCCGCCGGCGCTCGGGTTGTACGAGGTGTCGACCGTGTTGTCGGCGTTCAACCGCGCGAGCTGGTTGCGGGTCACCGTCGACTGGCCGATCGGGGTCAACGTCTTGAACGCGCCGCCGACGAGAATCTTGCCGTCACCCTGCAACGCGAGGGCGATGACCTGGTTGCCGAAATTCTCGGCGATGCCGGCGTTGAAGGTGGAGTCGATCTTGCCCGTCGAATCGACGCGGGCGAGGTAGATGCGCGAGGTGCTGGTCGTGTCCGAGTTCGGCGTCAGCGAGGTGAACAGGCCGCCGATCAGAACCTTGCCGTCGGACTGGACGGCCACGGCGCGAACGACGTCGCTCGTGCTGGGATCGAACGCTGCGTCCACCGTGCCATCGGTGTTGATGCGCGCCACGCCGCGGCGGAAGCTCGTGGTGGTCTTGGTGGTGGTCGTCGTGCCGTCCGCGTTCTTCGTGGTGGTCTCGACGATCGGCGCGTTGACCGGCTGGAGGAAGGTGAACGAGCCGCCGATGACGATCTTGCCGTCGGACTGCAGGGCGATCGAGTTGACCTGCGCGTTGGCGTTCGGGCTGTAGGCGGGATCGAGCGTGCCGTCGGTGTTGATGCGGACGATGTTCGCCCGCGCGCCGGTGGCGAGGCTGAGGAAGCTGCCGCCCGCGATGAGCTTGCCGTCGCTCTGGATCACCATCGCCAGGACCGGGCCGCCGGCCTGCGGGTCCCATGAGCTGTCGAGTGAACCGTCGGCGTTGAGCCGCGCGATACGGCTGCGGGCGATCTGCACCGCGGAGCCGTTGGGCCGCACCGTCTGGAAATAACCGCCGATGATGACTTTTCCGTCAGACTGCACCGCGATCGCGTTGACCGAGTTGTCCGGGTTGGGCTCGAACGACGGATCCACCGAGCCGTCGGTGTTGAGCCGCGCGAGGTGCTGCCTCACGGTGCCCTTGACGGTCGTGAAGTAGCCGCCGACGAGAATCTTGCCGTCGCCCTGCACCGCCAGCGACGTGACCGTGCCGTTGAGGTTCGGGTCGAACGAGGTGTCGAGCGAGCCGTCGGTGTTGAGGCGCGCGAGGAAGTTGCGGGTGACGCCGGCGATGCTGGTGAACGAGCCGCCGACGAGCGCCTTGCCGTCAGACTGGAGGCGGAGGACGAGCACGCGGCCGTTGGTGTCGGGATTGAACTCCGAGTCGAGGGTGCCGTTGGAGTTGACGCGGGCGAGGCCGTTGCGGGTGGTCGGGGCCGAGGCGCCGTTGGGCTGCAGCTGCGTGAAATTGCCGCCGATCAGGACCGAGCCGTCGGACTGCTCAGCCAGCGCGAAGACCGTGTAATTGGCGTTGGGGTCGAACGTGCCGTCGATGTAGCCGTTGACGGTGAGGCGCGCCACGTAGCCGCGGCGGAGGCCGGAGACGGAGGAGAAGGTGCCGCCGATCAGCACGCCGCCGTTGTTCTGCAGCACCAGCGACATGACGTTGCCGTTGACGGTCGCGGCATAGCCGGTGTCGAGCGAACCATCGGTGTTGAAGCGCGCGATATGGCCGACGGTGGTCGCGGAGCCGGCGTTGTTGGCCGCGACGGAGGTGAAGTAACCCACGGCGATCGCCTTGCCGTCGGGCGTGACGGCGACCTTGGTGACGCCATTGTTCAGGTTCGGGTCGTAGGTGGCGTCGAGCGAGCCGTCCGCGTTGAGGCGGGCCATGGCATTGCGCGTGGTGGCGCTCGCGGCGCCGTTCGGCTGCAGCTTGGTGAAGCCGCCGCCGATGATGATCCGGCCGTCGGACTGCAGCGCGATGGAGAGGACGACGCGGTCGGGATTTGGATTGAAGCCCGTGTCGAGGGTGCCGTCGGCGTTCAGGCGCGCGAGGCGGTTGCGGGTCGTGGCGGTGGCCGCGCCGTTGGGCTGCACCGTCGTGAACGTGCCGCCGACGAGAATCTTGCCGTCGGGCTGGAGCGCGATGGCCTCGACGCCGGGGGCGAGGGCGCCGCCGAAATTGGGATTGAAGCTGGTGTCGACCGTGCCGTCGGCGTTCAGGCGCGCGAGGTTGTTGCGCGTGACCGTGGACGCGGCGCCGTTGGGCTTGAGGGTCGAAAAATAGCCACCGATCAGGATCTTGCCGTCGGGCTGGACCACGATGCTGGTGACCTTGCCGTTGACGTTCGGGTCGAAGGTCGGATCCACCGAGGCGTCGATGTTGACGCGGGCCAGGTTGGTGCGCGTGTAGCCACCGACATTGTCGAAGGTGCCGCCGACGAGGATTTTCCCGTCAGCCTGGGTGGCCAGGGCAAAAGTGGTGCCGTTGACGTTGGGATCGAAGCCGTCCGCCGCCGAGGGGGTGTTGGTCTGGGCGTTCAGGGCGGACTGGGAAATCGCCAGAAGGGCGAGACCGGCCACCAAGCCCAGAAGACCCCGGAGGGCGCGGAAAGACGAGACTATGAACATGAGAGGAAGCAAGTTGTAGAAAGAAAATCTATCGGGCAAGAGCGGTCTAAGTGGCCCGGAAATCGAGGAGCTAGGGGCGTTAGTCTCGACCGGCTGGGGGAGGTTCCGGGTAATTGCTCACAACCCTCCGGCCCACGCTGACCTGCGCAAGGCAAATCCCGACGGATCCGAGGTCGTTTTTCGGGCCAAAAATCAGGGTTTTTCGGCCGAAAATCGGCCCGGTTTTGGCCGGTTTTGCGTTCAACTCCGACCCTCTTTCCGCCGCGGATGCGGAGACATCCGGCCGCGAATCGCCTAAGATTCCCGGCACTTTCCCGTTTGATTGGGCACACAATTCTCCGTCCCACCATGAAATCACCCCTCGCCCTGCTCGGCGTCCTCGCCGTCACTGCCCTCGCCTCCGCGGCGCCGATCCCGGTCAATTCGACCATCAGCGCCGTGACGGTCTACACCGACCGCGCCGTCGTCACCCGCACCGGCACCATCAACCTGCCGGAAGGCACCACCGAACTCGTTTTCGCCAACCTGCCCCAGTCGCTCAACGAGCGCTCGCTGCAGGTGAGCGGCCGCGGCACCGCCCAAGCTCAGATCCTCGACGTGAGCGCCCGGCAGACGTTTGTCGACTTCACGCCCAACGCCCGCGTAAAGGAACTCGAGGACGCGCTCCGCGGCCTGAGCAAACAGATGCGCGGCCTCGATGACCGCACCGCCGTGCTGCAGGCGCAGACCACCATGCTCGACCGGATGGAGGCCGCGCTGTTTGCCCCGCCCACCAAGGACGTGCCGCGGCCCGATCTCAACCAGTTCACCAGCTCGCTCACGTATCTGTCCGAGCAAAAGACCAAGATCATCGGCGAAAAGACCGCCCTCGAGGAGCAGCGCGAGGACCTGCAGAACAAGATCAACACCACCCAGAACCAGCTCAACGAACTCCAGGGCGCCGGCGGCAAGGCCTACAAGACCGTTACGGTGCGCGTCGCCTCCACCCAGGCCGGTTCGCTCGACGTGGCGGTTTCCTACACCGTCCCCGGCGCCAGCTGGGCGCCCAACTACGACGCCCGCGTCCTCAGCAGCGAGCACGCCGTCGCGCTCAGCTATTTCGGCCTCGTCCGCCAGAGCACCGGCGAAGACTGGAAGGATGTCGCCCTCACCCTCTCGACCGCGCGGCCCAACCTCGGCGGCGCCGCTCCGACCATGAATCCGTGGAGTCTGGATGTGTTCAATGCGATCGCGCTGCGCGAGGACAAGATCGTCCTCTCAGCGTTCAAGGAAAAAGCCATGCGCGCGAACGCCGCCGCCCCGGCCAACGCCGCCGACATGCAGCGGTTCACCACCAACGTCACCGGCGCCGCCATGCCTCCGCCGGAACAGGACGCCGAGCTCGCCCAGGCCGCGATCGAGGCCGGCACCACCAGCGCGTCGTTCAAGATCGCCTCGCCCTCCAGCATCGCGAGCGACAACGCGCCGCAGAAGGTCCCGGTCGCGACGTTCAAGCTCAAGGCCAACCCCGAGTACCTGACCGTGCCGCGCCAGCTCGCCGCGGCGTTCCTGACGACCAAGGTGGTCAACACCTCGGAATTCCCGCTGCTCACCGGCGCGATGAACGTCTTCCTCGACGGCACCTTCGTGGCCACGAGCAACCTCCGCACGGTGATGTCGGGCGAGAAGTTCGACCTCGCGCTCGGCGCCGACGAGGGCATCAGCGTGAAGCA
>DAOQKI010000037.1:0-29677 GCA_035334485.1 Opitutaceae bacterium
GACCGCGTTGGTGGCGCGCCCCTTGATGACAGCGGCGACCTTGGCGGTGGGCTTGAGGAGAACGAAGAGTGCCAGGGCCACCACGACGATGGCGCCGGCTGCGATCAGGAGCTTTTTCACAGGCTGGACTTGGGCAGATTCTGCAGCGCGGGATCCTCCAGCATCGTGGAGAGGAAGTCACCGGCCTTCATCAGGTAGTCGAAGCGGAAAGCCGACGCGTTGATCTGGGCGTCGACGAGACCAAGCTTGGCGGCGTTGACCTCGGCCTCGGACACGAGGCCGCGCGCCAGGTCGTCCTTGCGGCCGGCGACATTGCCCTGGTTGGAGTCGAGGATGCGGTTGGCGAGTTCCATGCTCCGGGAAGAGAACTCGAGCTGCTTGAGCTGCGCGCGGGTCTGCTCCGACAGGGCGGCCCGAGCCTCGTCGTAATTGAGCTCGGCCTGGCGGCGGCGGGTGGAGGCGTTGGCCTTGGCCGCGCGGGCGGAGAAGCCGTCGAAGATCGACCAGTTGACCTGCACGCCGACGTAGCGCGACTGCAGGAGGTATTTCTGAGCGATGTTGGCGGTGTAGCTCTGCTCATCCTGGCTGACGCCGGCCTGGAGATTGAAGTTCGGGCGCAGGCGGACGTTGGCGTTCTTGTAGTTGAGCTTCTCAACCTCGATCTGGCGCCGGAGCGTCTCGAGGTAGTAGGAATTGAGATCCTGGTTGGCAACGTGCCCTGCGAGGATACCGCCGAGCAGCTCCGGCGCGGGCGTAACCGCGGGCAGGATGTCGGGAATCTGGCTGTCCTGGAACGGATCGGTGCCGGTCAGCTTCGCGAAGGCGCGCTTGGCATTGTCGAGATCCTCGCGGGCGCGGTCGGCCGAGAGCTGGGCCTGGTCGAAATTGAGCCGCGGCATGAACATGTCGCCGGGGGCGATGACCTTCTTCTCGAGCTTGGTCTGGGCGATCGCGAGCTGGTCGCGTGCGATCTGGATGGCCATCTCGTTGCGCGCGAGCTGCAGCTTCTTCAGGACCATCTGCATGAACTGGGCCCGGATTTCCTGCACGAGACCGCGGTAGGCCTCGGCGGTCTGACCCTCGGTGATCTTCTTCTGCAGCTCGGCGATGCGGGTGTTGTTCTCGAGCGTGCCCCAGTGGAACACCGGCTGGTTGATGCTGGCGTTGTAGTAGAGCTTCTGGGTGTCCCGCCAGCCGGGCGCATCGGCACGATGGTCGAGCTGGTACGGGTTAAACTGCATGTAGCCGCCGACCGACGGCAACTGCCCGGCACGGGCGGCGATCCGGTTCTGCTCGGCGACCGCGTTCTCCAGGTTGCGCATCACCATGCGGGGAGACTCCTTGACCGCCGCCTCGATGATGGGCTTCAGCGTCGGGAAATAGTTTTCCGCGAGCGGCAGGGCGGAGGGGTCGACGGCCGAGGCTTGGGCCGGGATCACCAGCGCGCTGAGCAGGAGCAGGCCGGTCGAGGCGGTACGGATGGATCGGAGCATAGGGATACAGGGCCTGGGTGAAAAACGCGGGGGCGAAACCGCTTTGACGTCCGGGGACGCCGACAGTTCCGCCTGAAAGTCTCAGGCCATCCTGAACACACGGCGACGCAAGCCCAAAGCGGTGGTCCGGGACGCGCATACCGTTCTGGCACCGGGCCCTTGGAGGCAAAATTCACTTTACTAACTTCGGGGCTCGGGCCGTCTTGGGAGGATGACCTCGTCCGCCGCGAAGCTGGGCCCGTTTTCGTTTGCCCGGGTTCTCTGGCAGCACCGCGAACTGCTCTGGCAATTCAGCCTGCGCGAGGTCGAACTGCGCCATAAGGGCAGCCACCTCGGCCTGATCTGGTCGGTCCTGAACCCGCTGCTGATGCTCTGCCTGTACGTGTTCGTGTTCGGGTACATTTTCGGCGGCCGTTTCGGCATCCTCCCCAACGAGACCCGCGTCGACTACGCCCTCGGCGTTTTCCTCGGGCTCAGCATGTTCCAGTTCCTCGCCGAGACCATTGCGCTCTCCCCCAACCTCATCGTCGCGAATCCCAACTTCGTGAAGAAGGTCGTGTTCCCGCTGGAGATCCTCCCCGCCTCCGCCGTCAGCGCCGCCACCTTCCACCTCCTGATCAGCCTCGGCCTCGTGCTGCTGGGCGTGATGCTGTTCGGCCCCGGCCTTTCGGCGGGTGTCCTCTGGCTCCCGGTGATCATGTTTCCCATCGCCATGCTCGCGCTGGGGCTCGCCTGGTGCATCGCGGCGTTCGGCGTGTTCCTGCGGGACCTCACGCAGGTGATGCAGTTCGTCTCGATGTCGCTGATGTATGCCAGCGCGATCTTCTACCCGGCCCACAAGGTGCCCGGCGCCATCTGGTCCGCGCTGCGCTTCAATCCGCTCCTCCTCGCCATTGAGGAAGCCCGCAACGCGGTCCTCTGGGACCACGCGGTGAATCTCAAGCATGTCGGCTACCTATACGCGACCGGACTGCTCGCCTGTTCGCTGGGTTACGTCGTCTTCCGTCGCCTCAAGCCGGCGTTTGCCGACGTGATCTAGCCCTTCCCTTCCACGGTCCGCCTTCCCCGCGTCGGGACGAAAGCACCCGAAGCTCCCGCCCCTTTTCCCGCCTCATGTCATCCTCCGCTCCCAAACCCGGCCACATCTTCTGGCTCATGGGCCTCTCCGGCGCCGGCAAGTCCACGCTCGCCAGCCAGCTCGTCGCCGCGCTGCGTTCCCAAGGGCTGCCCGTGCTGCCGCTCGACGGTGACGCGCTCCGGGCCGGCGTCTGCCAGGGACTGGGATTCACCGCCGCGGATCGCGCCGAGAATCTCCGTCGCGCCGCCTGCATCGCCCGCATGGCCCGCGACGCCGGCATCTGCACGGTCGCGTCGTTCATCACGCCGCTCGAGAGCCACCGCCAGCTGATCCGCGAGGTGGCCGGCGCCGAGGGTTTTTCGCTCGTCTACATGGACGCCCCCTACGACGTGTGCCGCCAGCGCGACGTCAAGGGACTCTACGCCCGGGCGGCCGCCGGCAAGGTGGCCAATTTCACGGGCCTGTCCGACGGTTTCGAGGCACCCACCCAAGTCGATCTCCTGCTGCACACCGGCGCCGAAACCGCCACGGCCTCTGCGGCCCGGTTGGTCGAATTCGCCCGTTCCAAAGTCTAGCCAGCGCCGCAGGGCGGCGGGCGCTCGGATGTCGCGATGACGGCGGTCCGCGCGAGCTTCAACTGACCCGGCTGCCTAGCGCAGGGCTGCGAAATCGGCGTCGACCATGAGCTCGGCCAGCGCCTTCATCCGCGTGCGCGGTTCCCAGCCCAGCGTGCGCTTCGCCTTGGAGTAGTCACCGATCAGGAGGTCGACCTCGGCGGGACGGAGGAACCGCTCGTCGAACTTCACGTGGTCGCGCCAGTCGAGGTTCACGCGTCCGAACGCGGCGTCGAGGAACTCGCGGATTGTGTGAGTCTCGTTCGTCGCCAGCACATAGTCATCCGGCTTTTCCTGCTGGACCATCATCCACATGCCCTCGACATACTCCTTCGCGTAGCCCCAGTCGCGTTTCGCGTCGAGATTGCCGAGGCTCAGTTCCTTCTGCAGGCCCTTCTTGATGCGGGCGGCCGCCAGCGAGATCTTGCGGGTCACGAAGGACTCGCCGCGACGCGGCGACTCGTGGTTGAAGAGAATGCCGCTGCACGCGAAGAGATTGTACGACTCGCGGTAGTTCACCGTCAGCCAGTGGCTGAACACCTTGGCGCAGCCATACGGCGAGCGCGGCCAGAACGGCGTCACCTCGGTCTGCGGCACTTCCTGCACCTTGCCGAACATCTCGGACGAGGAGGCCTGGTAGAACCGCACCTTCTTGCCGATGCCCGACTCGATGATGGCCTCGAGGATGCGCGCGGCGCCGACGCCGGTGATGTCCGCAGTGTACTCCGGGATGTCGAAACTGACGCGGACGTGGCTCTGGGCGGCGAGATTGTAGATCTCGTCCGGCTGCAGGGCGTACAGCAGCTTCACGAGCGACACGCTGTCCGCGAGGTCGCCATAGTGGAGGTAAAGCCGGCGGTCGGCGCCTTTCTCATAGGCCTGCAGGTGATCGATGCGGCCGCGGTTCATCGTGCTGGCACGACGCACGAGGCCGTGGACCTCGTAGCCTTTTTCGAGCAGGAACTCCGCCAGGTACGAGCCGTCCTGTCCCGTGATACCCGTGATGAGTGCTTTCTTCCTCATGAGATTTTCGCGAGTTCGGCGTCGACCAGCCGGCCGACCATTTCGGCGAACGGCACCGTGTTCTCCCAGCCCAGCAGGGCCTTGGCCTTCGCGGGATTGCCGCACGGGGCGACCGGTTCCACCGAGGTGAGCAGGCCGGCGTCGTACTTCACGTGGTCCTGCCAGTTCAGCCCGACGTGCTCAAACGCCCGGGTGGCGAGTTCGCGGACCGTATGCAGCCTGCCGGTCGCGAGGACAAAATCGTCGACGGTCTTCTGCTGGAGCATGAGCCACATGCCCCGCACGTAATCGGGCGCCCAGCCCCAGTCGCGCCGGCCGTCGAGGCTGCCCAGTGTGACCTCGCGATCGAGGCCGCGTTTGATGCGGGCGGCGGCGCGGGCGATCTTGATCGTGACGAAACTCGCGCTGCGCCGGGGCGACTCGTGATTGTAGAGGATCGCCGCGCACGCCGGCAGTTGGTAGGCGATGCGGTAGATCCGCGCCATCTGCTGTGAGAGCGCCTTCGCCGCGCCGTACGGCGTCGTGGGATTCACCGGCGTGTGCTCGTCCTGCGGCGCATGCGGCGGCGATCCGAACACCTCGCTGCTGGACGCATACAGGAATTTCGGCGGCTCCGGCAGGTCGCGGAGAATCTCGAGCAGTCGCAGCGTCGCCATGCCGATGCTCTCCAACGTGCTCTCCGGCAACTCGAGGCTCAGCCGCGGACTCGACTGTCCCGCCAGGTGATAAAATTCATCAGGCCGCGCCTTCCCAATAATCCGCCGCAAATGGGTGGCGTCTTCGTAGGTGCCGTTGTGGAGGAAAAGACGACGGTGGAATACGGCATTGTCCGACACGAGGTGGCGGATATTGCTGTGCAGAAGTGTGTCCGGACGATGCACCAGACCGTGGATTTCGTAACCGCGCTCAAGGAGCAATTCGGCCAGATAAGAGCCGTCTTGGCCCGTAATGCCTGTGATGAAAGCGCGTGGCATTGCTCGATTTACAAAAAAGTAATGGCGCTTATTCCCGGACGGTTACAAGGAGAAACCCTACCAAAGGTAAAATGAATCAGGGCACCTACACTCAGGCGAGCCTGAAAGGAGGCGCGCTGCAGCGAAACAGGAGAACGCGCGCCGGTCGTTGAGGAAACCGGTTACGGTCCGACACGTGATCGAGCCATTGGCCCGTCCGGATCCGAACCCGCTCTAGAACTCGATCCGAAGCGCCGACACGACGCGCCCCGACGGAACCGCATCCGTCGCAATGCGGCAGACCCCGGCCCTGGCGTCGTACTCGAATTGGATCAGGGGGCCATCGCCCGCCTTGTCACCCGTCAGTCGAACCCGCTTCGGCGGATTCGGGATCGCGATCGTGAGTTTTCCTTCTGCGGCCTTCCGCGCCTCCGGGCCGTAGACGAAGGTCACCTGCCCTTCCTTGGTCTGGAAACTCTTTCCCCACTTCGGCTGAAGTTCGAACGCCAGCGGCGTAGCCCCCGCGCGGAGCGCTTTTCCCGGGCCTTCGAGCCATTGGCCCAGGTCGCGGAATGCCATCTCTTCCTCGGCGGGAATCGCACCCTGGCCATCCGGGCCCACCGACAAGGTGAGGTTTCCTCCCGCGCCGCGGCATTCGACAAACAGGCGGATGCACTCGTAGGCGTCCTTAAATCCGGTGTTGGGCGTCGAACGGTACCAAGATCCAGGTCCCTTCGAGACCGCCGCCACCATGTGCCATGCGCCGGGCAGCGCCTCCTTCAGGGCCCGCTCATCGGGAGTGACGAAATTCGCGAACTCACCGGTACCGCGGTCGCTCAGCTGGAGATTCGGATTCCGGCGGCGAGTCGCCTCGAAAAACCGCCACAGGCGGTCCGAGCCTTGCGCCGGCCAGCGCTCGTCCGTCCACAGGATGTCAGGCTGGTAACCGGCCACCAGCCATTGGAGGTCGCTCAGGCACTCGAGTTCGTAACGCTTCCAGCGATCGGGAAACGCCTGGATCATCCCGGGGACATAATTCGGATGATAGGGCCACCAGTTGCTGTCGGCGTGACGGCTCGAAGCGAGGCAGTAGTACAGTCCCACCTTCAGGCCCTGCGCGCGAATGCCCGAGACGAGATGCGTCAGCGGGCCATCCAGCTTCGCCTTTCCACCCTCGGAGATCTGCTTCTCGGCGAACAGCGGCACGCCGTCGAGGTGGCGCGTGACCAGCACGACGCCGTCGCAGCCCGCGGCTTTGGCCAGCGCCGCCAGCTTGGCCGGATCAAGCGCGTTGCGGTCGAAGGTCCGCGACAAGGCCCGAAGCCGGCGACGGTCATCCGTCGTCAGCGAAGGATCAACCACGCCCCAGGCGCGGCCCTGGCCGGTCTGGGACCACGAGCCCCACACCACCATCATCCACAACCCGCTCTGCCCGGGTTTCAGGCCGGCCGGGTCGGCCGGCGGCAGTGGGTTGCGCGCCACCAGGTCGGTCCACTCCGCCGGGCGCGGGATGCGCATCCCGCGGATCACGCGCCGCGCCGCCTCGAGTTCGTTGCGCCGGGCCGGGTCCGCAATCAGCGCGGTTAGCGAGCGCTGCAGGTAGGGCTGCATCACCTGGGAAAAATACTCGGGACACTCCCGTTTCACGAAGGCCTGCAGCTGCGGCAGGACCTCCTGTTCCTCCGCCGTCAGCGATTGCTGCTCCTGCAGCAACTCCAGCAGGCGGGTGCGGCCGAGCAGCTCGGCGACCTCGGTCTGGCGCCGGCGCTCATCCTCCGGCACCGCCGCGCGCATCAGGGAGGCTCCCAGCGCGACGAGCACCAGGACGACGCCTAGCCAGCGGGCAGGCCGAAAGGTCGATTGAAGGGCGGGAGTCATGGCAGGATGGCGGACCAGCAGAAATGCTGGCCTCACGGGATGCAAACAGGTTTCGCCCCTCTGTCGCGTCTCGGCGTCACCCGCGCGAGCAGATCTCCTCGATCATGCCCCAGAAGGCCTCCGGCGCCGGCAGCTGCGCCACCACGCGGTCGGCGCCGGTCTGTTCCAGCGCGGACGACGGGTAGCCTCCCGTTGCCACCGCCAGGCACCGCGCCCCGATGGCTCGGGCGCAGGCGACGTCATGGGGCGTGTCGCCAATCACCACCACCCGGTTCGCCGGATGGCCCGGTCGCTCGGCCCGGATGAGGCGCAGCGCCTTCGCCGCGATCTCCGCGCGGTCCCGGGTGTCGTCGGAAAAGGCGCCGGACAAGAAATAGCCGGCCAAGCCGTAGTGGGTCAGCTTTGCTTGCGCCCCGCGACGCGTGTTGCCGGTGAGCAGCATCGAGCCCCAGTCCGGACGAACGCGCAGCGCCTCGAGGATCGCCACCACACCCGGCATGACCTGCCCTTGGCGCCGGGGCAGACTGGCCGGCAGGTCATCCTCGTAGCGCGTGAGAAACTGCCGCTGGTGATCCGCGGTGGGCGTCACGCCATTGCGCTCCAGCACGAGCCGCGCGATTTCCACGTCGGTCAATCCCGCCGTCGGGAGCTGCTGCAGGTCGAGCGGACGGCCCGTGACCGCCAGCGCTGCGGACTCCAGCGCGAAGACCCCGGCCCGCGCCGTGGAGAGGAGCGTGCCGTCGATATCCCAGCACAGCACCGGCGCGGTCATGCGGGGCGGCAGAACGCGCCGATGCGCGCGGCGAGCGAGGCGGCGTCGAGCCCGTGCGCCTTCAGCACCTCGGGATTGAGTCCGCAGTGCGGAATGTCCTCGACGCCGATCGAGAGGAGGCGCGGCAGGCTGGTCAGACCCAGGCGGAACAGACTGCGGGCGATGAAGTCACCCTGGCCGCCGACGGTGTAGTGGTTGTCGAGCGTTACGACCCGCCCGAAGCGGGCCACGAGCGAGGCGAACCACGCGTGATCGATGCGGTTCAGCCACGGGAGATTCACCAGCGTCGCGCGGACTCCGGCCGCCTCGAGGAGCGCCAACGCGCGCCAGGCCTCGTTCAGGAGCACCGGGCCGTAGCCGATGATGAGCACGTCGGTGCCCTTTTCCGCCAGCACGGTCCCCTGCCCCTCAACCAGCCGATAGCCGGCCGGCAGCGAGAACGGCAGGTCAACCGGGATCGACACCAGGCGAAGGTAACTGCTCTGCGGATTGTGGTTCACGCACCAGTCCAGCGCGGGACCCACCTCGGCCTCACAGGCCGGCTCCAGCAGCGTCAGCCCCGGAACGCCGGCCAGCGCGGCGATGTCGCGCACCGACTGGTGGGAATGACCGGGGCCGCCCGGGACCACTCCGGCGAGGGACGAAACGTAGATGACCTTGGTCCGCTCGGTGGCGTTGTTGTAGATGTGCTCGTTCGGCCGGGTCGAGAGGAAGCAGGAGAACGAATGTACCAGCGGCAGCTTGCCCCGCAGCGCGAGTCCGCCCGCCTGAGAGACCATGTCCATCTCGGCGATGCCGCACTCGATGAATCGCTGCGGGTGGCGGTCCTTGAACGGGATCAGCCCGCAATCGAGCATCAGGTCGCCGTCGAGCACCACCAAATCGGGACGACGCTCCGCCTGTTCCAGCAGTGCCCGCGAATAGGCCCCGACCAGCCGCTGTCCCACCGGGGCCGTGCGCGACGGCACCTCGGCCTGCTCCAGCCGGATCGGCGCCACCTTGAGGGCGGCGAGGCGCGCATCGACGCGCCCCGAAAGCTCCCGAAGCCCGCGGAAATAGTTGTCCTCCGCCGGGGCCCCGCTGTGAAAGCGGTAGAGGCCGAATTCGTCGGAGTGGGCCGACTGCTCCATGAACGACACGCCACGGCCCTTGATAGTATCCGCGATGATGATCTTGGGCCGGTCGGGAATCGTGGCGAAGCGCCGCAGCGCGCGGTCGAGCGCGGGCACGTCATGACCGTCGAGGCGCTCGACCTCCCAGCCAAAGGAACGGAACTTCGCCGGCAGGTCGCCCAGGTCGCTGACCTTCGCGACGAACGTGTCGGACTGGATCTTGTTGTGATCCACGATCACGACGATCTCGCCCATCTTGAAATTGGCGGCGCTGACCAGCGACTCCCAGATCTGGCCCTCCTGCAGCTCGCCGTCGCCGGTCAGGACGAAGACCTGCTGGTGTTCGCCCGCGAGCCGCGCGGCGTGAACCATGCCCTTGGCCTTCGAGATGCCCATGCCGAGCGATCCCGTGTTTGTGACCACGTGCGGCGTGCCGACGTCGGGATGACCCGGCAGGCCGCCGTGCCGGCGCAGCTGGTGGATCCACGGCTCCGGGAACATCCCGAGCCCGAGCATCACCGCGTAGAAACCCGGCGCATCATGGCCCTTCGAGGAGAAATACAGGTCCGCCCGCCGGCCCGAGCCGGTCGCCGGCTGGTGCACCATCGCCTCCAGGTACAGCCACGTCACGATGTCCATGGCGCTGAAGCTGGACCCGATGTGGCCCGAGCCGGCGCGCATGATCATGTACAGGGTGTTCAGCCGCGCGAGGTCGGCGAAGACCGCGGCGCGCTCGTGCGGGTCCTTGATCTCGGACCGCACGCGATCGAACTCACCCTTGGGAACGTACTGGAGTACTGGCATGGGAAAATCAGATGACCGGCAGCTTGGCCTCGCCCGTCCGCAGGTAGTGCTCGGCCAGCACCCAGTCCTCCGGCCGGTTGATGTCAAAGCCCTCGAAGCCCTCGGTCAGAAATGGCAGCAGCCGGCTCCCGGCGATGGTTCCATCCTCCAGCACCACCCGCGTCCGGGCGATCTCCAGGCTGGCGTTCTGCGCATACACCTTTGGCAGGCCCTGATACGGGGTGCTGTGCCACGGCGGCTTGATCCCGCCGTCGTCGAGCAGCGGCTTCATCCAGTCACCGGTCACGCACCACATCTTCCCCGGATGCTGCTTGCACAGCTCGACCGCGCGCAGGGAGTCGGCGTCCGGGTGACGACAGAACTGGTCCCAAGCCCGGCGGATCGTCGCCGCCTGCCGGAACGGGCTCGTGGGCCGCAGCAGGCTGAAGCAGTCATGGCCCCGGCCCTCGGCCGCGAACCGGCGCAGGAGGTGGTCGAGCCACTCGATGTCGGCCGAGAGCTCCCCGGCGAGCGCGGCGGGACGGAGAAACGGCACCTCGGCGCCGTAACGGCGGGCGACCTCGGCGATCTCCTCGGCATCCGTGGAGACGACGACGGCCGAGAAGATCCCGCTCTGGCGGGCGGCCGCGATCGTGTAGGCGATGAGCGGATGGCCGGCGAGCGGACGGATGTTCTTGTTCGCGATCCGCTTCGAGCCGGCCCGGGCTGGAATCAGGGCGACGATGGAAGGCTGGGCTGCCATGGCGCGTCAGGCGACCCCGGGGTTGCCGTTGAGATAGAGATTCTGCAGCTCGGAATAAACGTCCAGCGCCTCGGTGCCGGGCTCGCGCGTGCCGTTCCCGGACTGCTTGAAACCGCCGAACGGCATGTGGGGTTCGCTGCCGTAGGTGCCGCCGTTGACCGTGACCGTGCCCGCCTGCACCCGCTCCGCAAAGGCCAGGGCCCGGTTCACGTCGCGGGTGTGGACACTGGCGGTCAAGCCGTACGGCGAGCGGTTCGCAAGTTCGATCGCCGCGGCAAAGCCCGGGACCCGGTAGAGGATCGTGATGGGGCCGAACAGCTCGGTGCAGGAGACCGCCGCCTCGGGCGCGACGTTCTCAAGGATCGTCGGCGCCAGGTAGCAGCCGGCCGCGTGCGCGGGGCCGCCCAGGCGCGCGCCGCCGCACAGGACGGTCGCGCCGGCCTCGCGGGCTGCGGTGAGCTGCGCCAGCATGCGGTTGAGCTGCCGCTCGTTGATCACCGGGCCGAAGTCATCACTGTCCGCCGGGCCGACCTTCAGCGCGGCCGTCGCGGCCAGCAGCTTCGCCCGGAAGGCCTCGTACACGGCGTCAAACACGATCACGCGGCCGGCCGCGGCGCAGCGCTGACCGGCGTTGCTGAAGGCCGAGAGCACGGTCCACTTCACCGCCAGGTCGAGGTCCGCGTCGTCGCACACGACCAGGGGATTCTTGCCGCCGAGCTCCAGCGAGACGCGGGCGAATCGTTCCGTGCCGACGCGCTGGATCTCGCGTCCGGCCGCGGTCGAGCCGGTGAAGCTCACGACCCCGACGTCAGGATGCGCGACCAAGGCGGCGCCGGCCTCGGGCCCGAGGCCGTGAATGACATTCAGCACACCGGCCGCCAGGCCGGCCTCGGCGGCAAGGCGCGCAAAGAACCAGGCGGTGGCCGGGGTGTCCTCGGCCGCCTTGAGCACCGCGGTATTGCCGCAGATGAGCGCGGGAAAGACCTTCCAGGCGACATTCGCGATCGGCGTATTCGCCGCGATGATCAGCCCGGCGACGCCGATCGGGCGCCGCACGGTCATCGCGACGCGCCCCGCCATGCCGCTGGTGGTCGTGCGGCCGTAGAGCCGCTGGCCCTCGCTCGCGTAGAAAAGTCCGAGGGCCGCCGCGCCCCCGACCTCGCCGCGGGCGTCCTTCACGGACTTGCCCGTCTCGGCCGCGACGATGCGCGCCAGCTGGTCGGCCCGATCCTCCATCAGCCGGACCACCCGCAGCAGGGCCATTCCGCGGGTGACCGCCGGGGTGGCGGCCCACGCCGGCTGGGCGGCCTTGGCCGCCGCGACCGCGGCCGCGACATCGGCGGCCTGCGAGCGGGGCAGCGTGCAGAGCTGCCGGCCATCGACCGGGCTCAGTTTCGCCACGGTGGCGCCGCCGAGGGCCGGGGCGAAGGCCCCGTTGACCCAATTCTCAAGTGCGGCCGGGATCAGGGATTGCTCAGCCATGGAAGCACCTCACCAGAGTGTGTAGCCGCCGTCGACCTGGAGATTCTGGCCGGTGATGTAGCCCGAGTCGCCCGAGGCGAGGAAAAGCAGGGGGCCGGTCAGGTCGGCGTACTCGCCCATGCGGCCCAGCGGGACGCGGGCGCAGAATTTCCGTTTGAATTCCGGGTCCTGGTTGCCGGCGACGCCGCCCGGCGAGAGCATGTTCACCCGCACGCCATGCTTGCCCCAATGGGCCGCGAGGTAGTGGGTGAGATTGAGCAGCCCGGCCTTGGAGGCGCCGTACGCGGGCGGCTTGAGGAACGGCGGCGTGCTCGGCAGGTGGTCGTAGTTTCCCTCGTGCGGCGAGACCGAGGCGTAGAGCGATCCGATGTTGATGATCGAGCCGGCCTTCGCCGCCACCATCGCCTCGCCGAACACCTGGCTGCAGAGGAACGCGCCGCCGAGATTCACGTCGACCACGCGCTTGAAATCCTCCCACGGGAACTCCTCGATGCGCCACCCCACCCCGGGCCGCGGCGGCTGGTCGATGCCGGCATTGTTGATCAGGATGCCCGGACGACTCCCGGCCGCCAGGATCTGGTCGCGGGCGCGCTCGAGGCTGGCGCGGTCCACCACGTTCGCGGCCGCCAGGTGAAAGCGATCCGGATAACGGCCGCGCAGGGCCGCCACGGCGGCATTCGGGCTGTCGATCTTGACGTCGAGCCCCCAGACCACGGCACCGGCCTCGAGCAGGGCGCCCGACCAGACCGGGCCCAGCAGGCCGTTGACGCCGGTCACCACGGCCACCGCTCCCGCGAGTCTGTCGCTAGAATGGCCCATGGTCCGGCAGCCTAGGCAAGTTGGTCGGAAGCAAAAGGCTGATCCTCCGCGACCGCGACCTTCAGGGTCCGGCCGAGGAGCTGGTCGTACTCATACGGCGGCATGCCGCCGCCCGGCGACTTGAACGCGACATCGGCGGCCGTGATGCGGTGACCGGCCGGGAGGTTGCGGCTCGCAAACAGGCTCTTGCCCATCTTCGTGATCGCCGCGGCTTCCTTGGAGAGCATCACCTTCGTCGGGTTGCCCAGGGCGATGCGCGTGCGCTGCAGGTCGCGCACCATCTTGTGCATGCCCACCGGCTCGAGCGAGAACGCGTGGTCCGTGCCCTTCCAGGTGTGGTTCAGCGTGAAATGCTTCTCGAAAATCCGCGCGCCCAGCACGTAGGCCACCGGCGCCATCACGATGCCGTTGTAGTGGTCCGACAGGCCGATGACGAGCGACGGGAACGCGTCGCGGAGCGTGGTGATCACGCGCAGGTGCATGTCCTCCGGCTCCGTCGGATACGTCGCCGTGCAATGGAGCACCGTCAGCTGCGGGTTGATCGGCATGATCGCATCCACCGCCCGGCGGATGTCGTTCAGGTCGCCGCCGCCCGTGCTCAGGATGACCGGCTTGCCGATCTTCGCGATGTGCTTCAGCAGCGGGATCGTCTTCAGGTCGCCGGAGGCCACCTTGAACGCCGGGGGATTCAGTTCCGCCAGGAAGTCCGCGCTGGCGAAGTCGAAGGCCGTGGAAAAGAAGTCGAGGCCCAGCTCTTTCGCCAGCTTGCCCAGCTCGACATACTCCTTCTTGCCGAACTCGAGGAACTCGCGGTGCTCGCCGTAGGTGGCACCGTAGCTGTTCTCGTTTTCGTAGGGCTTGTTGTACGCCGCCTTGGTGTAGAGACCCTTGTTGTCACGCTTCTGCAACTTGACTGCGTGCACGCCGGCCATCTTGGCCGCCAGGAACAGGTCCCGGGCCTTGTCGATGCTGCCTTGGTGGTTATGGCCGATCTCGGCAATGATGTAGGCATCAGTGTCGTCATTAATGACGCTCTTGCCGATGGTGAGGGAACGAGGGGAAGCGAGGTTCATCACAAGCTCGAAAATACTTCGGGGGTTCCGCCGGAAATCCAACCCCGAAAATCGGAAATTTATGCCGCGCCGGATGGCGGGTCCGACGGCAGGGCCTTCGGCCGCAGGTCGGCCGGCACATGCTGGCGCAGGTGGTGGCGCCCCGTCTGCGGGGCCGCCAGTTCCTTCACGTCGATGAACCGCGCCATCATCGCGTTGTGCCAGTCGCGCGGCAGGTGACCGTCGATCGGCGTCCCGCTGTTGATGAACGCGAGCTCGGGACGGCGCCGCTTGATCCAAGCCCAGAGTCGCTTCTTCGCCTCGTGCCGCCGGCTGGGCGGGAGCAGGCCGCCGTATTTCTGGAGATATTTCTGCTGCGAGACCTTCTGCTGCTCCATGACCCGCGCGAACTCCGGCGACTTCGGATCGGCCGGCCAGTTCCGGTAGTGGTGGATCGAGACGTTGCGCGTGTACACCACGTCGCCGCCGCCGAGCAGGATCTTGGCCGTCAGGTCCGGGTCGATGCCGTAGAGCTGGAACCACTCGCTGAATCCCCCCACCCGCAGCAGGTCCGCCGTGCGCAGCACGCCCTGGTTCACGTTCAGGATCCCCAGCGGGGAAATGCCGCCGATGTACGGCGCCTCGACAAACGGACCCTGGCGGTCGCGGACCTTCAGCGCCACCAGGCCGACGGACGCGTCGCCCTCGAGGATCGCCACGGCCTCGTCGAGGCCGCGGTTCACGATCACGTTGTCGTCGCTCAGCCAGCAGACATGCTTCGTCCGCAGCGTGCGGAACACCCGGTTGTAGGCCGTCGCCTGCCCCAGCCGTCGCCCCTCGAGCACCGGCACCACGCGCGGGTCGCCGAGACCCTGCAGGTACTCGAGCGTGCCGTCCGTCGAGCCGGCGTCGGTGACGTACACCCGGACCGACACCGTCGTTTCCGCAAAGATGCTCTCGATCGCCTGGCGGAGCTGCTCGCGGCGATTGAGGGTGCCGATGACCACCGCCAGGACCGGATCCGACGCGGTCACGCCGCCACCTCCCGGTAGATTGCGAGGGTGTTCTCGACCGTGTTCCTCCACGTAAACCGGCCCGCCCGCTCGTAGCCGGCCCGGATGAGCCGGGTGCGCAGTTCGGCCTGGCCGGCGAGGGCCAGGAGCGCGGCGGCCAATTCCTCGGCCGAGTCGGGATTGAACAGCGCCGCCGCGTCCCCCACGACTTCGGGCAGCGACGAGGTGGGCGCGCAGATCACCGGGCAGCCGCACTCCATCGCCTCGAGCGGCGGCAGGCCGAAGCCCTCGTAGCGGCTGGTGTAGACGAGCGCGGCCGCGCGGCGGTAGTACGCCTTCAGCAGCGAGTCGTCGCCCTGCACGAACGTGAAGGCGCCGCGGAGACCGTGGGCCTCCATGAACTTCAGCTCCGGCTCGTTGTAGTCGCCGGTGCCGCCGAAGCTGACCACCGCGAAGTTCCGCGCGAGCTCCGGCGACGCCGCAAAGGCCCGCAGCAGCACGTCGAAGTTCTTGTACTTCGAGCGGGTGCCCACGTAGAGGAAGAACGGGCGCTCCGGCAGGACCGGCGCCGGGGCCTCGGGAATCGAGGCGATGTCGGACGCGAGGTAGGTCAGGCGGATTTTCTTCGGATCGACCGGATAGTGTTCCAGCAGGTCGCGCCGCGTGCTCTCGGAAATCACCTGGAGGCAGTCCGCCTCAAGGATCAGCCGGCGCCGGTCGTCGAGCAGCGGCCGGAACCGCGGCAGGTCCTGGAAGTATTTCTCGGCGATCAGGTCCGCGACCGTGAGGATCAGCCGGCGCCGACGCGGGATCTGCACCGTCGCGGCCTCGTAGTAACTGGGATGGTAGAGGTCCACGGTGCCGAGCGACGCCGCGAACTTCTCGAACAGGGCGCGATTGACGGCCGGGCGCTCCGCCGCCGGCTCGCCGCCCGGCGCCGCTTCGGTGGCCGCGTAGGCCTGCAGCCCCGGAGCGAAGCCCGTGACCTCGTACTGGTCGACATGCCAGCCGCGGTGCCACGCAATTTCAACGCCGGGCCGGCCCGCCAGGCCCTTCATGAGCTCGATGAAGATCCGCGTGATGCCGCCGAAGCGCTGCAGCGCGAACATCTGGTGGTCGTAAAGGATGCGCATCAGGAGCGTCAGGTCCGCCGGTACAGGCAGTGGGCGAACAGCGGCTGGCCGGTCTTCGGGGAATCGATCTGGTTCTTCATTCCGACAAACCGGAACCCCAGGTCCGCCAGCTGCTGGTGCACTTCCTCGAACAGCGGCTGCCCCTCGTAGAACGGCACGAAGGACATCTCGATCATTACCCACCGGGCGCGCGCGAAGGTCTTCGCCCCGCCGCGGATCACCTTGTCCTCCACCCCCTGCACGTCGATCTTGATGAACACGTCGTCGACGATGTCCTCCCCCGCCAGCAGGTCGTCGAGGCGCTGCAGCGGGACCACCGTCCGGGTCTCCCCGGCGGTCTGCGGGAACTCCCGCTTCGAGTGCTCGGAGACGTTGAGCAGCGACGACGACGGGTGGTTGGAGTTCACGAAAAACTCGGCGGTGCCGGACGTGTCCGACAGCGCGGTGATGAAGATCTTCGACTGCGCCCCGCGCAGGTCGCGCGACTCGATCAGCGGACGGAGCTTGGCCTGGGGCTCGAAGAAGAACGCCCGTTTCACCATGAGGAACTGCGCCAGGAACTCCCCGAACGCCCCGTCATTGGCCCCGATGTCGATCAGGGTGCCGAGCGGACGGATCGTGGCGAGCCACGACCAGAGGTCGGGCGCCTTGGGGGGAGGAGTGGTGGACATGGGCGGGGGGTGAAGGGTGGACGGGCCCGGCCTAGCGGCCAAGGTTCTCGGCCGGATAGACGAACGGCTGCTCGCGGAGGATGCCGTCGCAGATGAGGTCGAGGCCGGCGTCGGCGCCCGGGCCGAGGTCCTGCAGGCGAGAGATGCCCAGCTGGTACGGCGGCCAGTCGGCGGCCGGCTTCATGAAGTTCACCGGGATCATCCGGCGGAAGAAGAAGTGGTACGCGTATTTCTTCGCGAGGAGGATCTCGTCGGCCGTCATGCGCCGGCCCAGCGGGAGCTTGGCCAGGATGGCCTCGTACTCCGCCGGGCTGCTGGCATCAAGGGAGAACCCCTTGTTGCGGATCCACGCCTCGCCCGCCACGACGACCGGCACGCCCATCGCGGTGAGCTCCACGCCGGTCTTCGTGGCGTAGATGATCGCCGCGTCGCACTGCAGCATCGCCGCGTAGGTGCTGACCTGACTCTCGGGCGGGATGATGAAGACGTTGGCCGGCAGCTTCGGGTACCGGCGGGCGATTTCCGCCGCGATCGGCTGCCGCGACTTCATCGTGCCGCGGACCTCGGCCGGATGCACCCGGATGAGGAGCTGCAGGCCCGGGCGCCGCGCGAAGTGCTCGATCGTCGCCAGCACCCACTCGAGCATGTTCGGGAACGCGTTCGTGCCGTAGTGGAGCTGCGCGTCCCACATCACGTTCGTCAGGAGTCCGATCGTCGGCTTGCGCAGGTCGACGCCGATCTCGGCGCAGATGCGGTCGATGTTCTCCTCTGGCTTCTCGTGGAACCAGATCCAGTCGTTGCTGCCCTGCCACCGGCTCTTCAGGTACTCCATCAGCTCCGTCTCCATCTGCGGGGTCCACGCCAGGTCGCGCCAGGTCGCGGTCGGCTCCGTCAGCATCGTCCGGTGATAGGTGTCCTCGTGGCTGAACATGAACGAGCTCTTGCGGTAGGCGATGTGCCAGATCTTCGGCGAGATGCCGGCGGCGCGGCAGGCCGCGGCCACCATGCCCTGCGGCGAGTAGATGCCGTGGTGGAACACGGCCGTGCTGAACTTCGTCTGGCCGAGCAGCCGCAGCATCGCCGCGGCGCTGATCAGCGTGCCCTCGAGGTAGCGGCGCGTGACCCCCTCCGCCTCGGGCTCGTGGTCGAGGTTGCCGCTGGCGAAGTAGCGCAACGTGCCCGCGTAGGCGTGCTCGCCCACCGGGAGGCCGCGCCAGACCAGCTTCGGCAGCTCGGCGAGCGGGAGCCGCTCGGCCAGCTGCCGGATCTCGGCGCGCTCATGGACCGACACCAGCTCGCCAAACTGCACGCCGGGCAGGCCGAGCGGGCCGTACACCACGCGGGCGACCTGGGGGCACTCGTGGCACAGGCGGTGGTCGTTGAAATGGCCGTCCGCGATCGTCGCCGGCTCCGGCACCTCGGTCCGCTCCGCGCGCATGCACGCGGGCAGCACCTTGTCGCAGGTCAGGAAGGACACCGCCGCCCCGCGCAGGGTCAGCGCGACCGCGAGGATGCTCTCGAACATCGACTGGGCCGCGAAGCCCGGGACGCTGGTGGCGATCAGCACCCTCGGCCCGCCCGCCGCGCGCCGCTTGGCCTCCTCCCACGCCGCCTGCTCAGCCTCGAGCACCTTGCCCCAGTCGGGCAGGTTCGGGCGGGAGGCGCGGATCCACTGGTTCCACTTCTCCTCGGTGCGGGGAAACTTCACGAACTGCGTCAGCACGCCCTTGAACACCCGCTCCGCCGTCTGCTGCGGGTCGACGTGGGCGGACAGGAGCCGCTTCCGCGTCTCGGGCCGGTCCGCGTGGTAGAAAATGCCCTTCCACTGCTCGAGGTACGCCACGCGGTCGTGATCCAGCGCGGCGTTGTTCGACTGCCGCACCGCCTCCTCCTCGGAGAAGTAGTGCTCGACGAAGCTCTCGGGCGCGTCGACGACCTCGTAGCCCGCCAGGCGCATCCGCAGGCACAGGTCGCCGTCGGCCTTGTAGAAATGGTAGGTGTGCTCGTCCGCGAAGCCCACCGCCTCGAGCGCCTCGCGGGTGTAGAAGCCGTGGTTGACGAACAGCGTGCCGCCCAGGGTGTACTGCACGTAGTATTCCTTGTCCGCCGGCCAATTCCGGAAATAGAAGGCCACGCCGCCCACCCGCCGGCCCTCCTCCCGCGCCGCCTGCAGCCGCGCCAGCCCGCGGTTCACCGCCTGGTCCAGCAGCAGGCAGTCGTCGCTCACCATCAGGATGGTCGCGCCCCGCGCCGACTTGAACGCGAGGTTCATGAAATAGCCCCAGCTCTTCCGGTCGATCGGCCGCCCGCGGAACTGCCCGCGGTTGTGCTGCACGATCGTCACGATGTCCTTCTGCGCGAGCAGCCACTCGAGCGAGCCGTCGGTCGAGCCGCCGTCCACCACGAGGATCTCGTACGGGACCCCGATGCCATTGTCGCGGATGCTCGCGATGGTCTGCTTGAGGAACGGCAGGCGGTTGTAGGAACCGAGCACGACGGACAGCTCGCACGGCTTCAGGACCGAGTTCGCGACGGCCGGCCGGACCGCCGCCTTCACGAAGCGCAGGCAGGCGACGGCCCGGGCCGCGGCCGCGCGGTCCGGGGCCGCCTCCTTGGCCTGGTGCACGTCAAAATACTCGAGCTCGGCGCAGGCCGCGTCGTCGGTCAGCTGCCAGCCGTCCGCCGCGTGACGGAAAAACGTCTGCTCGACGCAGTTCGCGCCGAAGTACTCGACGATGCGCGCGATCCCGTCGCGGTCGAACTGCTGCATCCAGCCGATGTTCTGGGCCCGGCCGAACGGTACCGTGAGCAGCAGCTGCCCTCCCGGCTTCAGGACGCGGCGCAATTCCTCGAGCACGAGGCCGTACTGGTCGGTGCGCGCCTCGCGAAACGTGTTGTCGGAGGTGTAGATCCGGGTGTTGTCGAGCCCGACGTGCTCGATGGTGCTGAGGCACACGATCTCCTCGAACATCTCGGAGCGGAACGGCAGGGCGCGGAGATCGTCGTACACGTACGACACGTCGGGCAGCCGGAACTGCTGCTCGGGCGCTAGCGTGAGGATCACCGTCTTCTTGCCCTTCACCTGGGGCAGCTCGAGTAGGTACGGGTAGTTGAAGGTCGACCCGGCGTCGAAGAACCGGCCGGCGCCGCCGGCCATGCGGGAGAGCACCCACGGGTATTCCACCAGGCGCTCGTCGAGGCCCCAGGCGTAGTTCGCCGGCAGCGGCTGAAGGTCGCGGAAACGCGCGAGCAGCTCGGGGTCGCGGACGGCTTTCTGCAACAGGTCCATCCGGTACGGCTTGTAGCCGCGGGACCAGGGAATCCGCCCTCCGGAAAGGTAGGCCTCGATGTCGGGGTTCATGGCGAAAGTGATTCGTGGTTCGGCATCCGCGGATTGGCGCTCAAACGGAGTAGGATTCGGCGCCAGGTGTCCAGCGTCGGTTCATCTCGATCCGAGCCGAGCTCGATCCGTCCAAATCCAGGCCGAGCGGCGATCCGCCGGTTGGCAACATGCTCCCGCCCGGAGCAGACCGCGACGCGGTCGACACAAGGAACCGGGAGTTCAATGGGTTTTCTGACTCCCGATTTGCCGAAGCTGCGCTTCGAGGGCCGCGGTGCGCTTGTGTTGATTCTCCAGCAGCGCGATGTGACGCTTGAGTTCGCTCAGTCGGACGTCCGCCTTTTCCCGATTGGCCGAAGCTACCTTGCGGAAGTCCTCGAGCTGGGCGCCTCTGGCCGCCCGCATCTCCTCCTGGTGCTGCGCGCGCCGCTCGACCGCCTGGATGAAATCCTTGGGTTCAAGTTTGAGGCTGAGATCGAGCGAGTCGGCCAGCGAGGGCATCACATACCCGAGCTTGCGCATGGTCATCCCATGCATGAGCTCCAGCAGGCGCAGTTGGTAGTGGAGGTAGTTGGTTTCCCACCCTAACAGGGTCCCCGCCCGGGCACTGACCGGGTTCATCTGGTGGACCGTCTCAAACTTGAGAAACTCCCGGCGCTCATACGGCAGTCCCGTGAATTCCTCGATTCGGAGGCAGACTTGATGCTGGCTCTGCTTCAGCTCGGCATAGTCGATCGTCATCGCCGCCGTCCCTAGCGCGGCCAGGGCCTGCAGCCACGTCTCACAGAACTGCGACCACGAGCCAAACAGCACCCGGCCCAGCACCACCTCGTCCAACGTGAAATCCTCGATCGTTCCCTTGTCGGCATTCTCATGGTTCAGCAGGCTCATGTAGGACCAGCAGACCGGGCCCGGATGCCGGACGACATAAATCACCTTTTCACCCGGGAAATACTTGGCGAAGGGCCGCTCGTGGGTCTTGACGAAATAGACGTCCGGATCGGCCGCAAACTCCCGCCGGACGTCCTCGGTCAAGAGGTCCATGCACGGGGCGTTGATCAACCGCAACCAGGGCTCGGTTTCAGCGGTGACGCTGCGATTCGAATAGCGCAGCAGATGCTGATCATGCGGGCGCTTGGCTGGCGTCGTCTGCACCCAAGGCTGAACCTGATAGGACTCGGTTGGAAACGTCGTCTGATAAACCGAGGAAACCAAGCGGCGAAACTGCCACGTGATCATCTGCTGCACCCAAGCATTTCCGCTGCGCGGATATGATGCGATGTAGATGATCATGAGTTGAGTATAATAGCTGGAACTGCCTCACGTCAGTCGCCGCGGACCGGCAAGGCAGTGGATCTTGTTCGCCTCCCTAGGTCCGGTTCAGCCATTTCTGAACGCGGCGTCCCAACGTGGCGTTGTATTCGGCCTCGAGCCGGTGTTTCTCGAGACTGAGTCGCTCGATTTCGACATTGGCGGCCGCCAAAGCCTGCTCCGCCGCCTTCCGCTCTTCCTGGAATCGGTTCAATTCTCTCGCCAGTTCCTCCTCAGCCCGGACACGGACTCCGTCGCGCTGTCTGATAATCACATGGAGCTCGCTGACATCGTGCTCCAACTCGGCCGCCTTCTTGCGCACCGACTCAAGCTCCTGGGCAAGTTTCTGCGCCTGTTGCCGCTCGCTCTCGAGCTTCTTTGAAAGGTCAGCCAGAGCACGAGCCGCCTGCGTCGCGTCGGCATTTGCCTTCTCCTGCAATTTGCTTCGCTCGGTTTCGAGCCGGCCGATAGTCGCCCGCAGCTCGCCCATGAGCTGCTCCAGTGCGGTAACGCGCTGCCGCTCGGTGGCGAGCTGGCTCTCGCGGGTGGCAACCGCCTGCGCGGCCTTCGCCGCTTCCTCCGTCGCCTTGGCTGCGGCCGCGACGGACTCCTTTTCCCGACGGTCGATGTCCGCCTTCAGATCCGCAATCTGTCGCTCCAACGCCGCTTTCTGCTCGGCAACAAGCCGCTCCATCGCCGCCTTTTGCTCGGTCAGCCGGCGCTCCATCGTCGCTTTCTGTTCGGCCAGTTGACGCTCCATCGTCGCCTTCTGCCCGGCGAGCTCCCCATCCATCTGTTTCTTCTGATTGGCCAGCTGTTGCTCGGCGGCCGACTTCTGTTCCGCCCTCTGGCGATCAAACGCGACCGACTGGTCGCGCACCTGCTGATCGAGGGCCGCGATGCGCCCGGCCTGGACGGCGACCGTCTCGGCCGCCTTGGCCGCCGCTTCAACCGCCTGCGCCTTCTCCTTCGAGAGTTCGGCATTGCGCTGCTCCAGTTGCGCGCGCAGTTCCCGCAGCTCCTGTTCAAGCTTGGTGGAGCGTTGGCGCTCGGCATCAGTCCGCTGCACGTGCTCCGCCAGCGAAAGTGCCGCCTGGGCGGCGACCTGGTTCGCCCGCATGGACTCCGCCACCGCGCGCTCCTCGGCCTTGATGCGCCCCGCCTCACGCTTGTCGCTCTCGGCCTGCAGCGCGGCGACCCGCTGCTCGATCTGAGCTTGGGCCTGCTTCCCCTGCTCCACTTGTTGCTGCAGGCGGTTCTCCCGCGCCAAGGCTTCGGCCGTGAATGCCGTCAACTTTCCTTCCGCGTCGCTCCGCGCAGCCAGCGCCTGGTCCAGTCGACGCTGAAGCTCGGCGGCGCCTTGCGCCTGTCGGTCCCGTTCTTGGGTCAACTGCGATTCCCTTGAGCTTGCCGCCGCCATCGCCGCGGCGTGGCGCTCCTCGAGTTGCACGCGCTGCGCTTCGGCCGCCTCGCCCTTTTGCCGGAGGTCCTTGGCCTCGGTCTGCAGTCGGGCGCAGTCGGCCTCGATTTTCGCCAGGTCTGAGCGCACCTGCTGGAGGCGTCCGGCCGCCTCCGCCGCCTCCTGGCGGTGCCGCTCGATTTCCTGGGTCAGATTTCCTTCTTGGGCCTTCGCAGCCGACAGCGCCTGAGCGAGCTTCTGCTCGGCCTGAAGCCGGCCCGCCTCCGCCGCCGCATGTCGCGCCGAGAGCTCTCGCCCTTCCGCTTCCAGACGCGCCCGTTCCGACTCGGCCTGTTTGAATTCCTGCAGGCGCTGCTCAAGGAGCTTGCGCCCTTCGGCCACTTCAGCCCTGAGGACTTCGGCCTCATGCGAAAGGCGGCCTTCCCGGGCAGCGGCATCATGGATGTGGGTCGCGAGTTTCTCCTCGGCCTGCACGCGGGCCGCATCCCGCTGCTTGATGATCGTGTGCAGGTCGCGCACCTGCAATTCGAGCGAGGCGACGCCCTTGCGACCCGCCTCGACCTCCTGCTTCTGGGTCTCAAGCAATCCCATCGCTTCCGCCACGCGACCGGATTCCGCCGCCAGCTTCCGCTCAAGTTCCACCTGGGCGGCATCACGCTGCTCGATGACCCGCTGCAACTCGGCGATCTTCTGTCCCAGCTGGTTCGCCTTCTGCCGCTCCGCCTCGCATCCCTGCCGGGCCTCGCCCAGTCTCGCAATGGTCTCCTCGACCTGGCGCGTCTCCGTCGCGATGCGCTCCTCCAGGCGGACCTGGCCTCGCTCCTTCTCGGAGATCGCCGACCTCAGCTCTGAAATCGTCTGCTCGAGGGCCGACGCCCGCTGCCGATCCGTGTCGCCGACCTTGCGCAGTTCCGCGGCCGCGGACTCCGCCGCAAGCGCCCTGCTGGTCTCGGCCGCCAGCTTGCCCTCGGCCGCCATGCGGGCGGCATCGCGCTGCTGGATGATGACGTTAAGCTCCTTGAGATCGTGCGTCATCGCCGCCACGCGTTGACGCTCCGCCTCGACCGCCGAACGGAGGGTCTTCAGTTCCGTCTCGTGGCCGGTCCTCTCCTCCTGCAGCTGCTCGAGCCGGCCCAGCAGTTTGGCCGCCTCCGTCGCGTGCTGCTCACCGCGCTGGTTGGCCTGCTCGCGCTGCGCCCGCTCGTGCTCGAGGGCGCCGGCGCTGGCCTCGAGCCGGGCCTGCACCTTCATCGCGTCGGACTTCAGCTGCGCATAGTGCTGATGCAGCCGGGCGGTCAGGTCGTTGATGAATGAATTCCACAGCAACCGCTGCAGCGAGTGCGGCGAGTTGCCCTCGGCCTCCGTGGTTTCCGGGGCGCCAATCATGCGCCGGAGGGCCAGGGGGAGCAGGCGGGTGGTCACGATGCCCTGATAGCTTTCCCGCAGCTTCGCCAGACGCGCGCTGCCGGAACGCCCCAGGAACACGTTCGTGTGATTCCCGCTCACCAGCGCGTCAAAGGTCTCGACCTGCACGAGCTCATTGCGGTCGATGGCATAGGCCCAGCTCTCCCAACCTTCACCGGCCATCGAGACAAACAGCTTTCGGAATTGCTCGCGGCGCTTGTCGTCGAGGTTCTTGGGCGAAACCTCGTACATCACGATGGGGTCCGGAGTTCGCGCCAGGATGCCCGCCGCGCCTTCCAGGACCGCGTACTCGAAACCCTCGACGTCGATCTTGAGCACGTCGATCCGCTTCAGCTTCAGCTCGCGCGCCGTCGAATCGAGCCGCTGCGTGGGCACCATCACCACCTCGCGCGGCTTGGCCCGGCCGGTGTCGGCCATGCCACTGAAGGCCGATTCGCGCATGCTGTGGAACCGGGTCATGCCATCCTCATTGCTCGCGCAACGCGGCAGGATCGTGATGCGTTTTCCGAACCGATTGAGTTTGATGTTCTCGGTCAGGATCGTCCGCGCATGGGAGTCGGGCTCAAAGGCGATCACCCGCCCGTTGGCGCCCAGGCGGTCGGCCGCCATGATGGCCACGATGCCAAAATTCGCGCCGACATCCACCACCACGTCTCCCGGTGACATCGTGCGGCAGAGCGCCTCGATATCGAGCAACTCCCGATAGTTGCCGTAGTAGACGTCAGCCCCCAGCCGGTCGCCGAGGTCGACCCGGAACTTGAGCCGCCCGTCGATCAGAACTTCCGTCATCTTGGTCTGGCCTCGCGGAAAGCGTTGCTCCCTAAGCTCCCGGGTCATGCGGGCAAAATCCGGCCCAAACTCCGGGTGCTGCATCGCCTCCCCCAGCGATTGATGGAGGCCCATCAGGAATTCGTCGGAAGGCGCTCCTTTACCAGCCATGGTGATTCTCACCGTTGGGGGCCGGGTTGGAACGGTCAAGCGTTATGGCCAAATCGCAGACGTGGACCGACATGTGGGCAGGTCCGGCGGAAAAAACTCCGACGCCCGGCTATTTCGCCGGATAGCCCCACCTCGTCGCCAACTCCATCATCTGGTTGGCGTGCAGCACCGCACGGACCGCCGGCTCCGTCTCCTCCCGCCATCGCCCGGCCTGGCCCTTGAAAAAGGTCCCGGCCTTGGGATTGAAGGTCTTCGCCTGCGCCCGCGCCAGGGCCGCCGGCGTGACCGCGCCGAGCTGGCCGGCGATTCGCCGCAGGGCCGCCGATTGGATCTCGGCCGTGCCGCCGCCGCGCTCGCCGATCAGGTCCTCGAACCGCACCGAAACCGTCCGGGGGTCCGTCCGCCAGCCGTCAAACGCGTCGATGTACGCCGCCAGCGGCACCAGGAGGTCGTCGCCGGCCCACAGCACCTGGACCAACTCGGCGCGCGACCGGCCGGCAAACCGCCCCGCGAGATGCGCGGGACTGCCCTGGTTCAGGATATAGTCCGCCATGCTCAGCAGCACGTCGCGCGGGTCGCGGTAGACGAACACCACCGGCACGCCAGCCGCGGCCAGCCGCGACGCCAGCCCGGCGCTGAACGGCACATGATGGTGCACCACCTGCCGGTCGCCCAGCGTCGCGACCTGGTCGGCAAACCGGCTCGCCTGGCCGTCGATCGTCGCCGCGTCTTCCGCCGGCGGCGGCAGGGCGTAGGTGCAACGCCGGCCACTGGCCGCCAGCATCGGCCGCTCGGCCGACCAGACGGCGCCCTCGCGCGGGATCGCCGGCCGCCCATAGCCGAGCTCGTTGAGAAATGAATAAATGAGGTTCTTCCCGGCCTTGGGGATCGAGGTGAAGAAGAGGCCGCGGAGGGGCGTAGATTTCATCCGCGGGCCCTCACTCCGTCTCCCGCCGCCGGACGGTCCAGGGCAGCTTCGGGCGCACGACGCCCCGATAATCGCCGGAGAAAATCTCGGCGTCGGCGATCTGGTCGAACACGGTGCAGCTGATCGCGAGCTCCAGCTGCGCGTGCCGCAGGATCGGGCGCACCGGCGTCACCACCGCCGCCGAGAACTGGTACACGCCGCGGTTCAGCAGGAGCGGCGGGATTTCCACGACCGCCTCGTACACCGCGCCCGCCACCGGTTGGACCGTCTCGGTCGGGTGCGTGCTGAACACGTGGACGCCCTCCTGGTGCACGTGCACCGACGTGATGAGCGGCAGGTCGCTGCGCAGCGCGCGGTACCGGATCTGCACCCGCATCGGCTCCTGCCGCAGGAAGGCGGCCTTGGTGCGGTCCTCGCTGTCGAGCAGCCGGAACAGCACGATGTCCGCCGCGGGTTTCTCGGGATCCTTGGGGGCATCGGCCGGGGCGGGTGCCGTCACCTCGACCGGCGCGGCCTTGGCCTCCGGTCGCGCCTCGGCCTTCAGCCCCAGCATCGACGTGGTGTAGGCCTCGGCCACCGCCTGCACCGGCCCGTGCATCGCGACGCGGCCCTGCTCCAGCCAGAGGCCCCGGTCGCAGAATTTCACGACGTCGGCGATGCTGTGCGAGACGAAGATCACGGTGCGGCCGCCGGAGGTGAGCCCCTCGACCTTGCGCAGGCATTTCTGCACGAAATGCATGTCGCCGACCGCCAGCACTTCGTCGAGGAGCAGGATGTCGGGGTCGAGATGGGCCGCGACCGAGAAACCCAGCCGCGAGCGCATGCCGCTGGAGTAGGTCTTGACCGGCTCGTCGATGAAGCCGCCCAGGCCGGAGAAATCGATGGTCTCGTCCATCACGGAGCGCGTGTAGTCCGGGGTGCAGCCGTGCAGCGCCGCCAGCAGGTAGATGTTCTGCCGGCCGGTGAGCAGTTCGTTCATGCCGGTGCCGACCTCGAGCAGCGGCGTGACCCGGCCCCGGATCCGGGCCTCGCCCTGGGTCGGATAGACCAGCCGCGCGAGGATCTTGAGGAGCGTCGACTTGCCCGCGCCGTTGCGCCCGATGATGCCGAGGCGCTCACCCCGCTTCAGGTCGAACGACACGTCACGCAGGGCCCAGAATTCCTTGCCCCGCCCCGCGGCGGCCGCGCCGCCAAACGACGCGAGCCAGCTCTCCGAGGCCCCGTGGTTGAGCCGGTAGCACTTCGAGATTCCCCGCACCGTGATCGCGACGTCGTCCATGGCGGGTCAGAGCATCTCCAGGAGGCGGTCCTGCTGCCGCCGGAATTGCCACGTGCCCAGCGCCATCAGGCCGATCGCGTAGGCGGTCGACTGCAGGAAGGCGACGGTCGGAAACGCCGCCGCGCCGGTCAGGCACGACCGGAACGCGCTGAGCACGCCGGCGACGGGATTGAGGAACTCGAGGGTCCGATAGGCCCCGGTGAGCTGCAGGTAGGAGTGAAAGACCGGCGACGCGAACAGCCCGACGTAGAGCAGCAGCCCGAGCACCCGCTCCCAGTCGCGCCGGTGCAGCATCAGGCCGGCGAAGATGAGTCCGAGGCCGAGCGCGATCAGCGCCGTCACGACCAGGACCACCGGCAGGAGGAGGATCTGCCAGCCGGGATACGCGCGGAAGTAAATCATGAAGCCGGCCAGAGGAATCGCCGAGATCACGAACTCCACCGAATTGCTGATCAGCGGGACCATCGGCGAGATCAGGCGGGGGAAGAACACCTTGCTGATGATGGCCGCGTCCCGCTCCACCGCATGGGCCGACTCCAGGAGACAATCGCAGAAATAGAACCAGAGGATGATGCCGCTGTAGACAAACATCGCGTAGGGCACCGGCTCCGGCCACACCCCGCCGAAGCCGCCGCGGATGCCCACGAGGATCACCACCATCAGCGCCGGACGGGCACAGGCCCAGAGCGCGCCGAACTTCACGTTGTCGAATTTCACCCGGACCTCGCGGGTCACCAGGCTCCAGAACAGGTGCCGGTACTCCCAGATCTTGACTGGGTCGGTGTGTTCGGAGCCCGCGATCGGGCGGATGATGGTTTCCGGCGGCATGGCGTGGGTGCGGTCAGTCGGTGTCGTCGGGCCACGGGCCGTCGTAGGCGAACGAGGTGCCGTGGAGGATGCCGGCGACGACGCAGTCCAGGCCCGGGTCGGCGCCCGGCGCGAGGTCGTCAAGGCTCCCCACCGCCACCTGGAACGGGGGCCAGCCTCCGCTCGCGGGCTGCAATGCGGCAATCGGGATCATGCGCCGGAAGAAAAAGTGGTACGCGTACTTCCGGGCCCGCTGCAAGACCGCCGGATCCAGGCGGCTCCCCCGCGGCAGGGCGGCCAGCGCCGCGCGATACTCGGCCGGCGTCACAGTGTCGGTCGTCACCCCCTTGTTGCGCACCCACGCCTCGCCGGCGACGATGACCGGGATGCCCATGGCGGCCAGTTCGACGCCCATCTTGGTGCCGAACACGAGGGCGGAGTCGCAGCGCTCGAGCAGCGCGTAGGTGCTCATCGGCTCCTCCGGGCCCACGACCCAGATGTTGCCGGGCAGGACGGGCCACCGCCGGGCGATCTCGTCGGCCACGCGCTGGTCCGAGGGCACCGTGCCCCGCATCTCGGCCGGGTGCACGCGGATCACGAGTTGCACCTCGGGCCGCCGGGCGAAGTGCTCGATCGTATCGAACAGCCAGTCGAGCATCGAGCCGTAGGCACTCGGCGGGTAGTTCACCTGCGCGTCCCATACCACGTTGGTCAGCAGGCCGACCCACGGGCGGTCCGTCGGGATGCCGCGCCGGGCGGCAAACTGGTCAACCGCCATCTCCGGCTTCTCGAAGAACCAGATCCAGTCCCGCAGGCCGTGACGCCGGCTCTCGATGTACCGGCAGAGCCGCTGCTCGCGCTCCTCCGACCATGCCAGGTCCTCCCACTCCGCGACGGGTTCGGTCATCAGCGTGTGGTGATAGGTGTCGCCATGGCTGAAGATCACAGACTGACGGCGATAGGTGATGTTCCAGGCGACAAAGCGCCGGCCCGTCTCGAAGCAGCGCTCCCGCAGCAGGCCGAACGGGACGTAGATGCCGTGGCTCGTCACCACCACGTCCGGGTCGAGCCGGTCGAGCCAGCGGCCGAACGCGCAGTCGGCCAGCATCGCCGCCTCGCCAAACCGGCGCACCACCGCGAGGTGCACCTCGTCGGCCTCGTCCAGCGCGCCCCGGGCAAAGTAGCGCAGCGCGCCGGCAAGGGCGTGCTGGCCCACCTGACGCGTCCCGAGCCTCAGGCGCCCGATCTCGGCGATGGACAGCTTCCTCGTCTCGGCGCCGGCGATCGCCCGGTCCAGTCCGGTCAGCACCTCGCCCAGGCGGTGGGTCGGCAGGCCGAGCGGCGCGAACAGCTCCCGCCCGGTGCGCGCGCAAGCCTCGCAGGGCGGCGAATAGCGCCAGCTGCCGTCGATCACCGGGGTGGAGTCGGACTGCGTGCTGCGTTCCAGCACCTTGCAGGCCGGCAGGGCCTGGTCGCACAGGAGCACGCTGACCCGTGCGCCGCGGGCGGTGAGCGCCGCCGCCAGGAGGCTCTCGACCGAGCTCATGGCCGAGCCGGTGCCGCCGCCCACGCAGGTGGCCACGAGCACG
>DAOQKI010000038.1:0-28556 GCA_035334485.1 Opitutaceae bacterium
ACTCAGCCACCTCCCGGGTGAAGAGGTCCGCCTCGGGCGAGCCGGAAAAAACCAGCCGGCCGGGACGATCCGCGTCGAGCACGCAGGCCTCGGGAGGCGGCAGCGGGACGCCCATGATCAACCGAGTTGGACGACGAGAGTCTCGGCACCGCAGCTGACCTGGTCGCCGACCTGGAGCTTCTTGCCCTTCTGGGTTTCGACCGCGCCGTTCAAGCGGACCTCGCCGGCGTGGATGGCGGCCTTGGCCTCGCCGCCGGAGTCAAAGAGCCCGGCGAACTTGAGGAACTGGCTCAGGTCAATCGGCACGGCGCGCACCGGGACGATGCGCGGTGCGCCAGCGGGGTCGGCAGTCATGCGGGAAAAATCCGGGCTTCGGCGGAGGAACGCCGCCCTACGGCAGCTTCGACTGCACGAGCTTGCTCGCGACACCGAAGTCGATGATCCCGGCCTCCGGGCGCTGCTTGAGCGCCGCGATGACCTTGCCCATCTCCTTCTTCGACTGGGCGCCGGTCTCCTTGATCACCTCGAGCACGAGGACCTCGAGCTTCGCGGGATCCAGCGCCTGCGGGAGATACTTCTCGAGCACCTTGATCTCGGCCTCGTTCGCGGCCACGAGGTCCGCGCGGCCGCCCTTGGCAAACTCGACCTTGGCGTCGGCCAGGTTCTTGACCGCCTTCTTGAGCGTCGTGACCACGAGCGCGTCGTCGATCGGTTTGCCCGTGTCGAGCTCGGCGCGCTTGATCATCGCATCGGCGGTGCGCAAGGCGGTGGTGGTGGCGGAATCGCGGGCCTTCATGGAGGTCACGATATCCGCGCGCAGGGTCTCGTAGAGCGTGGGCATGAGGCAAGGGTGTCCGCCCGGCGGGCCGTGTCCAGCCGACTTCCGCGGCGAGCCGGCGCCCGGGAAATTGCACCGAAGCTAACCGGACGACGGCGCCGCTTTCATGCGCTACAGTGCGGGCATGCCTTACACTATCCCCTATCGCATCGTGCCGCTCTCGCTCCCCGCGGTGGAGGCCGTCCGCCGCTCCGGCGTTGATTGCCTCGGCCACCGGGTGACCCCGGAGGTTAACCAGGAGGACGGCCGGCCCTGTCGGCTCACGCTCCGCTACATCCGCCGCGGCGAGCGCCTGCTCCTGCTGAGCCACAGTCCTTTCGCCCACGACCATGCCTACCGAGAGATTGGGCCGATCTTTGTCCTGGCCGACGGTGGCGAGCCCTACGCCGACGTGCACCGGTTCCCGCCCGAGATCGATCCGACCACGCGGGTGTTCCGGAGCTACGGTGCCGACGAGCGGATCGTGGACGCCCGCGTGGGCACGGCGAACCCCGACGCGTTGATCACTGAGCTGTTCTCCGAGCCCCGTGCAGCCTGCATCCACGTGCGATCGCTAACCTATGGTTGCTACACTTTCCGAATCGACCGAGCGTGAGCTCCCGCCGCCCCATGCGCCTGACCAATGCCCAGATGTATTCCCGGGTTCTTGCCGGTGACTCGGCCTTCAACGGCCGTTTCTTCACCGGGGTCCTGACCACGGGCATCTACTGCCTGCCCGCCTGCAAGGCCCGCAAGCCGAAGCTGACCAACGTCCGATTCTTTCCCACCTGCGAGGCCGCGCGCGCCGCCGGGCTCCGCCCCTGCAAGAAGTGCCACCCCGATGACTTCGCGAAGGGCGCCGATCCGGTCCTCGAGACCATCGAGACGCTCGTCGCCGAGATCCGCCGCTCGCCGTCCGACTTCCCGGACGCCCGCGCCGTGGTCCGCCGCTCCGGATTTGGCGCCACCCGCGTCAGCGAGCTCTTCCGTCAGCACTACCACACCACCCCGTCCGACCTGCTGCTGCGCAGCCGGCTCGACTCGGCCAAGCGGCAGCTGCTGGAGAGCAACGCCTCCATCGCCAGCGTGGCCGTCGACGTGGGCTTCGAATCGCTCTCCGTCTTCCACGAGAATTTCCGCCGGCTCAATGGCCTGACCCCGGCCGCCTACCGCGATCTCCGCAGCGCCTCGTCCTTCGAGGTGGCGCTGCCCGACGGTTATCTTCTGCCGTATCTGCGCCGGGCGCTGAGCCGCGACGTTCACAGCATCACCGAGCGACTGGACGGCGATCGCTACACCACCGCCGTGCGCCTTGCCACCGGGCCGGCGTTGCTCCGGTTGAAACTGTCCCCGACCCTGGTGACGGCGCAGGTCGAGTCGGCCACTCCGGTTTCCCTACCCGAGGTCCATCAACGGGTGATCGGCCTGCTCGGACTCGACGAGGACGCCGCGGCGTTCGCGCGCCTGGCGCGGAAACTCGGACTCGCGCGCCTCGTGGCCGGCCGGCCGGAGCTCCGGATCAGCCGGACGCCTTCGGTGTACGATGGGCTCCTGTGGTCGATCATCGGCCAGCAGATCAATTTCCCGTTCGCCTGCCTGCTCAAGCGCCGGCTGATCGAGCTGGTCGGCACGCCGGTCGCGGAAGGTCTGATCGCCCTGCCCACGCCCGCTGCGGTGGCGGCGCTCGAACCGGCCGCGCTGCTTCCGCTGCAGTACTCGCGACAGAAGGCTGACTACGTCATCGGCACCTCGCGGCTCATCACCGAGGGCAAGCTCGACCTCGACGCGCTCGCCGGCATGTCGGCTACCCGCGCCGAGCGCACGCTGCTCGCGGTGCGGGGCCTCGGCCCGTGGTCGGTGAATTACCTGATGATGCGCTCGCTGGGATTCCCCGACTGCGTCCCGCTCGGCGACACCGGCGTCACCAGCGGCCTCAAGTCGCTCCTCAAGCTGGAGGAGCGCCCCGATATCGACGCGACGAAGCGGCTGATGGCGATGTTCGCCCCCTACCGCAGCCTCGCGACCACCCACCTCTGGCAATTCAACCAACCTCCTCCGTCATGAACACCCACTATTTCGACACGTTCGTCACTCCCGTCGGCGAGCTTTCCGTCGCCGTGAACGCCAACGGCACCCTGGTCGCCGCCGCCTTCGGCAACGTCGCCCGTCTCCGGCAGCGCTTCGACGCCGGCCAATTGGTCCGCGATGCCGCTCGTCTGGCCGCCGTCGCCCAGCAGGTGGCCGAGTACTTCGCCGGCGACCGCGATACCTTCGACCTCCCGCTGGCACCGTCAGGCACCGACTTCCAGCAGGCGGTCTGGATGGCGCTCCAGGAAATTCCCTCCGGCGAGACGCGCACCTACGGCGAGCTTGCCAGCGCACTCGGTCACGACGGAGCCGCCCGCGCCGTGGGCCGCGCGAACGCCACGAATCCCATTTGTTTGTTTATCCCCTGCCACCGGGTCATCGGCCGCGACGGCTCGCTGACGGGCTTTGCGTTCGGCGAAGAGATCAAGCGCCAGCTGCTCGAACACGAAGGCGCGAGGCGGCCGGTGTGACCGGGCGAACATCGAACATCGGACTTCGAAGGAAGGGCGAACGCTCAACGTTCAACATTTGACGCTCAACGCTCAAGGTCCCGATCAGGATCGGCCACTTGAGCGTTAAACGTTGAGCGTTGAGCGTTAAACGTTGCCGGGATTCTCCGGCGTTCGACGTCCGATGTTCGGCGTCCGATGTTCGATGTTCAGATCGGTTCCGCTGCGGGCGCCTACGCACGCGCCTGCAGCGCCGCCGCCAGCGCTTCCAGCTTGGCGTGGTCTTTTTGGCCGGGAGCTGACTCGACGCCACTATTGACGTCGATCCACGGCGCGCTGGTTCGCGCCAGCGCTTCCGTAACATTCGTCGGACCTAGTCCACCCGAGAGAATCCAGCCGAGGTGCGGCCAGAGTCGGCGGTGCCGGATGTATTTCTCCCAGTCGCCGGTCCGACCGGTGCCGCCGAACTTCTCGGCGTCAAAGGCGTCGAACAGCACCGTGCGCGCGAACGGCAGGAGCCGCTCCGGGTAGTCGGTGCCGGGCGGCAGCTTCGGTGCGAGCCAGAGGCGCTGCACGCCCACGGTCTCGGCCCAGCTTCCCACGGTCTCGGTCGGCGTGTCGTAGCGGAAATGAACCTGGAAGAAATTGAACCCTGCCGTCGCCAGCTCCGCGAGCTCAGCGGGCGTGGGTTCCACGGTCACGGCCACGCGCTTGGCCGACAGGTTCGCCAGGTCGAGGCTCTGATAGGCGGCCAGCGGCAGATAGCGCGGCGACTTCGGATAGACGATGAACCCGAGATAGTCCGCGCCGATCCTCGCCGCGGCGGCGGCATCCGCGGCGGTGGTCAGGCCGCAGACCTTGAGCCGGATGCCGCCCACCATGGCTAGAACGCGTTCACGCTGGCGATCACATGATCGACCTGCGCGTCCGTCAGCTCCGGGAAGATCGGCAGGCTGACACAGTTGGCGGCCGACCTCTCGGACACCGGGAAGCTGCCTGGGCCGTAACCGAGATTCGCATAGCACTTCTGGAGATGCAGCGGCACCGGATAAATCAGGTCCGTGCCGACCTCGCGCTTCGTGAGGTGCTCGCGCAGGGCGTCACGACGCGGGTGGCGGACGGTGAACTGGTGGAAGACCGACTGCCCGTAGTTCGGCTGATCGGGCAGCCGGAGGTCGGCGAGCTTGAGTTCGCGCAGGTAGCGCCCGGCGATCGCCTGACGCCGCCGGTTCCACCCGGCGAGATGCGGGAGCTTCACGTTCAGCAGCGCGCCTTGGAACCCGTCCATGCGGAAATTGCCGCCGACGATGTCGTGATAGTAACGACGGTCCGAACCGTGGACGCGGATGTGACGGGCCCGGGTGTGGAGTTCCGGTCGCCGCGTGACCAGCGCGCCGCCTTCGCCGCAGCCGCCGAGGTTCTTGGTCGGGTAAAAGCTGAAGGTGCCGACGTCGCCAAACAGGCCGACCGGCGCGCCGCGGTACTGGGCGCCGACCGCCTGGGCGCAGTCCTCGATCACGAACAGATTGTGCTGCTTCGCGATGGCCATGATCTCGTCCATGCGGGCCGGCTGCCCGAACAGGTGCACCACGATGATGCCCTTCGTGCGCGGCGTGACCGCGGCGGCGACCTTGGCGGGATCCAGGTTGAACGTGCCTTCCTCGATGTCCGCGAAGACCGGCTTGGCGCCGACGTAATTGATGCCCCACGCGGAGGAGATGAAGGTGAACGGAGCCGTGATGACCTCGTCGCCCGGACCGAATCCGGCCATCATGCACGCCACGTGGAGCGGCGCCGTCCCGCTGTTCATGCCGAGCACGGTCGGGTACGCGAGCGTTGCCCCGAAGTTCTTCTCGAAGTCCTCGACATCCTTGCCGAGGCAGAACCGGGTGGCGTCATACGTCGCCGCCAGCGCCGCGAGCGCCGGCTCGCGCAGCGCCTTGTGCTGCAGGGAGAGATCGAGGAAGGGAACCTTCATGGATGATTTCGTAAGGTAACAGCTTGCAGGGAGCAAGTATCAGGAAGGCCGCGGTGCGGCAGGTAACAAGAATCAAGTAACAGGTATCAGGAACCCTGGCTTCTGCTGCCGCATCCCACCCTGTTACCTGGGCACCTGTTCCTTCTTACCTGACCACCGGTCCCTGGTACTTGGGGACCTGTTCCCTGCTACCGAGGATCGATTCCCTGTTACTTGGCCACCTGTTCCATGTTACTTGACCCCACCCAGTGCCTTCACCGTCGCGGCCACGAGCGCATCCAGACCCGGTTCCTTGGCGGTGAAGTCGATTGGAACGCCGACCTGCTTCATCGTCTCGGACGTCTGCGGTCCGATGCTGCCCGCCAGCGGGCGTCGCGCCGTCTTCTCCAGCTGGAGCGCCTTGGCCTGATCGGCGAAGGACTGAACCGCGGAGGAACTCGCGAACAGGATGGCATCGGCCCCGTTGGCCCGGAAATCGGCCGCGGCCGGGTCGGCGCTCAGGTCGTGCTTCACGGTCTCGTAGACCTTCAGCGTGTCGACGATCGCCCGGCCCTCGTCCTCGAGCTTCTTGACCAGGGCATCGCGATTGAGATTGCCGGTGACCACCAGGACCTTGGCGCTGTCGAGGCTGCCCGTGGCGATGAGCTCGTCGGCCAGCGCCTCCGCGGTGGCGGTCTTGGGCAGGCACTCGACGCGGAGATGCTGCGCGGTCACGGCCTTGGCGGTCGCCTCCCCAACGCAGGCGACGCGGATCAAGCCGAGCGAGCGGATGTCGTCGAACACGCGGTGGAACTCCTCGAAGAAGTACCTGACGCCGTTCGTGCTGGTGAAGACCATCCAGTCGTACGAACCCAGCTCCGGGAAAACCTCGGCGAGGTCCTCGTTCTTGACCGACTTCCGGACCTCGATCAGCGGGAGCTCGAGCACCTCGGCGCCGAGGGCGGCGAGCTTGGCGTGAAGCTCGGAGTTCTGGTGGCCGGCGCGGGTCAGCGCGACCCGGCGGCCGCGGAGGGGCGTCGCGCTCATTTGAGTCCGAGTTCGTGAAGGATCCGCGCGGCGGCGGCGGCCGGCTCGGCGAAATCCGCGGCCGACAGCGGCAGGCTGCGCAGCCCGGTCTGCTCGTGGAAGAAATGGAGGCGGTCGCCGGCGGCGTGCGCGCCGAAGGCGGTGTGACACCCGCCGCCGAGGGCGTTCTGCAGCGCGCGCTCGATCCCGAGACCGCGCGCGGTGGCTGCATCGAAGACGGCCGCGAACTTCGCGACCTCGGCGGCGCGGCACTGGATCGCGATGGCGCCCTGCCCCACGGCGGGGACCATCTGGGTGAACTCCAACGGGCGGAACTCGAGGCCGGGCCAGCTGTGGATGCCGAGCCGCTTCATGCCGGCGGCGGCGAGAATGGTGGCGTCGGCGAGATGCTGCTCGGCGATCTTCTTGAGCCGCGTGTCGACGTTGCCGCGGATCTCGGTGAATTCGACGCCGGGAAACAGCTTCGCGATCTGGAGCCGGCGGCGCGGGCTGCCGGTGGCGATCTTGGCGGGGGCGGTCAGCCCCTGGCGGATCACGAGGACGTCACGGGTATTCTCGCGCGGCATGTAGCCGGCGATGGCCAGGCCGGCCGGCATTTCACCGGGGAGATCCTTGGTGCTGTGGACCGCGACATCGGCGTCGCCGCGCAGGAGGGCCTGCTCGAGCTCGCTGGTGAAGAGACCCTTGCCGCCCTTCTGTTCGAGCGACCATTCCGTCTGGCGGTCGCCGGTGGTGACCATCTTGAGCAGCTCGGCCTCGACCTTGAGGGAGGCGCGGAGATGCGCGGCGACCATCTCGGACTGGGCGAGTGCGAGGGGGCTTTTGCGCGTGGCGAGGATGAGCTTGGACATTGAAAAAGGAAAAGGGCGCAGAGCAGTGTCTGCGCCCCGGGGAACTTGGCAATCTCCGGATGCGAGCCGATCAGGAGTAGGCCGCCTGGACGCCCTTGATGTTCTTCTTGGTCATCCAGGGCATCATGCTGCGGAGGTAGGAGCCGGTCTTCTCGATCTGGTGCTTCTCGCCCTTCTTGAGGAGGGCGTTGTACTTCTTGAGGCCGCCCTTGTACTCGTTGACCCACTGGCGGGTGAACTTGCCGGTCTGGATCTCCTTCAGGATCTTCTTCATTTCGGCCTTGGTCTGCTTGCCGATGATGCGCGGGCCGCGGGTGATGTCGCCGTACTTGGCGGTCTCGGAGATCGAGAACCGCATGCCGGCGATGCCGCTCTCGTACATGAGGTCGCAGATGAGCTTCAGCTCATGGAGACACTCGAAGTACGCCATCTCGGGCTGGTAGCCGGCCTCGACGAGCGTCTCGAAGCCCGCCTGCACGAGGGCGCTGGCGCCGCCGCAGAGCACGGCCTGCTCGCCGAAGAGATCGGTCTCGGTCTCCTCCTTGAAGGTGGTCTGGAGCACGCCGGCGCGGGTGGAGCCGATGCCCTTGGCCCAGGCGAGCGCGGTTTTCTTGGCCTGCTTGGAAGCGTCCTGCGCGACGGCGATGAGCGCCGGCATGCCCTTGCCCTCGGCGTAGAGGCGGCGGACCATGTGACCCGGGCCCTTCGGCGCGACCATGATGATGTCGATGTTCTTCGGGGCCTTGATCAGGCCGAAGTGCACGGCGAGGCCGTGGCTGAAGAGGAGCGTCTTGCCCTTGGCGAGGTTCGGGAGGATGTCCTGCTTGAACACGTCGGCCTGGCGCATGTCGGGCAGGCCCACCATGATCACGTCGGCGCGGCGGACCGCCTCACCCGTGTCGTACACCTTGAAGCCATGCTGCTCGGCGATCGGGCGCGACTTGGAACCGGGATAGAGGCCGATGATGACCTTGCAGCCGCTCTCCTTCAGGTTGATCGCGTGGGCGTGGCCCTGCGAACCGTAGCCGATGACGGCGAGGGTCTTGTTCTTGAACACGCCGAGATCGGCGTCCTTGTCGGTGTAGACTTTGGCAGGCATGATGGGAGTGACGAGGGACGAGTGACGAGTGACTAGGGTTGGGTTCGGAAGTGGAGGACTTGACTGAGAGTTGTGGCTGAGAGCTGACGGCTGATGGCTGATCGCTTGCTCAGCGCTTCAGCGCTAGGCGGCCGGTGCGGGCGAGTTCGACGATGCCGAAGGGTTCCAGGAGGCCGAGGAGCGCGGTGATCTTCTCGTCGTCGCCGGTGGCCTCGATGATGAGGGAGTCGAGCGAGAGGTGGACGATCTTGGCGCGGAAGATGTCCTTGATCTGGAGGAGCTCGGGCCGGGTGCGGTTGTCGGCCTTCACCTTCACGAGCACGAGCTCGCGGGCGACGGCCTGCCCTTCCTTGAAATCGATGACGTCCACCACGTTCACCAGCTTCCGCAGCTGCTTGATCACCATGTCCAGCGCGGTGTCGTCGCCCTTGAGGACGACGGTGATCCGCGAGGTCGAGGCGTCGTGCATGGGCGCGACGTTGAGCGTGTCGATGTTGAAGCCGCGGCCGGAGAACATCCCGGCTACCCGGGCCAGCACGCCGAACTTGTTCTCAACAACTACCGAGATCGTATGACGCATGGGATCGTGATTGCTTGGTGTTTAACTGGTGGACGCCGAGGGACTCGAACCCCCGACCCCCTCGGTGTAAACGAGATGCTCTAACCAACTGAGCTAGGCGTCCAAGCCGAGGGTGGACATAAGCCCCGGGCGGGCAGGCATGACAAGGAATTATTCCGGAGCCATTTGCCGCGGTTATGTCATAACCGCGCCTTCGGCTTCAGGATCCCCTCGCGGATCATGAGCTCGGCGTTCTGAATCGCGTTGAGGGCCGCACCCTTCCACAGGTTGTCGCCCGAGACCCAGAACGACAGGCCGTTGTCTAGCGCCGTGTCGATGCGGATGCGGCCGACGCCGCACTTCACCTTCTCCGCGAAGTCCAGCGGCGTCGGGTACTTCGACGTCGCCGGCTCGTCGATCAGCTGCGCGCCAGGGAAAGCCGCGACCGCCGCCTTGGCCGCCTCCACGCTGACCGGACGCTCAAACTCGGCGCTGACCGAGATCGAATGCGCACGGACCACCGGGACACGGACGCACGTGGCGGAGACCTTGAGATTCGGGAGCCCCATGATCTTGCGGCTCTCCAGCATCATCTTGGATTCCTCGCCCGTGTAGCCGTCCGGGCCGAACGAGTCGACCTGCGGGATGGCGTTGAACGCGATCTGGTACGGGTAGACCTTGCGCGGCATCGGCGTGCCCTTCACGTGCGACTGGACCTGTGCCTCGAGCTCGCGGATGGCCTCGGCGCCGGTGCCGGACACCGACTGGAAGGTCGACGCGATGTAGCGCTTCAGGCCGAACGCCTGGTGCAGCGGCCACAGGCCCATGAGGGTCACGGCGGTCGAGCAGTTGGGATTCGCGATGATGCCCTGGTGCTTCCGCAGCTCCTGCGGGTTGATCTCCGGGATCACCAGCGGGACCTTCGGGTCCATGCGGAGCGCGGAGCTCTTGTCGATGACCAGGCAGCCCGACTTGACCGCATCCGGCGCGAGCGCCCGGGTGACCGAGCCGCCGGCGGCGAAGAAGGCGACGTCCACGTTGCCGAACACGCCCAGCTTGGCTTCCTCGACCGTGATTTTCTTCCCGGCGATCTCCACGACCTTGCCCGCCGAGCGCGCCGAGGCGAAAAGCCGCAGCTGGCCCATGGGGAAATTTCGTTCGGTCAGGAGCCGCACGAGCTCTTGACCGACGGCGCCCGTGGCGCCGACGATACCGACTGTGAAGGATGAAGTGCTCACGATGGAATTTCCGATGGAACGGGTCACGAAAACCTGCGACCGGCTGGGTATCAAGCCCTCAGCGCGTCTTCTTACTGTCCGCCTGTCCACCCAGACGCTGCAGTTCTACCGCGACGGAAAGCTCGTAAAGAGCTACGCCATCTCCACTTCCCGGCGCCCGCCGTCCAACCTCAAGAATTCCCTCGGCACGCCCTCCGGCCTCCACGAGATCGCCGAGCGCATCGGCGACGGCCAGCCGCCCGGCATGGTGTTCAAGTCGCGCGTGCCCACCGGCCGCCACTACTCCGAGTTTCCGGATGCCGGCACGAACGACAACCTCATCACCACCCGCATCCTCTGGCTGCGCGGTCTCGAGCCCGGCCTCAACCGCGGTGGCGACGTCGACACCTACGAGCGTTACGTCTACATCCACGGCACGAATCACGAGACCCGGATGGGTGAACGCATGAGCGCCGGCTGCGTCCTGATGCGCAATCTCGACGTGATCGAGCTGTACGACCAGGTGCGGGCGGGAGACATGGTGCTCATTGGGGAGTAAGACGAACGCCGAACGTCGAACGTCGGACGCCGAACTTCGAAGTTGGCGGCGATGATCGAGCCTGCCGTGTCGGCTATTCGTTCTTCCCGAAGAGGAGGCGAAGCGAATTCAGGCACACCACGAGCGTGCTGCCTTCGTGGGCGGCGACACCGATAGCGAGAGGCACGGCGCCGAGCGCGGTGGCGACCACCATCACGACCACCACTCCGAGCGAAATCGTCAGGTTCTGCTTGATCACACTGCGGGCGCGCCGGCTCAGGCGGTGCGCCGCCAGGAAGTTCTCGATGCGGTCGTGCATCAGGATCACCTCGGCCTGCTCCAGCGCCGCGTCGCTGCCGCGCGCGCCCATCGCCACGCCGATGTCCGACGCGGCCAGGCACGGCGCGTCATTCACGCCGTCGCCGACCATCGCCACCCGGCGCCGTCCGCCCTCCTTGAGATCCGTGATTGCCGCGACCTTCTGCTCCGGCGTGAGGTTCGCCCTCACCTCACCCAGGCCGAGCTGCCGCGCCACCGCCTCGGCGGTGTGACGGCGGTCGCCGGTGAGCATGACGGTGTGCACGCCGAGCTCCTTCAGCTTGGCCAGCACGCCCCGCGATTCCGCGCGGATCTGGTCGCGCAGCAGCACGCGACCCAGCAGGTCCTTGCCCACGACCCAGACCTCCGCGAACTCGGCGGACGCGGGCGGCAGTTGCGACGCCCATCCGGCCAGCGGACCGGCCTCGAGCAGCTCGCGCCGGCCCAGCACGGCATGACCGTGACCCAGCTTGGCCCGCACGCCGGCGCCGACCATGTTCTGAAACTCGGACACCTCCCGCATCTTCACGCCGCGCGCTTTCGCGTCGCGCACGATGGCCCGCGCCAGCGGGTGCTCGGACTTGGCCTCCAAGGCGTACGCGAGCTCCATGACTTCTGCCTCACGGCCCGGCGGAAAACTCTCGTAGGACACCACCACCAACTCGCCCGTGGTCAACGTGCCGGTTTTGTCGAGGGCCACGACGTTAACCTTGGCCAGGTTCTCGATGGCGCCGCCGCCGCGGAACAGCACGCCATGGCGCGCGCCCCACGCGATGGCGGCGAGAATGGCAGACGGGATCGACAGCACCAGCGCGCAGGGACTGGCCACGACCATCAGGGTCATGGCGCGATAGAAGGCCGAGCGAACCTCGGGCGTGTTCGTGAACGGCGGCAGGTGGAAGACCAGCCACTCGACGAGGAACATCGCGGCGGAGGCTCCGATGACCGCGTAGGTGTATCCGGTGCCGAACTTGTCCGTGAACCGCTCGCTCGGCGCCTTCAGCTTCTGCGCGGTCTGGATCAGGCGGATGATCTTCCGCAGCGTGCTTTCCGCCGGCAGCCGCATCACCTCGAAATCGAGCGCGCCCCAGATGTTGATGGTGCCACTGAACACGGGATCGCCGGGCGCCTTCTCCACGGGCGTGGCTTCACCGGTGAGGGTCGATTCGTCGGCGGCACTCTTGCCCTGGGTGATGGTGCCGTCGGCCGCGAACGCCTCGCCGGGCTTCACGCGCACGCGCTGGCCGACCTGCAGCTGCTCGACGTCGACCTCGTGCTCGTGTCCCTCGCGGTCGACGACCGTCGCGCGCTTCGGGGAGGTCTTAAGCAGCGCGCTCACCTCTCGCTGAGTGCGGTCGAGTGCGAACTCCTCCATGGCACCCGACGCGGAGAACAGGAACAGCAGCAGCACCGCCTCGCCCCAGGCACCGATCAGGGTCGCGCCCAGCGCCACCGCCAGCATGAGGAAATGGATGTCGATCCGGCCCTTTCGGATCTGCTCCCACGTGTCGATCGCGGCATCCCACGCGCCGGCGATCAGGCCGACGGCGAACAGGGAGCGGGCCAGCCAGGGATAGTCGGGCAACAGCAGGCTGGCCGCGAGACCGCCCAGACCAGCCAGGCCGCAAATGCCGGCGAGCCAGGCGAGCAGCCGCCACTCCTGGTCCTCGGGTGTCGGCTCGGCCTTTATCTCCGGCCACTCCATCTCGCGCCACAGCCAGAGCTTCTCGGCCGTCACGCACATGTCCTTGCCGAGCACCATCGCGTCGCCTTCCTTTCGCACCGAGTATCCCGACGGCACCGCGCCGGCGGCGCCGGCCTTCAGGCGGGCCTCGACCGCCGCAAGCGTTGCCGCGAGGTTGGCCTCGAGCGCCGCCAAATCCACCGGCCCGATGGTCGCGACCGAAACCCGATGGGCTCCAGGGTCAACCCGCACCGCGCTGACACCCGGCTGCGAGCGGAGAAACTCGACGAGATCATGCTCCCAGGAAGACGGCGCGGGCGTGGCGGACATGACCGCAATCGAGCCCAGACCTCGGGCAGCCGCAAATTCAATTGCACCGGCCCACTCCGGTCGTTGGGGTCAGAAATCACCTTCATGATCGGCATTCGCGACGATACTGATTCCGCTCCGCCCGCGCCTCCTCCGAGCCACGCGCCGCGCCTCGCCGCGAAGATCTTCGCCGAGTGCGGGTGGCTCCATGACGGGTTGAAACTGGAACACCGTCCGCAGCAGGAAGTGATGGCCCGCACGGTCGCCGCCGCGATGAAAGAGGACGAGCCGCTCCTGTTCGAGGCCGGCACCGGTGTCGGCAAGTCGCTCGCCTACCTGCTGCCGGGCATCATCCACGCCGTCGACCAGGCCCGACAGCTGATCGTCTCGACCCATACGATTTCACTCCAGGAACAGATCGAGACCAAGGACCTACCGATCTGCCGGCGCGTGTTTCAGTCGCGCCCGGAGCTGAAGCCCTACGCGGATTTCAAGAGCGCCGTGCTGGTCGGCAAGGCCAACTACCTCTGCACGACCCGGCTCGCCGCCGCACTGAAGGACAAGCAGGAGCTGTTCGCCAGTCCCGAGCACAGCGAGCTGCAGCGCATCGCCAGCTGGGCCGCGACGAGCCGCGAGGGTCTGCGTCACGAGCTGAATCCCCCGCCCTCCCCGGAGGTTTGGGAATGGGTCAACGCCGACTCGTCGGCCTGCTCGCGGAAGCACTGCGACGGCGAGCACTGTTTCTACCAGCGCGCCCGGGCGCGGCTCCGGCTCGCGCAGGTGATCATCGTCAATCACTCGCTCCTGTTCGCGCACATCAACGCCGGCGGCGCGGCCGAGAAGGGCGGCAGCCGCGGGGTGCTGTTTCCCGACGACTTTGTGGTGCTCGACGAGGCGCACACTGTGCCCGAGGTCGCGACCGAGCACTTCGGCCTGCGGCTGAGCTCCTACGGCACGGAGCGGATGCTGAAGTATCTCTACAATCCGAAGACCAAGCGCGGCCTCCTCGCGAAGCATGGCACCGCGGTGGAGCAGCAGCTGGTCGTCGACGGCCTCGAGGCGTCCGAGCAGTTCTTCGGCTTCCTTCGGGATCGCCTGCTGGAAAAGCACCCGATCGTGCGCGTCCGGGAGGAGAACCCGTGCGAGCCGTGGCTCGACGGCCCGTTGCTCGCGTTGATCAAGGCGGTCGGGAAGATCGCGGATCAGCTGGATGAAGGCCCGGCGCGGGACGAACTCCTGGAGCAGCGCGGCCGGCTGAAGACCTACCAGACGAGCCTGAAGCAGTGGCTCGCGGTGGCCGACGAGAAGTTCGTGTACTGGCTGGAGCGCACCGGTCGGCGGCAGACCATCACCACGCTGCGCACCGCGCCGATCGACGTCGCGCCCTACCTGCGCGAGGAGCTGATCGAGCGTCAAACCTCGGTGGTGTTCACCAGCGCCACGCTCGCCATGGGCGGCCAAATCGAGCCCTTTCAGGCGCGCGTGGGCGCCGAGTCGGCCCGCGCGGCGGTGGTGGCCTCGCCGTTCGACTATCAGCGTCACATGCGGGTCTACGTCGCGGCCGACATCCCGCTGCCCACCGCCCAGGGGGCGAAACTCGCGATCGATGCCCTCACCGACTACATCCGCTATTGCACGCTGGGCGTGACGGGCGGCTCGCTGGTGCTGTTCACGAGCTATCACGACATGCGGCTGGTGGCCGCGGCGCTGGCCGACGAGTTCGCGGCGGCCCGGCGGCCGTTCCTGATGCAGGGCGTCGACCACTCCCGGACCGAACTGGCGCGGCGCCTGCAGGAGGCGGGCAACGGCATCCTCTTTGGCACCGACAGCTTCTGGGCCGGCGTGGACGTGCCCGGGTCGGCGCTGTCGCAGGTGATCATCACCCGGCTGCCCTTCGACCCGCCGACACACCCGGTGGCGGAGGCCAAGAGCGAGTGGATCCGGGACCGGGGTGGCAGCCCGTTCAACGAGCTGACGCTGCCCGACGCTTTGGTTAAATTTCGCCAGGGGGTGGGTCGATTAATACGCTCTACCACCGATCGTGGAGTCATAACCATTCTTGATGCCCGCATTCTCGCCAAAACCTACGGCCAACTCTTCCTCGACAGTTTGCCGCAATCGCAGTTTACCAAGTTGACGCGCGAGAACCGCGCAGACCTCTTCCAACCCTTTTGACCGACTTTCGTACCGGCTGACCGAACCTCCATCATGACGACGCTACGCGCTGCGGCGCTCACTGACATCGGCCGCGTCCGGCAACGAAACGAAGACCGCTACCTCTTGGATCTGGAAACCCGGGTATTCGGCGTGGCGGACGGTGTGGGCGGCCTGCCGGGCGGCGCGGACGCGGCGCAGCGGGCGGTCGATGAGGTGACGGCGGCGATCCGCGAGGCGGGCGCCAATCCGAACTACACGTCCTTGGTGCACCAGGTGAACGTCAGCGTGCACGCGCTGGGCTACAAGCTGAGCCCGAGCATGGGCATCGGCACGACCCTCACGTTCGGCCACATCGTGGGCAACATCCTGCACATCTCGCACGTGGGCGACTCCCGCTGCTACGGGTACCGTCAGGGCCGCATCCAGATGCTGACCGAGGACCATTCGGTCGAGAACGAGGCCAAGGCCCGCCGGGCGCGGGGCGAGACGGTTTACTATCACGAAGCGAACCGGAACGCGCTGACCCGCTGCATCGGGCAACCGTCGGCGCCGAAGGTGGACCTGATCGACCGGCCGCTGGAGCGCGGCGACCGCTACCTGTTTTGCACCGACGGCGTGACCCGACTGGTGCGCGACTCCGAGCTGTGCGACATGATCGACGCGGACGCGGCGCCGGACGACGTGCTGCACGAGATCATCTCGCTCGCCGTGCGACGCGGCGGACCGGACAACGCGACCGGCGTGGTGGTGTTCATCGACGACGTCAGCTGACGCATGGCGACGCGCTCGGAGCAGTTCGCCGCGCTCGTCCGGGAGCAGCCGGGCAACAGCCTGTTTCGTTTCAGCCTCGCGCAGGCGCTGGTGCAGGAGAACCGTCCGCTGGAGGCCATCCCCCACTTCGAGACCTGCGCCGCGAGCCGCGCCGACTGGATGATGCCGCGCATCCTGCTGGGCAAACTCCTCCTCCAAGCCGGCCGCAAAGAAGAGGCCAAGCCAATCCTCGCCGACGCCCTGCGCCTGGCCATCGAGCAGCAGCACGAGGAACCCGAGCAGGAACTCCGGGGGCTGCTGGAGGGGATCAAGTAGTCCCTCCTACGCCCGCTGCCGCGGGCTTCGGAGGGCAGGCCCTGGACGCATTCGCGGCGGCGCCAAGAAGGTCGACCACAGGTTGCGCGGTGTCGGACCGGCTCGCCGAGTCGGAGCCGCCTCAACGCGCATCGCCCGCCTACGTCCGCTGAACGCGTACTTCGGCGCGGCAGTCTCCTGGCCGCTGTCGCGGCGGCGGAATCACAAGGTTCAACCGAAGGTTGTTCTATGCACGACTGGCTCGCCGGGTCGGAGCCGCCTCAACGCGTATCGCCCGCCTACGTCCGCTGAACGCGTACTTCGGCGCGGCAGTCTCCTGGCCGCTATTCGCGGCGGCGGAGACTGGTGCCAGGGGCCGGGATTGAACCGGCGACCAAAGGCTTATGAGTCCTCTGCTCTACCACTGAGCTACCCTGGCAAGCCAATTGAGCGGGGCTTACTACGCGTTTGGCGAAAGGGGTGACAAGCAATTTCGCCGCGAACACCAGACCGCGATAACATCGCTAGTTGGGCCTGCGATCCTGTCACGTCAGGTGTCGTGCGATCACTCTGCGCTAGTGCGCCTGGCTCTTCGGCACGTTCGACACGCTCACGCCGATGCTCTTCGCGTTGGTCTTGCGCAGGAGGTCGACCGCGTGGACGACGTCGCCGTAGGACGTGCCTTCGCGGACGTAGAGGCCGAGGTACGTGACGTGCTTCGTCTCGAGGAGGCCGTTCACGAAGGCCACCACGTCGGAATTCGGGACCGCGTCGGACTCGTACATCAGCACCGGGCCATCGAGCGTGAGGGCGACAAACTGGTCGCGAGGTAGAGGGTTCTTGCTGTTGCCTGGCGAACAGAACGTGACCTCAGCCGCGGCGGGCTCGCCTTGGGCGAACACAATCGGGGCAACACACACCAGAAGCTGGGCCAACACGCGGCGCGGGGTAATCGCTTTCATGGCCGCACCATGGCGGCGATGTCCTCGGTTGCACAGTCTTTGTTTGATTTCGTGCCAATCCGACTGGGCGAAAACACTCGGACGAAATTAGAAAAACTTCCGCCCGCGCGAACCTGACGGCTCCTCGTACTTCATCGGGAAGGAACACCTTGCGGGCACACGAAGATAGCCGCTTCTGCCGAAGGTGTTAACGTCCAGGCACGTATGAAACCCGTTCAATTACGTAGTCCTGCGCATTGTCCTGCCGTAACTCCCCTGCTGTCATGAGAAAAGCCACCGCGACCGACTGAACGCCCTTGCTAATTAACAATGCGCTTCTGCCTAATGGCTTGTCACTCGTTCGTCACATTCCGCGCCTGGCCCGGCGACGTGTTTTAGCGCGGTCCCGCAATTTCGGTCGAAACCACTCCCCCCCACGTTTCTCCGCGAAATGCAGACTCCACATGCCGTCAGAACGCGCCCGGTTTTTTCAAACCTCATGACCGGTCTCGCAATGGTCCTCCGTCATAGTCCCCTGCGTGGCCACTTGGCCGCTTGCTCACGAATCACGGTCGTCGTGATGGCCCTGCTGGGAATCCAGGCGGTCGCCCAATCGAACAACACCGCCACGGGCACTGGCGCGCTCAGTTCCAACACGACGGGATCGAACAACACCGCGACCGGCGCGAGTGCGCTCCTGCTCAACACGACGGCGAGCGAGAACACGGCCACGGGCGCCTTCACCCTGCGCAGCAACACGACGGGAACCAGCAACACCGCGGAGGGCATCAACGCCCTGCGGTTCAATACCACGGGAACGAACAATTCCGCCGTCGGCGCCTCCGCCTTGATGGCCAATACCACGGGCAACTACAACACGGCGATGGGCGTCAACGCGCTCACCGCCAACACCACGGGCACGGCCAACACCGCGACCGGCGCGTTCTCGCTTTCCACAAACACCACCGGCAGTTCGAACACGTCATACGGACTGAACTCCCTCCAGTTCAATACCACCGGCTCGTACAACGTCGCCCACGGCACCTCGTCGCTCCGGCAAAACACCATTGGCAACTCCAATTCCGCCGTCGGCTACAATGCCCTCAACCTGAACACCAGCGGCTCGAACAACTCGGCGGTCGGCGTCACGGCGCTCTACTCCAACACGACCGGCGGTTCGAATACCGCGCTGGGCGTGAATGCCCTGACGGCCAACACGACGGGCAACGCCAATGCCGGCTTCGGCCTGAACTCCCTGGCCTCGAATACGACCGGCGGTAACAACACCGGCGTCGGCACGTCAACGCTGCAAGGCAACACGACCGGCGCCTCCAACGTGGCGATCGGTTATCAGGCCGGCATCAACCTAACGACCGGCAACAACAACATCGCGATCGCGAACACCGGCGTGGCAGGTGAATCGAGCACGATCCGCATCGGCACCGCCGGCACCCATTCGGCCGCCTACCTCGCCGGCATCTCCGGCAGCTATTCGGCGGGCGGCTCCATGGTTTTCGTCGACCCAAACGGACATCTGGGCACCACGAACACGATCGACTCCGCCAGCACCGCGCTCGGTGCCAACGCGCTGCACGCCGTCACCTCGGGCACGAGCAACGTCGCGGTGGGTTACAATGCCCTTACCAGCAATACGTCCGGCTCGAGCAATGCCGCCATGGGCACCAGTGCCTTGCAAACCAACACCACCGGCTCGAGCAACAGTGCGGTCGGCTATCAGGCGCTCTATTCCAACACAACGGGCTCGACCAATCACGCCGCCGGCGCGTCCGCGCTGTATGCGAACACGAGCGGCAGCGACAATACCGGTGTCGGCGCCAGCGCACTCACCGCCAATACCACGGGCCTCAAGAACTCCGCTGTCGGCTCATCGGCGCTGGCCGCCAACACGAGCGGCTCGACCAATGTCGCGGCCGGCTACCGCGCTCTCTATGTGAGCACCGTCGGTACCGACAACACCGGTAGCGGCGCCAGTGCCCTCGTGGCCAACACCACCGGCTCGTACAACACCGCCCTCGGCTCGTCGGCTCTGTCGGGAAACACCACCGGTGGAACCAATATTGGCATCGGGTACCAGGCGGGTTCCGCTATCACCACCGGCTCGAACAACATCATGATCGGCGCCACCGGGGTCGGCGGTGACACTGCCACAATCCGGCTGGGCACTGCCGGCACGCAAACGGCTACCTACGTGGCCGGCATCAACGGCGTCACAGTGACCGGTGGCTCAATGGTCGTAGTGGATTCGCTTGGTCGCCTAGGCACCCAAAACACAAACACGGCCCTAAACACGGCTGTCGGAAAAAACGCGCTCCAGGCAAATGCGGCAGGAACACAGAATAGTGCATTTGGCTATGAAAGCCTAAAGACCAATTACAGCGGATTCAACAATACTGCCGTCGGCTACCAAGCTTTGACGACTAACTATGGCGGCACAAATAACACAGCTTCAGGCAACATGGCCCTGAAATCGAACACATCGGGGCTGGACAATACGGCGTCGGGCAGCGAAGCGATGAAGGCAAACACGACTGGCTCCAGTAATACCGCGTTCGGTCGCCAAGCTCTCTCTGCGAATGTCGGCGGCACATTTAGCTCAGCTTTCGGTGCCGGTGCCCTTCAAAACAGCAATTCGCCTGTTTTGGGAGCGAACTCGGCGTTCGGCTACCATTCGCTCTACGGGAATATCACCGGGCAACTTAATACAGCGGTCGGCCTAAGCGCCCTAGGCACAGGTGGCACAGGCAATCAGAACACCGCAGTCGGAAACGAAGCACTCATTCTCAATACGGGTGATTCCAATACTGCAGTGGGAGATAGCGCCCTATCCTCAAATACGTCCGGCGCCTACAATATCGCCCTTGGCTTTTACGCTGGTGAAAACCTCACTACGGGAAGCCACAACATCATGATCGGGAATTCCGGCGTCGCTGGAGAATCAGGGGTGATTCGTATCGGCGACAACAACCAAACTTCCACCGTCATCGCAGGTATTTCCGGCGTCACGATTCCTGCGGGCGCCCAGGTCTATGTAGCGAGTGACGGCACCCTGGGAACGGTAACCTCCTCGCAACGCTTCAAGCGCGACATTCATGATATGGGCTCGGTGAGTGACGTCTTGTTGCAGCTGCGCCCCGTCACCTTCCGTTACAAGCAAGAGCTTGATCCCAAGGGCACGCAGCAATTCGGCCTGATTGCCGAAGAGGTGGCAAAGGTCGCTCCGGACCTGCTGGTCCTCGATGCCGCGGGGAAGATCCAGTCGGTGCGCTACGACGCCGTGAATGCGATGCTCCTGAACGAATTTCAGAAGGAACATGCCACGGTCGAGAAGCAGGGCCGCGTGATCGCGAGCCAGCAGGACGAGATCGCCCAGCTCAAGGCCCGCCTCGACGCCCTGGAGGGGCTCGTCCGCTCCCGCACCGAGGGCAAATAGCCCGCCGTCAGCGCTGGCCTTCAGACCCGGTTTGCCTGGCTGTCATTCTGAGCCAGGCGAAAAATCCAGTCAGCGTTCGCGGGGGCTTCAACCGCATCCCACTGGACGATTCACTTCGTTCAGGATGACAGGCCGGGTTTGCAGACACGCCTCAGGGCGTCGGCACGGTCGGCAGGAAGATCCGCACCGTGGTCCCGCGACCCGGCGTCGTCAGCAACTGCACGAAGCCCCGGTGCCGTTTCACGATGCTCCGCACCACGGGCAGGCCCAGCGGTGCGGCGAGCGGCGTGGACTGTCCCGGTCCGGGTCCCTCCCACAGGTGCGGCATGCGCTCGGCGCTGATGCCGGCGCCGGTGTCGTGCACGTAGATCATCGCAAATGAGCCCGGCCGGCCGGCGGGAATCTGCTGGGCCGCCGTCTCGTCGAGGAGCCGCGTCTCCAGTCCGATGCGGAGATGTCCGCCGCCCCGCATCGCCGCGCGGGCATTCATGAAGAGATTGAGCAGAGCCTGCTGGATCTGGCGCGGCACCACGCGCACCTGGGGGGTTGAGACTGGCAGGACCATGTCGGTCACGATCTCGCGCGGCGGGACGTCCGCCAGCCGCCGGGCCGCCTCGCGCACCAGCTCGTCCGCGCGCACGAGGTGCGCCTCGCCTTCCCCACCCAGCGTGAGGTGCAGGATCTGGGTCGCGATCGCCGCGCCGCGCTGCACGCTGCTCTCCAGCGTGTCCAGCATGCGGCGCGCCTCGCTCTCCGGCACCGCGTCCCGGAGCAGCGGCGCGGCCATCATCATCGGCGCAAACATGTTGTTCAGGTCGTGCGCCAGGCCCGACGCAAAGACCTCGATGTTCTCCAGCCGCCGAACGCGTTCCGCCGCGGTGTCGAGGCGCAGGTGGAGCTCGCGGTTCTGCCGGATCAGCTCCGCGTAGTCGGCCGGACTCGCCCGGTCCGGATGCGATGACAGGAAGCTCGCGCGCAAGGCGCCGCCCAGCCGGCCGGACTCGCCGTGGGTCAGGCAGTGCTGGAATCCCGCCTGCCGCATCAGCTCGGCGTGCCGCGTCTCGGTGGTGCGGGAATAGAACACGATCGGCACCGTCGGGATCATATGCCGCGCCAGCACCACCGCCTCCCAGACCCCCAGCGCGCTCGGCGCATAGTCGGAGATGACGGCATGGCTGCGGCCCGAGCGCAGTTCCGTGAGGAAGGTGTCGCGACAGGCGACCGTGACGACCTGCGCCAGCGGGAAATCCGTCGCGACCGCGTCGCGCACGTCGCGCGAGTCGTCCTCACCCGTCGGCAGGTGCAGGATCCGCATGACCGGGTGAACCGGCTTCGGGTTATGCTGCGCGGCGTGAACCCCTTCCGCCCGCAGCGCGTCGGGAAGACCGAAGGACAGCGGTTTCATCACCAGAAAAAGTAGTCGGAGCCCGCGCGCAGGAATCCGTCTGACACCGGCTGCACGGCAAACCGCCAGACGGTCGCGTACTGCGACCAGGGCCCGTCGATCTCGCGATCGCAGGCGATGACCGGACGCGGCAGCGACTTGAACGCCGGGGTCCGCAGCCGGCGCTGAAATTCCTCGTGTCCCACCTCGCCGGCGAAGTGGAGGCAGCGCCGCTCAAACAGGTCCTGCGGCCGGGCCGCTTCGCCCGAGGCGCCGGCGAGCCAGGAGGAGCGCAGCACCCATTCGTGACGGGCGAGCTCGATGACGGCCCGCTCACATGCGGCGCCGAACGATTCCTCGGCCGCGTGGCCGTAGGCGTAGCCGCCGTAGCTGGTGCGCGCGTAGGCGATCACGGTGACGCCGCCGAACGGGCCATCGATGGCGATCGCGGAGACGCCGGGCCAGTCCGTCTGGAATTCCCGGCCCTCGGCCAAGCCTTCCCACCAGGCCACAAGGCAGTACCGCTCCACCGCCTCGAGCACCGCCTTGCGGCGGGCATGCGTGCGGAGCAGGCCGGGGAAAGCCGACATGCCGTTGGAGGAAGGATCGACGTCGAAGCCGAACTCCGCGGCGCGCTCCGAGCGCACCGTACTGTGGAAGGCCCAGCGTTCGAGGGCCTCGGAGACGGCCATGTGACGGGCGACGCTCAAGCGGGCGTGGGTCCCGCTTCCATCGGCGTCACTGTACAGGGAAAGTGAGCGGCGCGGCGTGAGGCCGGCGGACAACCGGGCGTTCGCCTGGTACATCCGCCGGCCGCAAACCGGAAACACCCCTGACTCAATGCGAGCCACCGGCCCGCCATGGGCCGCGAGCACACTGCGGTAACGGTAGGCAGCGAGACTGAGCATGACGGAGGTGAACTCGAATCAGTCTAGTTGTAGCCGTCGCCACCATCTCCACCGGTGCCACCGCCACCAGTGCAGGGCAGTGCTGGGCCGTCGGCAACGATTGTGTCGGCCTGCGACGGATTCGAAGCATGATTCATTGGATCGAAACGATCAGCGGCCCGGGCGAAGCCGGCCGCGAGAAGCAGAGTGGAAACCACTCCGAGGAGGAGGCGCTTTGAGGCATTCATGGCACCCGCATCCTTTGAATCGCGACCTAAGGCGCCACTCTCTCAACTACCGGAATTCCGGTATGCCCGCCCAAGAAAGGCATCGCCTTTCCCAGGGGAGACCTCCATCAAGTATACAGGCCCCCAGTGATTTACCTGAGTCATATCGCGACCGGATTCAGCCGTGCGTGGCGCGGCAGCTTGCTCGCACTCGGATGTGCGACGACAGTCGTGACTTCAGCGGGCGCCGCCGGCACGGCGGTCACCACGTGGTTTGACGCGCGAGAAATCGGCCTGCCGCGACCGAAGTGGAGCATGGCGCAGGACCGCCAAGGCGTGCTCTATTTCGGCTCGGATTGCCTGCTCACGTTTGACGGCAGGCACTGGCGCAAGTTCGAGACCGAGGGCCCGTATGGCATCTGCGCGCTCGATCTCGATTCGCAGGGCCGCCTCTGGGCCGGCACGCAGACGGACCTCGGTTGGTACGACCAGACCGAGAGCACGGGATGGAAATTCCATTCGCTGCTCGCGACACTGCCAGCATCCGAGCGGACAATCGACACCATCACCAAGGTCGCCGCGATCGGCAGCGAGGTTACCTTCATTTCCCGGCAGGCGGTGTACCACTGGGACGGCGCGAAATTCCGCGTCGATCATCTCCCGTCCAAGACAAGACTCTATCCCGTCCGCGCCGGTGATCATCTCTATGCCTTCACGCGTGAGGCGGGACTCTACGAGCTCGGGCCAAAGGGACCCGAACTCAAGCTGCCGGCATCCGAGTTCAAGCGCGGCGCCGTCTTGTGGATGGAGCCGCTGGCCCCGGGCTCGCGCATCGTGACCGGCGCGGCCCTCTACGTTTACCAGCACGGCAAGCTCGAGGAACCCAACCCGCAGGTCGGTGACCTGCTGGCCAAGCTCAGCATTGCGACGGCCACGAGCCTGCCGGACGGACGGATCGCCATCGGCACCGCGCAGGGGAAGATTCTGCTGCTCGGGCTCGACGGCTCAACCGAATGGCTGAACTACGACCTTCGCGGGACCGACAACCGGGCGATCAACCACCTCTTTTGTGATCGCGAGGGTGCGCTCTGGATCGACTTTGGCGCCGACGTCGCGCGGATCGAATTGGCGGGCCCGTCGAAGCTCTACACCAAGGAATCGGGCGTACCGACCGCCGACGTCCGCACTATCCTGGCCACCGCGGACCAAGTTTACATTCCGACCTTCTCGGGCCTTCACGCCTTGGATCCGGCCACCGGCAAGACCAGCCTGCTGCCGGGAACCCGGGAGAATTACCTCGATGCCCGCTTCTACCAGGGCGGCCTGCTGCTTACCAGTGGACGTGTCTGTCTTTGGAAAGACGGCAAGGAGACGCAGCTATACCGGGCAAACCGGATGCAGAATTGGTCCCGTCCGTCGCTCCTCTTCCCCGGTAAGTTCTTGGTGTACGACGGACGGGCCATCGGCCTGCTCGACGAAGCCGGCACGATGCGCCCGCTGGTGACCGACTTGCCGGACATCCTCTGCAACGTCGCAGAGACTCCGGACGGCAGGCTCTGGCTGGCGACCTTCTCGAAGGGGCTCTACTTCACCAAGCCCACGCTCGACCACGTGCCGTCCGTCCAGCCCTTCCAGCCGGCCAAGGGTGACGCACTCGCGAAGGACTGCGCCTGGGTGGAAGCGGACGCCCAAGGCAATCTGGTTATCCTCACCAAGCATCAGGCTTGGGTCCTGCGCGCGGGTCGCGACCAACTGGAGCCGGTCGCCAACTATCCAACCTTCTGGTTCACCGCTGCCACCCCGATCAATGAACGCGGCGAAATGTGGGTCGTGTTCTCCGCGTCGCCCACGCGGGCGAGCACGCTGGGTCGGATCACGGTCACGCCCGATCGCGCGTTCTGGGAATTCCATTTTGTCCCCGGCCTCGCGCAGGTCGGAATCGAATTCGGTCTCGCAGCGGTGCCCCAGCCCGATGGCGGGACGGTGCTGTGGACCCTCGGGCCCGGCGGGCTCCTGCGTCACGAGGTCGGCAAGCAACTCAGCAATCCGCAGCCGCACGCCCCGCTCCTTCGCGTCACGGCCTCGACCGACCAGAAGCAGCCGCCGGTCGTGGTGACCGGTACCCTGCCCTATTCGACCCGCTCGGTGCTCTTCGAATTTTCCTCGACCGACTTCGGCCTGGCCGAGTCACTGCGGTTCGAGACCTTCATCGACGGCGTCGACAGCGACTGGGTGCAGGCCGAGGACTCCTCGCGGCGCGAACTGACCGCGGCCCGCGACGGCCACTTCGTCTTCAAGGTGCGAGCCGTGACCGCGACCGGCGCAGTCAGTCCGGCGACCGAGTTCCCGTTTGCAGTCTCACCGCCCTGGTGGCGCACCGCCCCGGCGCTCATCGGATTCGTCTTTGCGCTGCTGCCGCTCGGTTTCGGTCTGTACCGGCTGCGCATCCACCAGCTCCAGCGCCGCAACGCCGAGCTGGAGGAAAAGGTCCGCGTCCGCACCGAGGAGTTGGCGCAGGCCAGCGCGGCGAAGACGCAGTTCGTCGCGGCCATGAGCCACGACATCCGGAATCCGCTCAACGGCATCGTGGGCCTCGCGCTCGCGCTCGAGGACACGTCGCTCAACGACAAGCAGCGCGAGCTCGTCGCGACCCTGCGCGAGTGCACGACCTACCTCTCGACGCTGGTCGACGATGTGCTCGATTTCGCGAGCATTGAGGCCGGTCGCGTGGAACTGCGCGCCGCGCCGTTCTCGCCCACGCAGCTGCTGCGCTCGGTCGTCGCCACACTCGAGGGCGAGGCCGCCGCGCGCGAGGCGCACCTGGCGATCTCCGTTGACCCGACGCTGCCGCCCACCCTGCTGGCCGACGCGGGACGCATCCAGCAGATCCTCGTCAACTACGTCAGCAACGCGCTGAAATACGCCGGCGGCACCATCACCCTCATCGCCTCCGCCCCCGCGGATTCGCCGGGCGAAATTGAGTTCACCGTCGCGGATTGCGGACCGGGCCTGACGGCCGCCGAACAGACCGCGTTGTTCACCAAGTTCCATCGCCTGGAGGGGGCGAAGAACAGCGGCGTCAAGGGCACCGGCCTGGGCCTGGCATCCTGCCGCCTGCTCGCGGATCTGATGGGTGGATCCGTCGGTGTGAGCAGCGAGCCCGGCAAGGGCGCCCGGTTCCGTCTGTCGCTGCCGCTCATCGTCGCCGCCGCGCCGACCAAGGCCGTCGACATGACGCTGCCGAACACGTCGGTGCTGCTCGTCGAGGATGCCGACTACAATGCCGAGGCCGCCAAGGCCGTCCTCGCCAAGCTCGGCCTGTCCTGTGACTGGGCCAAGTCGGGCGCCGAGGCGGTCGAGCTGTTCGCGACCAAGCGCCACAATGTCGTGCTGCTCGACCGCAACCTGCCCGACATGGACGGCACCGAGGTGGCGCGCAAGATTCGGTCGCTGGAAGAGGACGGTCCCCGCGCGGTCATCCTGGCGGTGACCGCCTACTGCACGCCGGCCGACCGCAGCCTTTGCCTGCAGGCCGGCATGGACGCGTTCATCGGAAAGCCGCTGACCCCGGCCAAGCTGCGCAAGATCCTCGTCGCCGCCGGTCGGCGCCTGCTCACCGCCGCGACGATGCACGTTTCGCCCGAGGCGGAACAGGCGGCCGCGCTCGATTTTTCGATCCTGAAATACCTCTCCGACGGCTCGGACGATGGCCTGGGGGCGCAGGTTGAGCGGTTCATCACGTCGCTCGCCGAAGGCGCCGAACGGCTGAACGACGCGCTCGACGCCGACAACGCCGCTGAGCTTGCCGACGCCGCGCATTCCGTCCTTGGCCAGGCCCGCATGGTGGGCGCGACCGCGCTCGGCGACGTTGCCACCGAACTGGAAACCGCGGCCCGCGCGCGTCACATGGCAATCCTCGACGAGCGGACGGCCCGGGTCCTCGGGGAGATTCGCAGCCTTACGGCAGCAATGCGCCTCCGTCGGTCGACTTCCCAGAAAGCGTGAAGCCGTGGTCGCGGGCGTAACGGCCCAACTCGGCCGTGGAGGCTAGCCCGAGCTTCTTGAGAATATTGAAGCGGTGTTTCTCCGCCGTCTCGATGGAGATCTTCAACCGATCCGCGATCTCGGCGTCATTGAGCGGTTCGCCGATCATCGACAGGATGCTCCGCTCCCGATCGGTGAGCAGCTTGTCGAATGACTGCGGGTTCTTCAGGCGCGCCGCCTTCACCCGCACGAACGTGTCCGAGAAGTAGGTCTTGCCCTGCCCGATCGCCCGGATCGCCGCCTTCACCGTTTCCACGGAGTTAGTGTTCTTGTCGACAAAACCCTGCACGTGGGCCCGTTCAGCGCGAAAAACCGTGTAGTCATCGCAATGGGAAGACAGCACCAGGATCTTCACCAGCGGCACGGCTTGGCGAATCGCGTCCACCACGCCGAAACCGTCAAGGTTTGGCAAATGCACGTCGAGGATCACGAGATCCGGGAAGCTGCGAGCCACCACGTCCACCGCCATCATGCCATCCGATGCCTCGCCCACGACTGTGTGATGCAGTTCGCTCGTGCACACTTTGTGCACGACATCGCGGAACATCTGGTGGTCCTCGACGATGACAATTTTCACGGCAGCTAATTCTGGTACAGCGTTCATCAGCAACTCGTCAGCAATAATCAAAGCGTGTGACACGCGCTTCGTAATTTTTCTCTCAGCTTAATGGCACTCCATTGCGGCGCTCATCGCGACAAGCCGTGACGGTGCGATAACGACAGCGACTGGCAGCACGGTCCAAGTCGTGGTCGGCTTATGGCGATTCGCCGTGAATACGCAGCGTGGCAACGGGAGAATCAAGGAACCTACCCCAGTCCGCTCTGAGGTATTCACCACAGATGAATCCCTGCGCTCTGCGACGAATAACGATCACCTCACGAAATGCGGCTTTTTTCGTCATTAGATTTGCGATGCCTTGAGCCAGCGAAATGAAAGAACCTGAAATCGGCGGCCGCGAATTCGATTCGTGGCGTTGAGGCTGGAGACAGGGATCTCAGGCGATTGCGTGGCATCGTTCCACTCGGGCAGGCGTTGCACGACCGCTTCGATCCAGGCCCGCGCTGTGATGCTCGCGCTGCCCGGGACGCGGGCGTCGCCGTAGGCACGAATGCGAAACGTGTCGGAGCGGATCGTGCACTCGTTGCCCAGCCTGCTCATCAGGTCGCTCGGCAACAGCGTCTGCGAGCTGAACTCAGGCACCCGGGAGCGATCGTTGAGCTTCAGGCCCCCGGCAGTCTCGATGCGGGCGATCGCGGCCTCGAGGAGACTCTGCCCTCCCCAGCGCGACTCCGGCCCGAGGAAGTCCGCCAAACTCCGAAAGGGGCCGTCTTGCGTCAGTCGGTCGCGGACCAGTCCAGCGATGCACTCCGCGAGCGCGTTAGTTTCTTCCGCACTCAGCACGCGAAGGCCCCGTCGGTAGAGATGCGTGTTGGCCTTTGACGCCACATTGGGAGCCGACGGCGGGG